>JACREJ010000051.1 GCA_016218305.1 Gemmatimonadota bacterium | reverse complement strand
TCCGGCGGTACCGGCTTGGGCCCGAACGGGACCATCGCATTCTCGTCCCAGTCGGCCGGCTTTTCCGCATCGGCCGTCACGCCCGCGTCCGCGCCCTCGGGCTTTCCGCCCTCGATCGCGGCCATGGTCTCGTCCTCACGGCTCGCCATGCGCACGTACCCGCCCAGCGGCAGCGCCGCCAGCACGTACTCCGTCTCGCCACGGCGATGCTTCCACAGCGCGGGGCCAAAACCGAGCGAGAAGCGCGGCGCGTAGACGCCGGTCCATTTGGCGGCGAGAAAGTGGCCGAGCTCGTGAACGAAGATCACGATGCCGAGCACGAGGATCGGTGCGAGCCATGCAATCATGCGAACTTCTCCCTCACGGTTCGCCGCGCTTGCGCGTCGGCGTGCCAAAGCGACGGCAGGTCTCCACCGGACAACCCGGCGAGACGCGCCAGCGCGTCCTCCACGGCCTCGGCGATGGCGCCGAAGGTCACGCGTCCCTCGAGAAAGAGCGCCACGGCCTGCTCGTTGGCGCCGTTGAAGACGGCCGGTGCGGCTCCACCGGCCTTCCCTGCGGCGATGCCGAGCCCGAGACACGGGAAGGCCTCATGCCGCACCGCCTCGAACGTCAGCCGGCCCGCCGACACCGCGTCGAACACCGGAATGCCCGCATCCGCAATGCGCTCTGGATGTGAAAGCGCGTAGAGGATGGGGAGTTCCATGGACGGCACGCCCAGCTGCGCCAGCACGCTGCCGTCCCGGAACTCCACCATCGAATGAATGATACTCTGCGGATGCACCACCACCTCGATCTGGTCGTACCCCAGTCCGAAGAGGAAGTGCGCCTCGATCACCTCGAGCGCCTTGTTGGCGAGCGTCGCGCTGTCCACGGTGATCTTGCGCCCCATCGACCAGGTGGGGTGATTGAGCGCGTCCTGCACGGTGGCCGCGCGCACGCGCTCCGCCGGCCATTCACGGAACGGCCCGCCCGAGGTGGTGATGACGAGTTTGCGCACCTCGGAGGCGTCGCGTCCGGAAAGGCATTGCAGGATGGCCGAGTGCTCGCTGTCCACGGGGACCACGGCCCCACCGCCGCGGCGCGCCGCGGCGGCGACGAGGGCGCCGCCCACCACCAGCGACTCCTTGTTGGCCAGCGCCACGCGTTTCCCGGCGCCGAGCGCGGCCAGCGTCGCATCGAGCCCCGCCGCGCCCACGATGGCGTTGAGCACCACGGCCACATCCGGCCGCGTCGCGGCCTCGACGAGCGCCCCCGCGCCACGCAGCCACGCGGCCGGCGCCTCGCCGTCACCCTCCACGAGCGCGACGAAGGTCGGCGTCCATGCCTCCACCTGCCGGTGCAGCAGCGCCGCGTTGGCGTGCGCCGTCAGCGCGCGGACCGCGAACCGGTCGCGGTGCCGATCGAGCACGCGCAGCGCCGTGGTGCCGATGCTGCCGGTCGAGCCGAGGATGGCGACACCCTGCGGTGTCATCAGGGCCGGTAGACGAGGAAGCTGCCGAGGAGCACGAACCCGACCGGGAGCGTGAAGAGCAGCGAGTCCACGCGGTCGAGCACCCCGCCGTGTCCGGGAATGAGGTGCGAGCTGTCCTTCACGCCCGCCTCGCGCTTGAACATCGACTCGGCGAGATCGCCCACCTGCGCGGCCAGACTGAGCCCCACGCCCACCACCACGATGCCCACCGGCCGCAGCGTGAGGTGCGCCATCGGCGGCAGCACGAACGCGGCGAGCACCCACGTGGTGAGCACGCTCGCCACCACCGCACCGTACGCGCCGGCCCACGTCTTCCCCGGGCTGACGGTCGGCATCAGCTTGGCGCGACCGAAGGCGCGGCCCGCCAGGTACGCGCCGGTGTCGTTGAGCCAGGTCACCACCACCGGCAGCAGCACGAGCGCCAGGCCGCCGCGCGCGTCCACGACGAACTCATGGTAACGCAGGGCGTACGCGAAGCTGAGCATGCCGCCGGTGTAGACGATGCCGGCCAGCGTGATGCCGACGGCCGCCATCGGCCCGCCGTCGCTTCCCCGCGCGAACAGCGCCACGGTGAGCAGCAGCGGCACCAGCAGCGCCACGACGCTGACCGGCGGCACCCAGAGGCCCAGGAAGCGCGCGTGGACGACGACGGGGATGAGCACGCTCCACGTGATGCCCACGGCGCTGAGCGGCCGCGCGCCGCGCACTTCGGCCAGCCGGTAGAACTCCCACGCGGCGAGCCCCGACGCGAGAGCGAGCAGCGTCACCAGCGCCGGGCCGCCGGCCCAGACGCACCCGAGCACGATCGGGATGAGCACGATCGCGACGAGCAGCCGCTTCGGGAATTCGGTCACGGGAGTCTCAGCTACGCCGAGACGCGGCCGAAGCGGCGCTCGCGGCTCTGGTAATCGAGGATTGCCTCGTACAGCTCGGCCCGCCCGAAGTCGGGCCACAGCACCGGCGAAATGACGAGCTCGGTGTACGCCAGCTGCCAGAGCAGGAAGTTCGAGATGCGCATCTCGCCGGACGTGCGAATCAGGAGGTCCGGATCGGGGCAGCCGGCGGTGAACAGCCGGTTCGAGACGGCGTCCTCGTCCACCTGCGCCGGCGTCAGGCGTCCGGCCGCGACGTCTTCGGCGATCAGGCGGGCCGCGCGCACGAGTTCGGCGCGCGCGCCGTACGAAATGAAGAGGTTGAGGACCAGCTTGGTGTTGTGCGCGGTCAGCGCCATCACGCGATCCACCGCGCCGCGCTGCACCGGGGGGAGCCGGTCGAGGTCGCCGAGGAAAACCACGCGCACGCCCTGCTCGTCGAGCTCGCGGGCTTCCTTCTGGATGTACTCCTCGAGCAGCGACATCAGCGCCGACACCTCGCCGGCCGGCCGCTGCCAATTCTCCTGCGAGAACGCGAAGAGCGAGAGCACCCCGACCCCCGCGGCGATGGACGCCTCCACCACCTCGCGCACCGACTTCATGCCATGGCGATGGCCAATGGGCCTCGGCAGCATGCGCTCGCGCGCCCAGCGGCCGTTGCCATCCATGATGATCGCCACATGGCGCGGAATCGCGCCGTGCTCGTTCACCCGGGCGAGGAGATCGTCGGCGGCGCCCAAGGCGCTCAGACCTCCATGATCTCGGCTTCTTTCGCCTTGCTCAGCGCATCGACCTTGTGGATGTAGTCGTCGTGCAGCTTCTGCAGCTCCTTCTCCGCGTGCTTCACGTCATCCTCGGAGACGCCGTCCAGCTTCTTGAGCAGGTCGCGGGCGTGCGTGCGCGCGTGCCGGATGGCGATGTGGCCGTCCTCCGCGTACTTGTGCACCATCTTCGCCAGCTCCTTGCGGCGCTGCTCGTTCATCGCCGGCAGCGGGACGCGGATGAACGTCCCCTGGATCGCCGGATCGAAGCCGAGTCCCGATTCGCGGATCGCCTTCTCGACGGCGCGGATCTGCCCCTTGTCGAACGGCGTCACGATCAGCGCGCGCGGCTCCGGCGCGTTGACGCTCGCCACCTGGTTGAGCGAGACCAGCGCGCCGTAGGCCTCGACCTTCACCGCGTCGAGCATGCTCGGCGCCGCCTTGCCCGAGCGCACGGAGGTGAACTCGCGCTTCACCGCCTCGATCCCCTTCTCCATCGAGGCACGGCAGTCCTTCAGGATGTTTGGAATGGCGGTCATGAAACCAGGGTCCCCACCGGCTTGCCGCGGATCGCATCGGCCACGGCATCCGGAGTGTTGATGTTGAGCACGATCAGCGGCAGCGCATTCTCCTTGCAGAGCGTGATCGCCGTCTGATCCATTACGCCGAGCTCCTCGAGCATCACGTCACGGTAGCTGATGCGATCGTACCGCGTGGCGTCCGGCACTTTCTTGGGATCGGCCGAGTAGATGCCGTCAACGCTGGTGGCCTTGATGATGACGTCGGCCTTCATCTGGATGGCCCGCAGCACCGCCGCCGTGTCCGTGGAAAAGTACGGGTTCCCCGTCCCCCCGGCAAAGACGACACAGCGCCCCTTCTCCAGGTGCCGCATCGCGCGCCGCCGGATGAACGGCTCGGCCAGTTCCTCCATGCGGATGGCGGTCATCACGCGCGTGTCGAGCCCGTCGCGCTCCAGCACGTCCTGCAGCGCCAGCGCGTTGATGACCGTCCCCAGCATGCCCATGTAGTCGGCGCTCACGCGATCCATGCCCATGCGCGAGATCTGCGAGCCGCGCACGATGTTGCCGCCGCCGATCACCACCGCCACCTGCGCCCCCATCCCGTGGATGGTGCGGATCTGGTGCGAAAAGCGCGTGATGGCGTCGAAGTCGAACCCGAAGCCCTTCTCCCCGGCGAGCGCCTCGCCGGAGAGCTTGAGCAGGATGCGTGGGTACTTGAGCGCCGACGTCATGCGTTAGCCCTCGCCCATCTTGAAGCGGGCGAAGCGCACCACCGAGGCGCCGGCGCCGGCTTCCTTGATGATCTGGCCAATCGTCTTGCTGTCCTCGCGCACCCACGGCTGCTCGGTCAGCACGATCTCGCCGAAGAACTTGTTGATGCGCCCGTCCACCATCTTCTCGGCGATGGCCGGCGGCTTGCCGCTGGCGATGGCCTGCTCCACGAAGATGTCGCGCTCGCGCTTCACGACCGCCGGATCCACGCCGGCGCGGTCCACCGCGATCGCCGTGGCCGGCACGCCCGCCGCCACGTGCTCGGCAATCGTGTTGGCCAGCGCGGCGCCGGCCTCGCCGGTGATGCCGGCAACTTCGACCAGCACGCCCACCTTGCCGTTGAAGTGCAGGTAGAAGCCCACCGTGCCGCCCGCCTTCGCCGTGAAGCGCGCGATGCCCTTGAGCACGACGTTCTCGCCCGTCTTGGCCGAGGCGGCCTTCACGACCTCGCCCACCGTGCGCGACGCATCGGCGTACCAGGGCGTGGCGAGGTACGCGCCGTCGGCGCCCACCTTCACGACGCCGTCCACGCTCGCGTCCTTCGACACCTGCTCGCACATCGTCTTCGCCATGGCGATGAACTCGTCATTGCGCCCCACGAAGTCGGTCTCCGAGTTGATCTCGATCATGGCGGCCGCCGAGTGATCCGGCGCCACCCATGTCACGATCTGGCCTTCCGAGGCGGCGCGGTCGGCGCGCTTCTCGGCCTTGGCGATACCCTTCTTGCGGAGGATGTCGACGGCGGCGTCCATCGCGCCGCCGGCCTCCTCGAGGGCCTTCTTGCAGTCCATCATGCCGGCGCCGGTGCGGGCCCGGAGCTCGGCAACATCCTTCGCGGTGATCGCAGCCATATGCATTCTCGGTAGTTCAGTCGGTGTGAAGACGCCGCCGGCTCTTGCGGCCGGCGGCGTCGGGAAAATACGCGCTGGTCGGCGTGAGGACCACGCCCGCGCGCTTACGCGCTCGGCTGGTCCGGCGTCTCGGCGGGCTTGTCCGCCGCTTCCGGGGCGTCGCCCTTGAGGCGGGCCGCGATGGCGTCCGGCTTGGCGCGCCGGCGACGCGGGCGGTCGCCGCCACGCTCGCCGCCGCCACCCTGGCCGCGACGGTTGCGGTCACGGTCCTGGGGCTCGGCGCCGCGGTCCGAGGAATAGGTGTACGACTGCCCCTCCTCCACTTCCTCACGCACCGGCGCCTCGCGGCGCGCCTCGATGATCGCGTCCGTCACCGTGGCCGTGAGCAGCTCCACCGAGCGGATGGCGTCGTCGTTGCCGGCAATCGGCACCGCGATGAGGTCCGGATCGGAGTTCGTGTCGCAGATGGCGATGATCGGGATGCCGAGCTTCTTGGCCTCGTCCACCGCGATGCGCTCCTTCTTCGCATCCACGACGAACAGCAGCCCCGGCAGGCGTCCCATGTTCTTGATGCCCGACAGGTTCTTGAGGAGCTTGTCCTTCTGACGCGTGAGCATCAGCTGCTCCTTCTTGGTGTAGTTCTCGAACCCACCGCCCGCCTCAGCCCCCGCCTCGAGCTCCTTGAGCCGGCGGATCTGCTTCTTGACGGTGGAGAAGTTGGTGAGCAGGCCGCCGAGCCAGCGCTCGGTCACCGAGAGCGCGCCCGCGCGCTCGGCTTCCTGCGTCACGATGGCGGCGAGCTGGCGCTTGGTGCAGACGTACAGCACCTGGTCGCCGCGCAGCACGACTTCGCGGGCCAGCTTCTGGGCGAGTTCGATCTGCCGAAGCGTCTTCTGCAGGTCGATGATGTGGATCCCGTTGCGCTCCGCGAAAATGAAGCGGCGCATCTTGGGATTCCAGCGGCGCGTCTGGTGCCCGAAGTGGACACCGGCCTTGAGCAGATCGTCGAGCGTGGGCTGAGCCATGTGTGTGCTTCTTCCTTGAACTGGTTGGGTCGTCCCTCGAGTTCAGCGCCCATACAGACCGGCGAGCCGGACCACTGATGGGCTCCCTCGAGGTGAGGGATGGATGAACAACAGATGGGAGATGGGAGATCGGAGATGGGAGGGAGAGGTCGCCGCTGGAGCGGGACATCTCCCGTCTCCCATCTCCCATCTCCCGTCGCGCTCTAGCGCTTCGAGAACTGGAACCGCTTGCGCGCCTTCGGGCGGCCGGGCTTCTTGCGCTCCACCGCACGCGCATCGCGCGTGAGCAGGCCCAGGTCGCGCAGCTTGCGACGGTGCAGCTCGTCCACGATCACGAGGGCACGCGCCACGGCGAGGCGCAGTGCGCCGGCCTGGCCGGTGACGCCGCCGCCGTCGATGTTGGCCTGCACGTCAAAGCGGCCGAGCGTGTCGGTCGCCGTGAACGGCTGCTGGATCGCGGAAACGAGCACGGGACGCGGGAAGTAATCGCCGAGCGTGCGCCCGTTGACACTCCACTTGCCCGAGCCGGGCTTCAGGTACAGACGGCACACCGCTTCCTTGCGACGGCCGATGGTATGAATGGTCTGGTCGGCCATTGCTTACTTCGCCTCGAGCGACGGGAAGGTGAGTGGGGTGGGCTGCTGGGCGGCGTGCGGGTGATCGGCGCCCGCATACACGCGCAGCTTGAGACGGAGCTTGCCGCGGCCGAGGGCGTTCTTCGGCAGCATGCCGTGCACGGCCTTCTCGATGACGCGCTCCGGGTGCTTGGCGAGCATCGTCGCGAACGGCGTGTAGAGCTCGTGGCCCATGTAGCCGGTGTGGCGGAAGTACTGCTTCTGCTCCGCCTTGCGGCCCGTGACCTTCACCTTCGAGGCATTGATCACGATGACGAAATCGCCGGTGTCCATGTGCGGCGTGAACATCGGCTTGTGCTTGCCACGGATGATCCGTGCGACCTCGGTGGCAAGCCGTCCCAGGACCATCCCGCTGGCGTCAACGACGTACCAGTGGTGCTCGATGTCCTGAGGTTTTGCGCTGAAAGTCTTCATCTCTAACGAGTGGGCAGTGCTCGACTGCGTGGGTCTTCGCCTCACCGGTGCGGAATGCAACCCGGGTCTCGGCCGCCGCGAAGGGCTGTTTTCGGACAGACATGTAAGCTAGGCAACGACTTAGGGCGGGTCAAGGGTTGGGGGTCAGCGGAGGGTCGACGGCAACGGAACGAGGAGGGGGTAGAGGCCTGGCGACGGGCGAGGAGGGGTGGAACGACGAGGGAGGCCCTGGGTGCGCCAGTGACGTCCCCCCTCGTTCCACCCCTCGTTCCCCGTCCCTACGCCTCTACCCCCTCCCCGTTCCGCCCCTATCGCGAATACTCCGGCCCTGCCTCCCGCACCCGCCGCAGCGTCAGGAGGATATCGGCCGCCGTCCCCAGCTCAGGGCGCCCCGAGTGGGTGAGCATCGGCTTCAGGTGGTCCAGCAGGCGGTCCAGATACCACACTGTGACGTCTGGGTCCTGAAGCGCGAGCCCCAGCCGGGTCAGGCACGAGAGCAGGTCCACCTCCCCCTCGACCACGGTCGACTGCAGGGCCGCCTGTTTCTCCGCGGCCCGCTGGCTGCCGAGGAACTTCTTCGCCCGCGCGAGAACGGCGCGCGCCGCCGCCGGATCGGTCCTGACCAATTCCGAGGCATCGCCGCAGGCGACGGACAGCTGGTGCATGGGTGACGGCATCTGCCCCGCCCCGATGCTGGACGGCGCCATCTGCGCCAGCACCGACGCCGACGCGGTGTCGCCCAGCAGCCGCCACCCCTCCGCCAGCGCCTGGGTGGTCCACAGGGAGCCGTACGGGGTGGCGCCCTCGAATGCGTCGCCCTCGCGGTAGCGGCGGGCCACTTCGTACCCGGCGGGACCGCGGCGCATCAGCTTGTCGGTCGCAAATCCCCGCAGGGAGCGGAACCGCGTCGTGTCACGCACGTCGGCGAGATAGCGCAGGATGGGCGCGACGTCGGAGATGTGGACGAACCCGTCACCGCGGGTCAGGCGTGCCGGCTGGCTCGAAATGCCGGCCACGCTGCGGAGATACGACTCCGTGCGCAGCACGCGCTCCATCGACCCGTCCAGGGCACGGCGCATGCGGACGGGCGACGACGAGGCGCAGCCCTGCGCAAGAACCAGCGCGCCGGCAAAGGCGACGGTCAGTGCGCGGCGCGTCATGCAAGCTCCACCAGCACGGCGCCGCGTTCCACGGCCTGGCCGGGCTGCACCAGCACGGCCTTCACGGTGCCGGCCGTCGGCGCGCGCAATTCGTTGTCCATCTTCATGGCCTCCATGCTCACCACGCCCTGTCCTTGCGTTACGATGTCGCCCGGCTGGACGTGCACCCGCACGATCA
Organism: Gemmatimonadota bacterium; assembly: GCA_016218305.1. GTDB lineage: Bacteria > Gemmatimonadota > Gemmatimonadetes > Gemmatimonadales > Gemmatimonadaceae > PNKL01. The sequence continues at coordinate 3,167 of JACREJ010000051.1, read as the reverse complement.
TGCCCGGCATCGGCGCCGTCACCGGCAGCGGCCCGGCGTGCGCGTCCTGCGCCGCGGTGAGGTCCCGGATGGCGCGCATGCGCTCATCGAGCGCCTCGGCCTCGAGGCGCCAGCCGTCGAGGCGCAGCGTGTAGCGGCCGCGCTCGGCGTGGCGCCGCGCCACGACGCGGTGCACGCGATGCCCGATGCCCACGAGGTGCACCGGCGAGCCCTCCACGTCGGAGAGGTGCACGGCGTGCGCGACGCCGCCGACCCGCGCGGTCTCGCCGTCGAGCTCCACCTCCAGTCGTTCGCCGCCGATGTCGACGATGTACTTCACGCGTCCTCCGGCACCAGTTCGCACACCGTTTCCACGTGCGCCGTCTGCGGAAACATGTCGTAACAGTCTAACGACGCCACGCGCCATCCGGGGAGCCGCAGCACGTCACGGGCCAGCGTGGCGGGATCACAGCTCACGTAGATGATCGCGCGCGGGCGCGGCACGGCGCCCGCGAGGGCCGCGGTGACACCGGCAGCCACGCCCACGCGCGGCGGGTTCAGCACCACCACGTCGGCGGGGAGCAGGCCGGCGAGCACGTCCTCGACCTTTGCGGCAATCGCGCGCGACGGCGCGGCGAGGCGCGAGGCGCTCACCACGCTCGCATCGGCGTCGAGCTCGATGGCCGCCACCTCGACGCCGCGCCGCGCGAGCGCGGCGGCCACGTCACCGGTGCCGGCGTACGCATCAATCACGGTCGCCGGCGCGTGCGCCAGGACGAGCGCCTCGACGCGCGCCGCGAGCGCGGCCGCGACGTCCGCATTCACCTGCACGAACGACGCGCCCGCATCCCGCCGCGCGCGGCGGTCCAGCAGGAGTCGACGGCGACCGTCGTCGTTCACCCACCACGTCGCCGCCACCGAGGGACACGCCGCCGCAAAGGCCCTGCCCTCCGGCCACTGCATTCCGCCCTCCACCACCAGCAGCAGGTCGTCGCCGTCGCGCCGGATTGACGCGCGGAGCGACGACACATGCGGCAGCAGGTGCGCGCCGTTGGCCAGCACGTCGTGAAAGGCCGCCACGATGCGCGCGTCGGCAATGCGGCAGTCGTCGAGCGCGAACACCTCGTCCGGGGCGCCGGCGCGGTGCAGCCCCGCACGCCACGCGTCCCCCGCGCGCCGCAGCGCGAGCGTGAGCTTGCGCCGATATCGCCACGGCTCCCCTGCCCCGTGCACCGTTGGCAGCGCCACGGCGCGCTTGCCGATCCGCGCGAAGGCATCCTGCACCATCTGCGCCTTGGCGGCGCGCTGCGCCTCGAGCGTCAGGTGCTGCAGCTGGCATCCGCCGCATCGGTCGCGCTCGTAGTGCGGACACTCGGGGGCCACGCGCCCCGGCCCCGGCTGCTCCACCGAGAGCAGCGCGCCGCGCGCGAAGCGCCCCTTGGTCCGCAGCCGCGCGCGCACGCGGTCGCCCGGCGCCGTGCGCGGCACGAAGACCACCATCCCGTCGTGCCGCGCCACGCCGTCACCGCCGGCGGCGATGGACGTGATGTCGAGCGTCGCGATGTCCGCGGTCACTCGCCGCGCAGGCCCTGCTGCCGCGCGAGCCGCGCCCAGGGCTGGTGTTCAGGGAGCGTGTCCCGCGCCGCCTCGGCGGCACCCGGTCGCGCGGTGCGCGGCGCGCGCCGCGCGCGGTCGCGCTCGGCGAGGAGCGCCGCGGCGATGGCCGCCGCTTCCATCAATTCGCGCGGCGCCGGCGCGCCCACCAGCGAGTCCAGCCGCCGTTCGAGCCACTGGATGTCGATCGCCCCGCGCCGGAATTCGTCGTCCTCCATCACCCGCAGGTGGAACTCGCGCGAGGTCTCCAGTCCGTCGATGGTCAGCTCATCCAGCGCCCGCTGCATGCGCGCGATCGCCTCGGCGCGCGTCGGCGCCCAGACGATGAGCTTCGCCAGCATCGCGTCGTAGAACAGGCTGACCTCGCTTCCCACGCCGATGCCACCGTCCCAGCGCACGCCTGGTCCGCCCGGCAGGCGGAGGTACGACACGCGCCCGGCGCTCGGGAGGAAGTGGTTCGCCGCGTCCTCGCTCGTGATGCGGCACTCCATCGCCCACCCGCGCGGCTCGATGTTCGACGTGAACGGCAGGCGCTCGCCGGCGGCGATGCGCAGCTGCCACTGCACCAGGTCGATGCCGGTGACGAGCTCCGTGACCGGATGCTCCACCTGGATGCGCGTGTTCATCTCGAGGAAGTAGAACTGCCCGTCCGGCGCGAGCAGGAACTCGCACGTGCCGGCGTTCACGTAGCCGGCGGCCTTCGCCACGCGCACGGCCGCCGCCCCCATCGCCTTCCGCAGCTCGGCGTTGACCGCGACGCTCGGCGCCTCTTCGATCATCTTCTGGTGCCGCCGCTGCACCGAGCACTCGCGCTCGCCCAGCGAGATGCAGCGTCCGTGGGCATCGGCCAGCACCTGGATCTCCACGTGCCGCGGTCCGTCGATGTACTTCTCCACGTACACGGCGTCGTCGCCGAACGCGTTCTGGGCCTCGCGGCGCGCCGCCTCGAGCGACGACGCGAGGGCCGAGGCTTCGCGCACGACGCGCATCCCCTTGCCGCCGCCGCCCGCCGCCGCCTTGAGCAGCACGGGATAGCCGAAACGCGCCGCGATCTCCGCCGCCTCCGCCGCGTCGCGCAGCGCGTCCGTGGTGCCGGGCACGACCGGCACCTCGTGCGCCAGCGCCAGCGTGCGCGCCGCCGTCTTGGAGCCCATGGCCGCGATCGCCTCGGCGGGCGGCCCCACCCAGATGAGCCCCGCGTCGCGCACGGCGCGCGCAAACCACTCGCGCTCCGAGAGGAAGCCGTACCCCGGATGGATGGCGTCCGCGCCCACCCGCTGCGCCGCCTCGATGATCAGGTCGCCGCGCAGGTAGCTCTCGGCGGAGGGCGGCGGCCCCAGTCGCACCGCCTCGTCGGCCTCGCGCACGTGCGGCGCGCGGGCATCGGCGTCGGAGTACACCGCCACGGACTGCAGGCCGAGCTCACGGCAGGCACGGACGATCCGCAGCGCAATCTCGCCGCGGTTTGCGATCAGGACCTTCTTCACAGCGGGATGTTCCCGTGCTTCTTGGCGGGGTTGCGGTCGCGCTTCCCTTGCAGCGTCTCCAGGGCGTCAATCAGCCGCAGGCGCGTG
>JACREJ010000002.1 GCA_016218305.1 Gemmatimonadota bacterium | reverse complement strand
CACGGCGCGGGATACCTGCACAACGTCGGGCATTTCTGGAGTCAGTACCCGCGCGAGTTCATGTTCAACAACTACCTCGCGTCCAAGGGCTATGTGGTGCTCGACCTCGACTATCGCGCGAGCGCCGGGTACGGACGCGACTGGCGTACCGCCATCTACCGCTTCATGGGCGGGCGCGACCTGCAGGACCAGGTGGACGCCTCGCGCTACCTGGCGAAGCACTTCGGCATCCACCCCGAGCGCGTCGGGATGTACGGCGGGTCGTACGGCGGCTTCATGACGCTGATGGCGCTCTTCACCGAGCCCAAGCACTTCGGCGCCGGCGCCGCGCTGCGCTCGGTCACCGACTGGGCGCACTACAACCACGGCTACACCGGCGCCATCCTCAACCTTCCGCAGAACGACTCGCTCGCGTATCATCGCTCGTCGCCCATCTTCCATGCGGAAGGACTCGAGGATCCGCTGCTGATGCCGCACGGCATGGTGGACACCAACGTCAACTTCCAGGACATCGTGCGGTTGACCCAGCGCCTCATCGAACTCGGCAAGACTGGCTGGGAACTCGCGGTCTATCCCGTGGAGGACCACGGGTTCGTGCGTCCGGCGAGCTGGACCGACGAGTACACGCGCATCTTCGACCTGTACGAGCGCACCATCGGACCCAAGGGGAGCAAGGCCAAGCCGTGACTGATCGCGCCGCCAATCCGCCAGCCGACGCCGGAGCCGTTCCCGGCGTCGCGCGGCGCGTGGCGGCCGTGCTCCGACGCATCATTGGCGTGCCCGATTATGAGGCGTACGTCGCGCACCTGCGCTCGCACCATCCGGGGCAGGAACCGATCAGCGAGCGCGACTTCCATCGGGAGCAGCTGACGGCGAGGTACTCCCGCCCGGGGAGCCGCTGCTGCTAGGGGACGAATTGGGATTGGGAGCTCGGATGTGGATTGCGATCTGGATTGGCGATCGGGATGTGTGACCAGGATCGCGATCCCAATCCCAAATCACGATCGCGCATCCAAATCCTCCATCCCAATCCGAGCTCACAATCCCAGTCTCTTTTCTGGCCGTACCAGCACCAGGCCAACCGCGGCCAGACACGCACTCGCCGCCCCCACCAGGAACGCGAAGCCGCTTCCCTTCCAGTCCCACATCAGGCCGAAGACCACGGACGCGGGCAGCACCGCTGCGCCGATGACGCCGTTGTACCAGCCGAACGCGATGCCGCTACGGGTGGCGGGGACGAGGTCGGCCACGAGCGCGCGCTCCACACCCTCGGTGAGTCCGAAGAACAACCCGTACGAGAGGAAGAGCGCCCAGGCGTGCCACGTCTCCGTGGCGAACGCGAAGCCCAGGTAGACGAGCGCGTACCAGAGCCAGCCGGCGGCGATCATCGTGCGGCGTCCCACCCGGTCCGACCACGCCCCCGCCGGGATGCTCGTCGCCGACTTCACCACGTGCAGCGCCGCCCAGAGGATCGGCAGCAGGGCCGCCGAGACGCCGAGCTCCGATGCCTTGAGCAGGAGGAACGCGTCGGTGGAGTTGCCGAGCGTGAATAGCACGAGCACCGCGAGATAGCGCCAGAAGGAAGCGCCGAGGGGCTCGACGGACGCCGCGCTGGCTGGGCCCGCAGGCGCGACCTGTGCGTCGGTTGCCGGAGGCGAGACTTCGACAGCGGGTCCTCTCCCATCTCCCGTCTCCCGTCTCCCATCAGCCTCCCGTACTCCAAACACCGCGACAAGCACCGCAATCGCACCCGGAATCGCGGCCAGCAGGAAGACCGTACGCACGGAGACGCCCATCCACTGCAGCAGCACGAACGCAATCAGCGGCCCGACGAACGCCCCGGCGTGATCGGCCGCGCGCTGCGCACCGAAGGCGCGCCCGCGCTGATCAGGTGCCACGGAGTCGGCGATCATCGCATCGCGTGGCGCACCGCGGATCCCCTTCCCCATGCGGTCGCCGACGCGAATGGCGAGCACCTGCCACGCCGCACCGGCCACCGCCACGAGCGGACGCAGCACGGCCGCAATCGTGTACCCGGCGACGATCAGCGGCTTGCGCCGCTTCACGCGGTCGGACCACCAGCCGCTCGCCAGCTTCAGCAGCGACGCCGTCGCGTCGGCCGCCCCCTCGATGATCCCCACCCACGCCGCGCTCGCCCCCAGCGTCGCCGTCAGGAAGGCCGGCAGCAGCGGGTAGATCATCTCGCTCGACGCGTCAGTGAAAAAGCTCACCGCGGCGAGCGCCTTCACGGTGCGCGGCAGCCGCGCAGGCTTCGGCGTGTTCATGCCGTCCGCCGCCACGCGCCCGCAGAGGGCGTCATCACTCGCGCCGTCTCGCGGTGCGCCCCGCCGGTGCCGGGTACCGCCGCGAACGCCTTCATCCACGAGTCGGCCACCTGATGCGCATCGCCGTCGGCCACGAGCGCCCAGACGGCGCCGCCGAAGCCGGCGCCGAACGCCGTGGCCGCCAGCGCCCCGTGGTCCCGCGCGTGCGCCGCGAGCCAGATGGTCTGCGGCACCTGGTTCTGCAGCGCCTGCTCTGCCATCTCCTGTGACCGCGTCATCAGCGCCGCGGCGGCCGGCGCGTCGGCGCGCGCGATGGCGTCCGCAAGCCCGGGCACGATCACCGCAGTCTCCTCGCGATACTGCCGCACGCGACCACGCATGTAGTCGGCATCGCTCGCCTCGGTGGCCGCCCGCTCGGCCAGCGACAGCGCATGATCAAATGCGCCGGGCGCCGCGGCCAGCACATCCGCCAGCGTGGCGTCGTGGCGGCCGGTGTCGGTGTTCCACGCCGCCACCAGCGCGCGCACCGAGTCGGCGACGCGGTTGTAGGCGTGCAGCGCGTTACCGGTCTTCGTGGCGCGCACCCCGCTCGTCGCCACGACGATGCGCCAGTCCTTGGGCCAGGCCACGCGCCGCACCACGCGCCCGGGAAGGTACGCGTAGGCGCCGACCATCCGCTCGCGCGACGCACAGATGGCGATGTGGTCCTGCGCGCCGCCGCGCGTTCCCACCCCCGTATCGCCGGCGAACGGCCCCCACGCCGCCCCGCTTTCTACCGCAGCGCAGTACTGCGCAAAGGCGAGCTCGTCGCCCGCGACCGGTGTCCACTCGGGCGATTCCCACAGGGCGTTCGCGTCAAACACCGCCATCGCGAGCGTCACCACGAGCGCGCTCGAGCTGCTCATCCCCATCGAAGTGGGAATCGTGCTCCCCAGCGCGACCTCCACCCCCGTGCGCGCCTGCGGGAAGTCGCGCGCCACACGCCGCGCCACCGCGGCCAGGTACACTGACCAGCGCGGCCCCGACGGAGACGCTTCCGGCGAGAGCGCCATCACCACGGTGGACTTGCTCCGCTGGTCGTGCACGCGAATGAGCGGCTCGTCAATCGCCTCCGCCTTGGCATGCATGTGAAAGGGCGCGGCGCAGGTCAGCGACGGTCCGCCGGCGTAGTCGGTGTGCTTCCCCGCCAGCTCCACGCGCCCCGGGGCACGGTACCGCCACCTCACGGGGCCACCACGATGCCGCGCAGGAAGTCGCCGATCGTCGCCACGTCGGCGCGCCGCGAGAGGTCGAGCACGCCGGCGTGCGCCTTGACCACGTGAAACGTCTCCCCGAGTTCACGCGCCGCGATCAAGACGGCGTCCTGCAGCTCCAGCTCGCCCCGCACCGACGGCGTGACGCGGCGGCACGCCTCGAAGATGCGCGGCGTGAAGCTCCACAGGTTCATGCTCACCCAGTGCTCCGGGCGCTGCGCCAGCGGGTGGTCGGCGCCCGGCTTCTCCACGATGTCGCGCAGCACGCCCGATGCATCAATGTCGAGCAGGGCGAAGGCCATCACGCGCGCCCGGTCGATGTTGCTCTCTCGCACCAGCGCCTCGCCTTCATACGCCACGAGTCCAGCGCCGCCGACCGCACAAAGCGCCTCGTACGACGACACGGGATAGTAATTGTCGGAGTTGAGCACGAGGAACGGCGCGTCGTGCACGTGGCCGTCCGCCGAGCGCACCGCGTCGGCGGTGCCGCGAGGCTCGGCCTGGACCGCCCAGCGCAGCCGCACGCGCGTCGGTGGCGACCGCCGCTCGTAGTACTCGCGCATGCTCGCGTGGTCTGGCGCGACGACCAGCGTCACATCGCGCACGCCGGCGTCGGCAAGCGCCGAGAGCACGAAGTCGAGGAAGGGGCGCCCAAGCGTCGGCATCATCCCCTTGTGACCGGCGTCGGCGGCGCGCGCCTGCGCGTCGTCCAACGCCACCGCGGCCTCGGCCCGCCGCATTCGGGAACCGAGGCCGCGCGCAAGGATCACCGCCTGCGTGGTGCGCATGCTCAGGAAGTTACCCTCACTTGTCGTGGTCGGGCGTGACCTTCCAGAAGCCCTGCAGCACCTTCACCACGCCGTAGCCGCTGAGGAAGAAGACGACCGTGAATACCACGCCTTGGCCCGTGTTGCCGTAGAGATAGCTGCCGGACCCGAACAGCGCCGAGTAGACGAAGGCCACGCCGAGCATCCAGCCGAGCATCGCCTGCGGCAGCGAATCAGGCGAGGGTCCCACGCCGGCCAGTGCCTGCACGTGCTTCCATCCCGGCCCCGCCGGCCGCACGAGCTTGAAGAACTTCACGAGCGTGGCGTCGTCCGTCTTCGGCCCGAGGAACGCCGCGGACACCCAGACGACTGACGTCACGCCAACCGTCGCGAGCAGCGAAATGTGGTCGGGAATCGGGGTCCCCATCCGGCGCACGACCTCGAAGGCCACGGCGGTGCAGAACGACGCGCCCATCGCCGCCACCTCGGCCCACGCGTTGACGCGCCACCAGTACCACCGGAGCAGGTAGAGCAGCCCCGTGCCGGCGCCGATCGAGAGGAGCAGCGTGAAGCCGCGGCTCGCCGTCTCGAGCACGAAGGTCAGCAGCGCGGCGAGGATCATCAGCGCGGCCGTCATCAGGCGCCCGACCAGCACGTAGTGCTTCTCGTCGGCCCCCGCCCTCACGAAGCGGCGGTAGAAGTCGTGCACGAGGTACGACGTCCCCCAGTTGAGGTGCGTCGCGATGGTGGACACATAGGCCGCGAGCATCCCCGCGATCATCAGCCCGAGGAAGCCCTCGGGGAGGAACGTCAGCATGGCCGGATAGGCCATGTCATGCCCGATCATTCCCTTGTCCACGTACGGGAAGGCGGTGCCGATGTCCGAGAGGTTCGGGAAGACGAGAATCGAGCATAGCGCGACGATGATCCACGGCCATGAACGGAGCGCGTAGTGCGCCACGTTGAAGAAGAGCGTGCCGACGAGCGCGTCCTTCTCGCTCTTGGACGCGAGCATGCGCTGGGCGATATAGCTCCCACCGCCCGGCTCGGCCCCCGGGTACCAGACCGACCACCACTGCACCGTCAGCGGCAGGATCAGCACGGTGAGCGTCATCGTCCAGTCGGTGAAGTTCGGAAGCAGTGAGAAGACCTGCGGGTCGAGCCGGGTGAACAGCCCGTGCAGGCCGCCGACTTCGGGACGCTGCAGCGCGTAATACGCGGCGGCGAACGACCCCGTCATGGCGATGCCGAACTGGATGAAGTCCGTCACCAGCACGCCCCACAGCCCCGACACCGCGGCGAAGGCAACGTTCAGCACGGCACAGATGAGCAGCGTCTGCCACATCGGCCAGCCGAGCAGGATGTTGGCGATCTTGGCGGCGGCGAGGTTCACCGTCGCCATGATGACGATGTTGAAGAACAGCCCCAGGTAGATGGCGCGGAAGCCGCGCACGAAGGTCGCCGCCTTGCCCGAATACCGGATCTCGTAGAACTCGAGGTCGGTGAGCACCCCCGAACGGCGCCACATCCGCGCGTAGAACATCACCGTCATCATGCCGGTGAGCAGGAACGACCACCACACCCAGTTGTTCGCCACGCCCTTCTCACGCACGAGGTTCGTGACGAGGTTCGGCGTGTCGGTGCTGAAGGTGGTCGCCACCATCGAGACGCCGATCAGCCACCACGGCGCCGACCGTCCCGACGTGAAGAACTCGGAGGTGCTCGAGCCGCCGCGCTTCGCCATCAGCGCCGCGGGAACGAAGGCGACGACGATGGAGAGAGCGACGATCCACCAATCAAAGGACGTAAGATGCATTGAGGCAGATGGCAGAAGGGAGATGGCAGACGGCAGATCGCGGACGCTAGGACTACGCCTTCCAATTACCACGCGTGAAGTCTGGGAACTTCACCGGCGCGCTCCCCTTCGCCACGCTGATCTCGCTGAGCGGGAACGGCGCGCTCCACGCGGCCGAATCATACACGTCGATGTCGGGAACGAGACCCTCGCGCAGGCACTGTACCGTGCGCCAGGCCATGATGTAGTCCATGCCGCCGTGGCCGCTGTTGCGCGCCGCCTGGCCGAGCTGCGTCCAGAGCGGGTCCTCGAACTTCGCCTTCCACGTGTCGATGGAGCCCCAGCGTTCGCCGCCGGCCTGCCCCTCGACATAGATGCGCGCCGGGTAGTCCTCGAAGACGCCCTTGGTTCCCTGCAGCGCATTGAGGCGTGAATACGGGCGCGGATTGGAGACGTCGTGCTGCAGCAGGATCGTACGTCCCCTCGCCGTCTTGATGAGCGACGAGTTGAGGTCGCCCGTGACGTACTTCTCCTGCCACTTGGGGTTCGACTTGTCCTTCACCGTCTCTTCGCGATAGAGCGTGAGCCCGCGCTCTTCCGTGCTCATCGAGACCATGTACTCGAACTTGTCGCCCTTGTGGATGTCGAGATACCAGGCGACGGGGCCGAGGCCGTGCGTGGGGTACAGGTTGGCATTGTTGGTGGTGTGCCACCGCCGCCGCCAGAGCCCCTCGTCCCGGTCCTCGAATACGATGCCGCGCAGGTCGTGCAGGTAAGCGGCCGCGCCGTGCAGGGGTTCGCCGAAGATGCCCGCATGCACCATGCGGTTCACCAGCATCTCGTTGTAACCGTAGTTGCAGTTCTCGAGTTGGAGGCAGTGGCGGCGGTACTTCTCGCTCGCATCCACCAGGTCCCACAGTTCCTTGAGCGTCATGCCGAACGGGCACTCGCTCGACACATGCTTGCCCGCCTTCAACGCGGCCAGCATCACGGGGACATGCCATTCCCATGGTGTGGCGGTGTGGATGAAGTCGATGTCGTCGCGCTGCACGAGCTGCTCGAAGGCGCGATCGCCGTCGGTATACAGCGCTGGCGCCGCCTGACCCGCGTCGGTCACCATCTTGGCGGCGCGCTGCGCCTTCTCGGGCACGTTGTCGCAGAGGGCGGTGATCGTCACGCCCGGGCAGCCGAGGAAGTCGTGCAGCACCGACCGGCCGCGCAGTCCCGTGCCGACGATGGCGATGCGCACCGTCTCGTGCCGCTCGAATGGCACGCCCTTCATGGTCTTCGCCCCCGCCGGTGCCGGCGGCGCCAGATCGGAATGCGAGCCCGCCGTCACCGACTCGGCGACTGCTGGGTAGAGGGCGCCGGAGGCACCGAGCGCCGCCCCGGCAAGAGCGGCGGATTTCAGCATGTCGCGGCGGCTCAGGCCGGCGCGATCGTCAGATGCGTTCGACACGGCGATCTCCCACACTCAGGACTCGAAAAAAGTACCCGCGCGCACGCGGGACCGCGAGAGAGACGCCCCGCTGACCAACTGGCCAGCGGGGCGTCGCCTGCGTCGAGCAATGCTGATCAGCCGCCCGGAGGCACCCGCGGCTTCGCCGTGCGGCCGCCGTCGCCGCCACTGCTCCCGGTGGAGCCGGTCGACGACGAACCTGTCGAACCGGAGCTGGACGAACCGCTCTCCGCGGACGAGCCGCGCGACGTCCCCGACGACTGCGGCCGGGTCGTCGTTGAGCCTCCGCCGTCGCGACGCGTGTAGCCGGCGCCCTTCACCGCCTGTCCGCGCTGTTGCGTGGAGTACGTCCCCGCCGGGACGATCACGAGCGGACGCGTCCCGTAGTAGTAACCGCCATAGCTGCCGTAGCCGTACGGATAGCCATAGCCGTATCCGAAGTAACCGGAACCATAGCCGTACGCGCCGTACCCGAAGTAGCCGGGATAGCACGGGTCGCCGTAGTAGCCGTACGTCGTCGGCAGGTAGCCGAAGCCGCAGTCATACACCGTCCCGTATCGGCGCGAGCCGCCGTAGCCGACGCTCCCACCACCGTACGTGCCGCGACGGATCGCGTTCACGCTCTGACCGGGCTCCGCCGTCCGCCGCACCGCAAAGTGCTGCGGGTTCGACAGCGCCACCATCAGGTCAATGACGTTGGACGGCATGCCCGCGTCGGCGATGCGCACCAGTTCCTTGGCATCGAGGTCGAAGCCCTGCTGCAGCTCATTGAGCCACGCCTCGGCCACCGGCGAATCCACGTGCTGCGTCACCTCGAGCACGGCGTCGGCGTCCACGCGCTCGCCGGCTGCGAGGCGCGCATAGCGCGACGTCACGCCGACCTCCTTCACAAGCGTGAAGGGCTGCGCAACGCCGCCCACTTCGTTGGCGACGCGCTTGAGTGTAAACGCCGCCGGGCGATAGCGCACGACGCTCACGGTCGAGTTCGCGCCGACCACCGCCCCGCGCACCTCGATCCACTCACCTTGCGACGAGATGCTGAAGATGCTGCTGCTCTTCACCGTGGTCTGCGCGCACCGGACTTCCGACCGCGTCAGGAGACGGCGGCCGTCCGCTGACCAGACGACCGTTTCCCATCCCGGGCAGCTCTCGATGGTCTTGGGCACGCGCTGGTTGGTGGCCGCCACGAGGTCGCTGCGCAGCAGTTTGCCGTCGGCCATCACGGCCACTTCGACGCCGTCCCCGGTCTGCGCCGGGACGACGCAGACCAATCCCTTGGCCGCCGGCTCCTGGCCCGCCGGGCGCGTTTCGGAGACCTGCGACCAGCAGCCAAGCCACGGCTGGAAGCGCGCGTCGGGCACCTGCGCGCGCGCGGGACTCGCACTCGCCGCGCCGGCAATCAGCAGGGCGCCGAGTGCGGCGGCACTGACATGATGAGACACGAAGTTGCGCATATGCGCCCCCTAGAAGCGGAAGGACAGGCCCACGGTCAACGCGAGCCCGGACAGGTCGATGCGATCGAAGCCGGAGTAATCGCTGCTCAGCCGGGCACTGGCCCAGTCGTATCGTGCCTCGCCGACGAGCCCGACGCGCGCCCCGAGGGCGTAGTCGGCACCTGCGGCCAGGAAGGCGCTGGGCGACCAGGCCTGGGAGTTGAGCTCGGTACCGAACACATCAAGCGTCTGGTAGTCCACAAAATCGCCCGTCTGCTTGAAGTGGTACCAGGTGATCCCGCCTCCGGCGGTCACGTACGGCGCCACCCGTGCGGGGACCCACGCCAGGCGGCCAATGCTCCGCCCCGGCGGCGCGAGATAATAGCGCAGCCCCGCGCTGAGCGGCATGCGCCGCAGCGACGACGATTGCTCGATCTCGCGATCGTTGTTGTCCACCCAGTCACGGTACACGCTCGGCGTCATGCCGCTCGAGACGCCCACGCCGAACTGCACCGCTAGCTGCGGCTTCACGAAAAACGCCGCGTCGAGCGACCATGCACCACCGGCAAAATCACCGCGCGCGACCGTCAACTCATCCCGCACGAACGAGTAGAGGTCGCTGCGTTCAGAGGGACGGGCAAAGCCGCCCCGCACCGTGACGGTCGCCTTGGGCGCGCCGAACATGTACCCGTCACCCGCGCCCGACTGTGCTGCAGCCGACAACGGAACCCACACTGCGCTCGCGCATAGGGCGGCGCCCAGCGCCACACGACCCATCGGCACGGCTACGCTCCTTGAGGGGCTTCGAGCCACCGGAGACTCCAATGTTCCTCTGCCTTCAATTTACACTCACCTGCGTTGACGGTTCCACACGAACGCAACGCAGGGGGAGAACCGGCGCCCAGCCGGCTCTCCCCCTGCGACTGATCGCGTCTGCCCCGTGCGTTACGGCTTCTTGGGCGGCGCCGAGTGGTTCATCTTCGAGTGGTCCATCTCCTCCATCGGCTTCTTCGCGGCGGGCGCCTTGTCCATTCCCATGCCACCCTTCGCCTTCATCGCCGCGTGGATGCACGGCTTGCCGACCGTCTCGAAGCCGTCGTGCACCTTCTTGAGCGCCGCCTTCACCGCCGCGTCATTCGCCGTGGTGACCACGACGTTCGCGTAGGCCTTGGCGTCGGTGACAATCCCAGGGAGCGCCTGGCGTGCGGCGGCGTTGTCGCACGCGGCGGGTCCTTTCGACTTCGCCCACGCCTCGGCGCCCGCCACAAGCGTCGGCGCCAGCGAGCGCGCCATCGCAAGGCTGTCCTTCTGCGCCGGATGCCAGGTTGCCATGAGCAGGGCGTGGAACGCGTCGAGCTCGCCCCACCCGCTCTTCATGCCGCCCATCCCCATCCCGCCCATCTTGTGCTTCATGCCCGAGTCACCGCCCATCATGCCCATCTTGTGCTTCATGCCGGTGTCATGGCGCATGGTGCTCATGTCGTGCTTCATGCCGGTGTCGTGGCGCATGGTGCTCATGTCGTGTTGCATCGCCGGCTTCGCCACTGGCTTCTTTTCCGCCGGCTTCGCCTGAGTCTGCGCGAGCAGCATCACCGGCGCGAAAACCAGTGCCACTCCCATCAGTCGTATCAAACGCATGGTAGCCATCCCCAGTAGTTGAATCACCAATCCAAATCCAGAATCCCCATCGCAAATCCAAATCCGCATTCCCAATCCGAGCTCCCCATCCCAATCAGCCGTTAAGCCCTGCTCCTCACCTCAGCATCATCCCCCACGGTCACCTCTCCCTTTACCCCCTCCAGCACCACACGGTCCCCAACCAGCGAATTCGACAGCGTGCACCGCGCCAGCATGCTCTTGGCGCCAATGAGCGTATTGCTCACCGTGCAGCTCAACAGGCGGGAACCCGCCAGCACGCAGACGTTTGGGCCGACCGTTGATCCTGTGAGCACCACGTCGTCCTCGATGTACACCGGATCGATGATCGTGCAGTCCTCGACGTCCTTCGGCCGGCGGGCGAGCCCCTTGCCCAGCATCACGCGGTTGGTGTCGAGCAGCGTGTCGATCTTGCCTGCGTCATACCAGCCGGCCACGTCGAGCACCTTGAGCTTCGCCCCGTGCTCGATCATGTACTGGAAGGCATCGGTCAGGTAATACTCGCCCTGGTTCTGCGGCGACTTCAGCACGTGGTCGATCCCCTCGTACAGCAGCTTCCAGTCGCGGATGTAGTAGAGCCCGATGTTGGCCCGCTTCGAGATGGGCGTCTTGGGCTTCTCGACGATCCTGGTCATGTGGCCGTTGGCGTCAGTCACCACCACGCCGAAGCGCTGGTAGTCCTCCACTTCCTTGGTCCAGATGATACCGTCGTCGGGGCTGGTCTTGATGACGCCGAGGTCGGCGTCGAAGATCGTGTCCACGAAGATGATCAGCACGGGCTCGCTGACGTGCGCCTTGGCGAGCGCCACCGCCCCCGCCGTGCCGTCCTGTACCTTCTGCTCGATGAACGTCGCGGGCAGGTCGCTGTACGCCGTGCGGGCGTGCGCCTCCACCGCCTCCTTGAGGTGCCCGGTGATGTAGATGACCTCGCTGACGTCGCCGAGCTTGCGCACGTCGTCGAGGACGTAATCCATTACCGGCTTGCCGCACACCTTGAGCATCGGCTTGGGCACGGTGTGCGTGTGCGGACGCAGGCGCGTCCCCTTCCCGGCCAGCGGAATGATCACTTTCACGGCGCGCTCGTCCCCTCTCGACCGTAGCGGTCGGTTAGTCGTACGACGTCATCCAGGTGCGGGGTGCTCGCCTCGAGCACGTCGCAGTCGGTCACCGCTTCCATCTGGTGGATCACGCCGGGCGTGTTGCGGTACGACTCGCCCACGGCGAACGGCACCGGCACCAGGCCGCGCCCGTCCTTGAAGTCCACGCGGTAGATCATCTCGCCGCGCAGCAGGTGGATGGTCTCGTCTTTCTGATTGTGATACTGCACGCTCAGCGCCTGGCCGGCCTTGATGTGCAGCACCTTGCCCACGTACCGGTCGGTATGGGCCCAGATGATCTCGTGTCCCCAGGGCTTGGGCACGAACTTCACGTCGCTCTTGCCGTCCACGTCAGCTCCTCAAGGGTCGCGCCGTCATCGCGCTTGGTGTCGTCACGCAGGCCGTCACGCATTTGCCGCATCCGGTGCAGTCGGTCCCGATGAACGGCCGGGTCTTGTCGTCCAGGTGGATCGCCGCGTCGCCCACCGGACAGACGCGCGCGCAGACCCCGCATTCAATGCCCTGAAAGGCCAGGCACCGCCGATCATCCACGCCAATCACCGCCATCTTCACGTCGAGCCAGCCGCGCGTCGGCGCCAGCAGCGCGCCGGTGGGACAGGCCTTCACGCACGGCATGTCCGCGCACATCAGGCAGGCGCGGTCATCCACTTCCAGCACCGGGGTCCCCGCCGCAATGCCGTGCTGCGACGGGAGCATCCGGATGGCCAACGCCGGACAGACCGCCCCGCATTCCTTGCAGCGCGTGCACGCCGCCAAGAAGGCCGGCTCGGCGATGGCCCCCGGCGGTCGGATGAACGGCACCGGGGACATACGATCCGAGACGGCATCCACGACCTCCCCCAGCAGGCGCGAGAGCCCCTGCGAAAAAAAGCCGCGGCGGTCGAGGGGGCTGTCTGCCATACCGCGAAAAATGCCCGATGTGAGGGGGAAAGAACAGAGAGCGCCGAAACGGAACGAGGAGGAGGTAGAGGCGTCGCGAGGAGGGACGGGGGGGTGGGACGAGGAGGGAGATCAATGGCGCGCGAGCGACCTCCCTCCTCGTTCCGCATCTCCTCGCCCGCCCCTTCGCCTCTATCTCCTTCCCGTTCCGTTGCAGCTGATTAGTGCCTCGCCCCTGTCCATATCGCCACGATCCCGCACGCCCCCTGCTGCGCCGAACCCGCGAGCGGCACCAGCTCCCCCGGCGCGTTGGCCGCGGTGGCGTAGATCTCAATGGCAGCCACCTGACTGACGTTCACAATGTCATCAATAGGAACGATGCCGGTGGCGTCGGACGCACCGGAGCGGATGCTTCCGCGCTGTCCCTCCGGCCGTACCAGCTGTCCGTCGATGTAAACGGTCATCTTGCAGCCGCCGCGCCCCATCAGGTAGAACTGCGGCGAAAGGCCGCGCGTGCGGTTGGGGAAGACGAACCGCCGCCCCTGGAACAGGTCCGTGGTGCGCGCGCCTTGCCTCGACTCCAGCTCTTCGGGCGTGACAAACTCGCCGTTGAACGCGCCGCGCTGTGCGCGCTGCACCCGGTCGTAGAAACCCGTCCGTTCGAGCGGCGTCCGCATGCCGCGCTCCGTCACCGTCACGGCGGCGAGCGTCTGCGCCGTCGGCGAAAGCACGACGTCGAACTCGCCCGTCCGCGCCGTGCGCCCCACCCGTCCGACGAACGGCTTCAAGCCGATGCGGCGCACCTGCAGTCGCAGCGAGTCCGGCGCCGCTTCCAGAAAGACGCGCCCGCTGTCGTCGGCCACGCGCCCTCGTCCACCCTCCACCTCCACCAGCGCGTGCGCAATCGGCGCCCCGTTGCCGTCGCGCACGCGCACCACCGCTCCCTTCGCCGGCGCGTCGGCCCGCACGCCGCCAAACCGGATGTCCACGCGCGCCGTCCTCTCCTTCTCGGCCATCCGCACGGTGACCCTGGGCGCCTTCCGCGTGCCGTACTGCGCCGTCAGCGTGAGCAGCCGCGCACTCGGCACCCCGCAGATCGCAAACGTGCCGTCGCGCAGCGACACCGTGCTCAGTCCCTGCGTCTGCCAGGTGATCTGCCCGCCGCCGGCCGTCCCGTAGTTCTGCTGCCATTCCACGGTGACGATCACATCGGCCAGCGGCGCGCCACGCTCGTCGAGCACGGCGCCGAGCAGCAGTCCGGCAGCCCCGCCCGGCGTGGCGGGCGTGCACGGCGCTTCCTCAGGAGTGGAGTCGACCGGCGCCTTCGCCACCGTCCTTGTCGGCGGTGGGGGTTCGGTGCGGCCATTGGTGTAGAGGAGATCCCTGCCGCGCTTGATCCACCAGACCTCGCCGCCGCGCACGAACATCCCGGCCGCACGCGGCGGCGCCGGCGGCAGCGTGATGCGCGGCATCAGGAGTTCCCAGCGGTTCACGAACCAGATGCCGTCGGGGAGCCGTGTGAACTCGACCACGCCGCCGGCATCGAGACGCTGGAGGGCGATGGGGAGCCCTTCGTACTTGAACTCCATGCGGCGCAGTTCGTTGGACGCACGATCGAGCCAGAGCGTCCCGCTCACGTCCACGAAGTTGCGCTTGAACTGCTGCGGCCTGAAGGTGAGGCCGATCCACCCTGCGCGTTCGCCCTTTCCGTCGGTGAGCCCGAGGCAGTGCGAGGCCGCGAAGGTCTCCGACAGCAGGACGTCGGCGTCCGGCGCGTAGTACGTGTGCGACGCCAGGTCCGTCTCCATGTAGCCCACCTTGGCCAGCGAGTCCGGACGCAGGCTCTGGAACGGCTTCACCGTGACGCCTTCCTTGAACTCCAGCTCGAGGTCACCGACCGGCCGGTTCCCCATCGTGCGCGCCTGGCCGTAGACGCTGAGCCGCGACAGCGGGTCGCCGTCGCCCGACTTGAGCGTCGTGCTCAGCAGCGCCTTGCGCGCCTCCTCAAAGACCGTCGCGACGTTGACGCCTGCGGTGCCCGTCTGCCGGCATGACGAACTCGCCTCGGTGGTGACGGTCGCCAGCACGATGGGATCATTGGGAAGCACGGTGCGCGTGTCGCGACGCGCGCCCGCGGCGACGGTGAACTCGCCGATGAGCACCGGGCGGTGCCCGATGCGCAGCGCACGCAGGCGCACGGCTCCGGCGCTCACGTCGAGCGCATAGCGGCCGTTGCCGTTGGTGATCGTGCGCGCGAGCACACTGTCCCGCGCGCCGCGCGACGCCACCACGATCACGCCGGCTGCCGGCACGCTGTCGGCGCGCAGCAGCGTGCCCTGGAGCGACTGGGCCGACAGGACGGCGGGCGCCGCGACCAGCAGCAGCGCCACCAATCGCACACAGCTCACATACAGACGCACGCGACAGTCGGTCATACGTTGAATCTAGCGACGGCCAAGGTACCGGCGGACTGCGCATACCGCGAAAACAAAAGGGGCGGCCATCAGGCCGCCCCCGTCCAAATCCCCCTCCCCTTCACCACACCCTGCACCCTTCCCCTTTCCACACCCTGCACCCTTCCCCTTTCCGAGCAGGGGCTACCCCAACATCCGCGCCTTAAGATCCCCGAGTCTCCGCCGCACCGACCCATCCATGACGGTGTCGCCGACGCGCACAATCACCCCGCCGAGAATCGCCGAGTTGACCGAAAGGTGCGGCACAACCGTCTTGCCCATCGCCTTCGACAGCGACGCCGCCAGCGCGTCGCGGTCCGCGTCGCTCATCGCGCGCGACACCGTCACTCGCGCGTGCACGCGCCCTTCCTGCGCGTCGCGCAGGTTGTTGTACTCCTGCGCGATCTCGCCGAGGGCCATCTGCCGGCCGTTGGTGACCACCTTCTGCACGAAGCGCACGAACATGGCCGGCGCCTTGTCCGCGAGCGCCTTGCCCAGCACCTCGTTCTTCTTGGCCCCGCTCACCTGCGGTGCCGCCAGGAAGCGCTTGAACGTCTCGTCGCGCTCGAGCGTCTCGGCGAGCCCGTTGATGTACGCGCCATACGTGTCGCGCGCATTCTCGCGGGTCGCGAGCGTCAGCAGGGCGTCCGCGTAGTTCCGCCCGATCGCAGAGCTCTGCATCAGTTGGTCTCGATGGCCGAGAGGTACTTCTCGACGAGCGCGCGGTTGGAGGCGTCATCGAGGTTCTTCTCGATCACCTTGCCGGCGCCGGCGATGGCCAGTTCCACCGCCTCGCGGCGGAGGGCGGCAATGGCGCCCACCTTCTCGGCTTCGATGTCGCGCTTGGCGCGTTCGATCATGTCGGCCTGCTGGAGCTTGGTCTGCTCCAGGAGGTCGGCGCGCATCTTCTCGGAGGTCGCGCGGCCGTCGGCGATGATCTTCTGCGCGTCGGCGCGGGCGGCGTCGAGCTGCTGCTTCTGCTCGGCGAGCAGCGCGGAGGCGGCGTCACGGTCGGCCTTCGCCTGGTCCATCGCCTCGCGCAGCGCCTGCTCGCGCCCTTCGACGGCGGCGAGGATCGGTTTGAACGCGAACTTGGAGAGGACGAAGAAGAGGACCGCGAAGACCACGAGCGTCCAGAACATCAGGCCGCCCGTCGGTGACAGCAGCCCCTTGGGCGCCTCGCCCTCGCTGGCGAAGGCCGGCACGGCGGTGACGGCGACGAGCAGCAGGGCGCGGGTCAGGAAGGAACGCATGGGTATCGGGAATCGAGGAGAGGGAGGAACAGCCAGCCGCACACCCCGGGGCGTGCGGCCGGCCATGCTGCCTAGAACGTGAACTTGCTCTGGATCAGGAACGTCACGACCACGGCGAACAGCGCAGCGCCTTCGATGAAGGCGGCGAAGATCAGCGCGGCCGTCTGGATCTTGGCGGCGACTTCCGGCTGGCGGGCCATGCCCTCAACGGCCTGACCACCAACGCGGCCGATGCCGAGGCCGGCGCCGATGATGGCGAGACCAGCGCCAATGCCGGCGCCCATCATCGCCCACGCGCCCGTGTACTCCTTGGTGTACTCCGCAGCAGCCTGCAACAGGGGGAACATCATTGTCGTAACTCCGAATCGTGAAGTGGTACCGCCTCAGCACCCGCAACGGTGTAACCCGTCACCATCCGCCCACGGACCCCGGGGCCCAGCGGAATTCGCCGGGACAACCGCCCGGCTACCATCGGAACTGGTGGGTGAAGCCAGCCCCGCCCTAAGAAGTACTGTTGTCTCTCTGTTGTCTGTCTGTTGTTTCTCTGTTGTCTCTCTTTAGTGCGCTGACTCGCGCACAAGACCGATAAAGACAGAAGAAAGCAGAGTAAAGATGAATGCTTGTAGAAACGCGACCATGAGTTCCAGCAGCATGATCGCCACCGCCATCGCAATCGGCGCCGGCGCCACGAGGTAGCTCTGGAACGTGAAGATCAGGCCGATGAGCGCGAGCACCACGATGTGCCCCGCCGTCATGTTGGCGAAGAGACGGACGGCGAGCGCAAACGGCTTGGTGAACTTCGACATCAGCTCGACCGGGCTCAGGATCACCGACAGCGGCACGCGCATGTACAGCGGCATGTCGGTCGGCCAGTAGATGATCGTGTTGATGTAGCCCTTCCCCAGCGCGCGCATGCCGGCCACTTCGATGACGATGAACGTCATGATGGCCAGCGTCGCCGTCACCGAGATGTTGCCGGTGGCGGTGCCCATGTACGGCACGAGGCCGAGCAGGTTGGCGATGAGGATGAAGAAGAAGATCGTCAGCAGGTACGGAACGAAGCCCTCGCCGTGGTGCCCGACGTTCGGCAGGATGACTTCGTTGCGCATGTAGAGAATCATCGACTCGATGGCGCCGGCCAGCCCCTTGGGCGGCAGCCCCTGCGCCGCGCGCCGCGTGTGCGACCGCGCCGCGCCGACGAGCAGGACGATCGCGATGGCGGCCGCGATCCAGAGCATCACGACGAGCTTGGTCGGCGACGTATCCACCAGGAACGGCCCGATGACCGGCAGGGGGATTTCAAAGCTCGGCCAGCCTGAAGGGAGCGTCACCGCGCGCTGGAAGCCATGCGAGGCGTCGAACGACGGCACCTCGAGGTGCTTTCCGTCGGTGATGTGGGGGGTGATGATGTCCACCGCCGCAGCGCCCTTATGCTCCGCTTCGCCCTGCAGCACGACGGCACCACCACTCTGCAGCGCCTTCTGCTCCTGCAGGCGGAGGGCCGAATCGAGCGCGTCGGCCGCCGGTGCCGTGGTGGTCGGCGCCGCATGCTCCTGCGCCGCAAGAGGGGCGGCGGCAACAGCGGCGGCGAGCGCGAATGCAGCGAGCGCGAATGCGATGAATCCAGACTTCATGGCTTGAGAAAGACGGGTTCGATCAGCGTGGAAACGAAGAAGAACGCAGCCAGGCTCAGCAGGGCGGGCGCCGGGGGAAACCCCATCAGCCGCGTACCGATCAGCGCGTGCAAGACCAACGTCAGGAACCGCAGCAGCATCCCCGCGCCCCAGCCGGCAATCATGTGTTGCGGCACGATGACGCGGACGAACAGGAAGCCGATGATCTGGATGCCCAGCGCAATGCCCGCCGAGAACCAGACCGCCTGCTGGGCCATCGGGTCGGTCCAGAGCCGCGTGAGCAGCCAGGCCAGTCCGACGATCAGCAGCAGCGCCAACCCCGCAAACGCCAGGGTGCGCTTCACTTCCCCTCCTTGTCCAACCGGTCCTGCTCCTCTTGCCGCCGTTCGAGCGCTTTCAGTGAGCGATACATGCTGTAGAAGGCCGCCGTCGCGCCGGTGAAGACTCCGAGGATCATGAACCAGGGCGAAGAACCGAGCTTGCCGTCCACCCACTGCCCGATGTACAGGAAGAAGAGGATCGACAGCACGAACTGCAGCCCGAGCCCCATGAACTGGGTCGCCGGACCGGACCCGAATGCCCCCTTATTGAGCAGGGACTCGGCACGCTTGCGCGCGTCCTTCGGATCATTCGCCACAGCCTTAAAAAATATTCGCTTGTGAAATCTTTCGCAAGCGAAAACACCGCGCGAAACGGCTGGATTCCACTCGCGAAGCTGCCTCTTCGGCCGCCCCGCCACGTGGACAACTCGTCCTGGCGGCCCTTGCCGGGAACCACAGGCATGTCGGCCGGCGTCAGGGAGCGCCAGCGCAAATATCGGACAATTTGACCGGTCTACCAAGTGCCCGTCGCATCGTGACTTGGCCCGTTACCTACGGTTTGACGGATCGTCTAGGTGTCAGTAAGTTGAACGCCAGAATATTCTGATCCCGGAACGTTTGGATCACAAATGTTTCGCCCATTCGGCCAAGCGAATGAACGGACGCGGTGCTTTTGTGATGTTGGCCATCGCTGTGCTCGCTTTTGCGTGCACCCGTTCGCGCACACCAGAGTCGCTTTCCACCACAAAGACCCCGCACAAGAAAGGCGTCGCCGTCGCCTCGGCGCTCGACGTGCGCGTGGATGACCGTGTGCACTTCGCGCTCCACGTCGTGAATGAGGGTGACCGCAAGGTCGAGCTCAACTTCAAGGACGGGATGACGCACGACATCGCCGTGCTCGACGAGCAGGGGCGCCAGGTCTGGCGCTGGAGCGATGGCCGCCTCTTCACCGCCGCGTACCAGAACCGCGTGCTCGCCCGCGACGACACGCTGTCGTTCACCGAGTCGTGGAAGTCGCCCGTTCCGGGGCAGTACACGGCCATCGTGCGCCTCGTCTCGCAGAACTTCCCGCAGGAGAAGCGCGTCGCCTTCGCCGTGCGCTGAACGAATCGCTCTCCGCTGCGTAGTGGATCGGGCGCCCTTCCCCACGGATGCGGCGCCCCTACCTTTCCCCCCGCACCACCCCCTGTTCCCTGCACCCCTGCACCATGCCTGACTCGCGCGACCTCGAGCTTCTCGACCGCCTGAAAGTTGCGCACCGTGCGATCGCCGACGAAATCGGCCGCCGCATCATCGGCCAGCACGACATCGTGGACATGATGGTGTCGTCCATCCTCGCCGGCGGCCACGTGCTGCTCATCGGCGTGCCGGGGCTGGCCAAGACGCTGCTCATCCAGACGATCGCCGAGACGCTGGACCTGCAGTTTTCGCGCGTGCAGTTCACGCCCGACCTGATGCCGAGCGACATCACCGGCACCGAGCTGCTCGAGGAGGATCACGGCACCGGGAAGCGGTCGTTCAAGTTCTCCAAGGGGCCGGTGTTCGGGAACATCGTGCTGGCCGACGAGATCAACCGCGCCCCGCCAAAGACGCAGGCGGCGCTGCTGCAGGCGATGCAGGAGCACACGGTGACGGTGGCCGGCAACACGTATCCGTTGCCCGAGCCGTTCTTCGTGCTGGCGACGCAGAACCCCATCGAGCAGGAAGGGACGTATCACCT
>JACREJ010000050.1 GCA_016218305.1 Gemmatimonadota bacterium | reverse complement strand
GGCGTGACGTCGCACGACGTCGTCAACGCCGCGCGCCGCGCCCTTGGCGAGAAGCGCATCGGCCACGGCGGCACGCTCGACCCCTTCGCCACCGGCCTGCTCGTCCTTCTCGTCGGCCGCGCCACGCGGCTGCTGCGCTGGCTGCACGACGAGCCCAAGGTGTACGAGGCCACGGTGCGCTTTGGCGCCGAGACCGACACCGAGGACCTCGAGGGGCAGGTGACGCGCGAGGCGCCGCTGCCGACGCGCGCCGCGCTCGAGGCCGCCGTCCCGCCGCTGGTGGGCGAGATCGACCAGGTGCCGCCCGCGTACTCGGCCAAGCGCGTGGACGGGCGCCGTTCGTACGAGCTGGCCCGCGAGGGACGCGCGGTGGAGATGGCGCCGTCACGCGTGCGCATCGAGTCCATCGCGCTCTCCGAGTTCACCGGCACCGACGACGCCGTGGCCTCGTGCCGCATGCGCGTGGCGTGCGGCGGCGGCACGTATGTGCGCTCGCTCGCGCGCGACCTCGCGCGCGCCGCCGGCTCGGCCGCGCATCTCGTCGCCCTGCGCCGCACCCGCGCCGGCGTCTTCACGCTGGCGCAGTCCGTGCCGCTTGAACGCCTGCGTGATGGCGACCCCGTGACCCTCGCTCCCGCCATCGATGCGCTCGAGGGCTACCCGTTCCAGCTGCTGTCGGACGAGGAAGTGGGGCAGGTCGTGCGAGGCATAGATGTCGAAGCGAGGGCGGACGGTCCCTACGCCGCATTGGTCAGCGGGAGCAGCCTCGTGTCATTCGCCGAACGCCGCCCGTCGGAGAAGGGCGACCGTTGGCAGCCCCGCGTGGTGATGCGTGATGTCTGAGCACATCGACTGGCACGTCGAATCGGGGCTCCCCCCAAACGTCGAGGGGACGGTGCTCACCGTCGGCACTTTCGACGGCGTGCACGTCGGCCATCGGCTCGTGCTCGAGCGCCTCGCTGCGCGCTCCGAGGCCACCGGCCTGCCGAGCGTGCTCGTCACGTTCGATCCGCACCCGCTCGAGGTGGTGAATCCGGCCGCGGCGCCGCACCTGCTCACGGTGGGCGACGAGAAGCTCGAGGTGCTCGCCGAGAGCACGCTCGACTACCTGGCCATTCTTCCCTTCACGCCGGCGCTGGCGCAGTACGATGCGCCGACCTTCGTGGATGCCGTGCTGCGCGAGCGCTTCGGCATGCGGGAGCTGCTCATCGGCTACGACCACGGCTTCGGCCGTGGGCGCTCGGGCGACGCGTCGGTGCTGCAGGAACTGGGCGCCGCGCGGGGCTTTGGCGTGGAGGTCGTCCCCCCGGTGATGGGGCCCGACAGCCGCCCCGTTTCGTCCACGTCCATTCGGCGCGCCATCGCCGGCGGTGACCTGGAGCGGGCCGAGGGCGGGCTGGGGCGCCACTACGGCATCTCCGGCGTGGTCATCGAAGGGGTAGGGCGGGGGCGGACGCTCGGCTTCCGCACCATCAACCTCTCGATGCCCCCGGCGCGCAAGCTGCTGCCGCCAGACGGCGTCTATGCCGTGCGGGTCTGCACCCCCGAGGGGACTTTTGGCGGGATGATGAACCTCGGCGGGCGTCCCACCTTCGGCGACGAGACGCGCACGCTGGAGACCCACCTGTTCGACACCGCCCCCGAGCTATACGGCCGCCGGGTGCGCGTGGACCTCATCCGGCGCCTGCGCGAGACGCGCAAATTCAGCGGCGCGCCGGCTCTGATGGAGCAGTTGGCGCTCGACGCGGCGGCGGCCCGGAAGGCCCTGGCTGACGCCTGAGGCAACTCGTTGCCAGTACTATAGATGATTGACTAGACCCTGTCCGCGGACTACTCTACAAGGTTTCGGATAAACCCTCTGCCAGCACCGGGCAATGACCAACCTGAAGTACCGGCTGCTCACCATCGTACTGCTCGTCCTCGCTTCGGCGTGGGCGCTCTATCCGCGTACGGTCGTCGAGCGCGTCAAGCGCGATGGCGTCTTCGTCTTCGATACCATCCAGCGTGTGCCGCTCAAGCGCGGCCTCGACCTGGTGGGCGGCATGCACCTGACGCTCGAGATCGACGAGTCGAAGGGCGCCGTGGCCAACAAGTCGGAAGCGCTCGATCGCGCCCTCACTGTCGTGCGAGCGCGCATTGACGAGTTCGGCGTCGCCGAACCGGTGGTGCAGAAGATCGGCAACGATCGCATCGCCGTGGAACTCCCAGGCATCGACGATCCGGACCGCGCCACCGAGGTCGTGCAGAAGGCGGCATGGCTCCAGTTCCAGATCACGGACAAGTCGCAGGCGTTCGAGAAGAACGTGGCGCGCCTCGATGGCATCTTGCGGGACAAGGGGATCGTCGCGGCGGCCAAGTCCGACACGGGGAAGGGCGCGCCCAAGGCGGCGCTTCCGAACCTCTTCGCCGGCGGCGACACGGGTAAGAAGGCCGCCGGCGACAGCAGCGCCGTCGACAGCGTGAGGAGCTCGGACGGTCCGTTCGCGACGAAGGTCGTGAAGGCGCCCGGCGGCGACCCGGGCATGTTCATGGTGGCCGAGTCGGACCGCGACGAGATTGACGCCTATTTGCGGCACCCTGACGTCCAGGCGGCGCTCCCGCCGGGCAAGCAGGTCAAGTGGGGCGCCGACACCATCATGGCCGGCAACGTGGCCTATCGCGGGCTCTACGTTCTCGACGCGCGCCCGATCATCACCGGCGAGTACCTCACCGACGCCAAGCCTAACACGGTGCCCGGCGAGGGGACGATCGTCGAGTTCCAGCTGAACAACGAGGGCGGGCGCCGCTTCAAGAGCGAGACCGGCAAGCACGTGCGCGACTACATGGCCATCGTGCTCGACGACCGCGTGATGTCGGCGCCGGTCATCCAGAGCGCCATCGGCACGCGCGGGCAGATCACGATGGGCGGAGCCGGGCTGCAGGCGGCGCAGGACCTGGCGCTCGTGCTGCGCGCGGGTGCGCTCCCCGTGCCGCTCAAGGTCGCCGACCGCCGCACCATCGGCGCCTCGCTCGGACAGGACTCCATCGAGAAGAGCGTCCGCGCCGGCATCGTCGCCATCGTGGCGGTGGTGCTCATCATGCTGGTGTACTATCGCTTCTCGGGGATGATGGCGGTGGGCGGCCTCATCCTGTACGTGCTCTACACGCTCGCGGTCCTCGCCGGCTTCGGCGCCACGCTGACACTCCCCGGCCTCGCCGGCTTCGTGCTCGGCATCGGCATCGCGGTGGACGCCAACGTGCTGATCTTCGAGCGCATCCGTGAGGAGCTCGATCACGGCAAGAGCGTGCGCACCGCCATCGAGGAGGGCTTCAAGCACGCGATGACGGCCATCATCGACACCAACGTCTCCACGGCGCTCACGGCGCTCGTGCTCTACCAGTACGGCACCGGCCCGGTGAAGGGCTTTGCGGTGACGCTCCTCGCGGGTCTCGCAGCCACGCTCGTGGCCTGCGTCTTCTCGGTCCGCACCTTCTACCTTGTCTGGCTCAACCGCAACCGCGGCGTCGAGTCGCTGAGCATCTGATGCTGCGCATCCTCCACGGCACCAAGATCGACTTCATCAAGTACTGGCGCACTGCCGCCATCTTGACGGTCGCGTTCATCCTCGTCGGCATGGGCTCCGCCATCTTCAAGGGCGGGTTCCCCCTCTCCATCGAGTTCACCGGCGGCACGCTGATGCAGCTGGAGTTCACGACGGCTCCCGACGTGTCCAAGCTGCGTTCGACGCTCGACGCCGCCGGCATCCGCGGCGCCGAGATCACGACGTTCGGCTCGAGCCGCGACTTCACCATCCGCGCCCAGGAGCCCGAGCAGGTGGCGGCGCAGGCGGCGGGGGCGGAGAAGGTGGCCACCCAGATCGAGGCGGCGCTCAAGGCCGCCTACGGCGAGGGCGCGTTCAAGGTCGGCCGCGTCGAGTCGGTGGGCCCGCGCGTCGGCGCCGAACTGGCCCGCGGCGCGGTCTACGCCATCCTCATCTCGTTCGCCGTCACGCTGGCCTACCTGGCCTGGCGCTTCGAGTGGCGCTTCGGTCTGTCGGCGGTGCTCGCCACCGCGCACGACATCCTGACGACGATCGCGTTCATCAAGCTGCTCCACCTCGAGATCTCGCTCACGGTCATCGCGGCGATCCTCACGGTGATCGGCTACTCGCTGAACGACACCATCATCATCTTCGACCGCGTGCGCGAGAACCTGCACAAGAATCGCAAGATGCCGTTCTACGACCTGCTCAATCTCTCGGTCAACGAGACGCTGCCGCGCTCGATCCTGACGCACGCCACCACGCTGGCCGCCACCATCTCGCTGCTCGTGCTCGCGGGCGAAGTGATCCGGCCGTTCGCGTGGGTGATGTCGTTCGGCATCTTCACCGGCACGTTCAGCTCGGTCTATGTGGCGTCGCCGATCCTGATGTGGGTGGAGAACAAGTATCCGCGCGCCAACGAGGCGCGCGGCACGACGCGCCCGAAGCCGTAACCGGCGCGCGACGGCACCGCAGTGCACAGGGCGTCCCGGCAACGGGCGCCCTTTGCTGTTGGCGCTGTCGGACTCACCCTGACGCCGCTGTGAGGGAGCCGAGAACGGGGTGGGCGCACGTGCGGTACCCCTTCTAGATTCTCTCTCCATGGCGGCGTTCATCGACTCGCACTGTCATCTTGCCGATCCGGCCTTCGACGCGGATCGCGACGAGGCCATTGAACGCGCGCGTGCAGCCGGCGCCGTGGCGCTCATCTGCATCGGCGAGTCGCCCGACATGGCGGTGCGCGCCCGCGCCGTCGCCCGGCGACATCCCGGATTCGTCTTCCACACCGCGGGCGTGCATCCGCACGACGCCGCGTCGTTCGATCCGTTGCGCGACATCGAGGCGCTGCGCGTCGAGGTGGGGCAGGGCGCCGTCGCACTCGGCGAGTGCGGGCTCGACTACCACTACGATCACGCGCCGCGCGACCAGCAGCGCCGTGCCTTCGCCGCGCAGCTCGCGCTGGCCGCCGAGTGTCATCTCCCCGTCGTGGTGCACAGCCGCGAGGCAGCTGACGACACCGCGGCGATGGTGCGCGAAGCCGGCGCCAATGGCGTGGTGGGGATCATGCATTGCTTTACCGGCCCGCAGGCCCTCGCCGAAACGGCCATCGAGGCCGGGTGGTACGTGAGCTTCTCGGGCGTGATCACGTTCAAGAAGTGGGACGACGACGCCCTGCTGCGCCTCCCGGGCGCCGACCGGCTCCTCGTGGAGTCCGACGCCCCCTATCTCGCTCCGGTGCCGTACCGCGGCAAGCGCAACGAACCATCGTATGTGAGCCAGACTGTGACCAAACTTGCCGAGGCCCGCGGTCTCAGCGCCGAGCGACTCGGCGCCGTAGTCACAGAGAATGCCAGAAGGTGTTTCCGTTTTCCAAGTTGATGTTGTAGCCCGGCCGTCCGCCCATCTCCCATCTCCCATCTCCCATCTCCCACCTCCCATCTGCCTCTATATGCCGCATGATCCGCATATCGTCGTCCCGACCGACATCGAAATCGCGCAACGCGCGAAGCTCCGCCACATCCGCGACGTCGCGGCCGACCTCGGACTGAACGAGGACGACCTCGACCTGTACGGCAAGTACAAGGCGAAGATCAACCTCGAGATCACGCAGCGTCCCGCGAAGGGACGGCTCGTGCTCGTCACCGCCATCAATCCCACGGCGGCGGGTGAAGGGAAGACCACCACGGCGGTGGGGCTCGCGCAGGCGCTGCGGCGCATCGGCACCAACGCCGTGCTCGCCATCCGCGAGCCGTCACTCGGCCCCGTGTTCGGCGTCAAGGGCGGCGCCGCCGGCGGCGGCTACTCGCAGGTGCTGCCGATGGACGACATCAACCTGCACTTCACGGGCGACTTCCACGCCATCAGCAGCGCGCACGGCCTGTTGAGCGCGATGCTCGACAACCACCTGCAGCAGGGGAACGCGCTCGGCATCGACCATCGCCGCATCACCTGGCCGCGCACGATCGACATGAACGACCGCGCGCTGCGCAAGTGCATCATCGGCCTCGGCGGCCCCATGGAAGGCGTGCCGCGAGAGGAGAAGTTCGTCATCATCCCGGCGAGCGAGATCATGGCCATCGTGGCGCTCGCCACGAGCCCGGCCGACCTCGAGCGCCGGCTGGGCGACATCATCGTCGGCAGCACCGGCGGTCCGAGCCGTCATCCCGTGCGCGCGCGCGAGCTCAAGGCGCCAGGCGCGATGGCGCTGCTGCTCAAGGATGCAATCCGCCCCAACCTCGTGCAGACACTCGAGGGCGGCCCCGCCTTCGTGCACGCTGGTCCGTTCGGCAACATCGCCCACGGCTGCAACTCCATCCTCGCCACGCGCGCCGCGCTGGCGCTCGGTGATGTGGTGGTCACCGAAGCCGGCTTCGGGTCGGACCTCGGCGCCGAGAAGTTCCTCGACATCAAGTGCCGCTTCGGCGGGCTGAACCCCGAGGTGGCGGTGGTCGTGGCGACGATCCGCGCGCTCAAGATGAACGGCGGCGCGAACAAGAAGGACCTCGCCAAGGAAGACCTCAAGGCGCTCGAGAAGGGGCTCCCGAACCTCGAGCACCACATCGCCAACATGCAGCAGTACGGCCTGCCGGTGGTGGTGGCGATGAACCGCTTCGCGACCGACACGGACGCCGAGCTCGAGATGGTGATGGACTGCGCGCGCCGCGCCAAGGTGCGCGTGGAGATGAACGAGGTCTTCGCCCGCGGCGGCGCCGGCGGCGAGGAGCTGGCGCGCACGGTGCTCGAGGTGCTGGGCGAAGGGAAGTCGAAGTTTGCGCCCATCTACGACGCCGAGAAGCCGATCAAGACCAAGATCCACGAGATCATCACAAAGGTCTACGGCGGCGACGGCGCCGACTACTCGTCCAAGGCCGAGAAGGCGATCGAGTACCTCGAAGCGAACGGACTCGGCCGCACGCCGATCTGCATCGCCAAGACGCAGTACTCGCTCACCGACGACGCCACCAAGCTCGGTCGTCCGACCGGCTTCCGGATGACGGTGAATGAGGTCTATCCCGCGGCGGGCGCCGGCTTCGTGGTCGCGCAGTGCGGCGACATCATGACGATGCCCGGCCTGCCCAAGGAGCCGGCCGCCGAGCGGATGAGCGTGGCAGCGGACGGGACGATTGCGGGGCTGTTCTAGGACCGCAGCGTACGACCGAGTGCGCCCGAGTACGACAGGGTACGGCAGCCAGGGCGGACGGTGGTGCGGTGCACTATCGTCCGCCCGTTGCCGAGCGGTACAATCCAGAATCCCCATCGCGAATCCAGATCGTCGATCCCAATCCGAGCTCCCAATCCCAATTCGGCCGTCCCCATGAATACGATCCATCACACCGCACTTGCTCCCGCCGCCATCGGCCCCTACTCCCAGGCCATCAGCGCCGGCGGCTTCCTGTTCTGCGCCGGCCAGACGCCGCTCGACCCCAAGACCATGGCCCTCGTCGAGGGCGACGTGGGCGTGCAGACGGCCCAGGTGCTCAAGAATCTCCACGCCGTGCTCCAGAGCGCGGGGTGCACGTGGAAGGACGTGGTGAAGACCACGATCTTCCTGCGTACGATGGGTGACTTCGCGAAGGTCAACGAAGTCTATGCAGCGACCCTCGGCGAGAGCCGTCCGGCGCGTTCCACGGTGGCGGTGGCTGGGCTGCCGAAGGATGCGCAGGTGGAGATCGAGCTGGTCGCCAAGCTGCCGTAATCGCGATCCTAATCGCGATCCTAATCGCGATCCCAATCGCGATCCCAATCGCGATCCCAATCGCAAATCGGACTCCGCATTCCCAATCCGAGCTCCCCATCATGAATCAACGCGACCAGATCTTCCGTTTGACCCAGTTTGCGAGATGCGCTGGTTGAGCGTCGAAGATGGGTCCGGAGGACCTATCCGCAGCGCTCGCGCCGCTTGCGCGACACGTCGACCCACGGCTGCTCGTCGGACCTGACACGTTCGATGATGCCGCGGTCTTTCGGCTGCACGACGATCTCGCGCTCGTGCAGACGGTGGATTTCTTTGCCCCCATCGTGGACGATGCGTATGACTTCGGACGCATCGCCGCGGCGAACGCACTGTCGGACGTCTTTGCGATGGGGGGAACGCCCATCACGGCGCTGGCGCTTGCCGCGTTCCCCGAGTCCAAGCTCCCGCTGCGGGTGCTCACCGAGATCCTGCGGGGCGGGGAAGATGTGGTGCGTGCGTCCGGTGCGCTGGTGGTGGGCGGGCACACGGTGATGGACGACGAGGTCAAGTATGGGCTGGCCGTCACCGGGATCATCCACCCCGACAAGGTCATGTCCAATGCCGGCGCGCGCGCCGGGGACGCGCTGGTGCTCACCAAGCCGCTTGGCACGGGGGTGCTGGCGACGGAGATGAAGAGTGGCGCGCTGACGGTGGACCGGACCCACAGTCTCATCGCGAGCATGGCGAGTCTCAACGACCTCGCGTCGCGCGTGGCGGTGGAACTGGGCGTGCGCTGTGCGACGGATATTTCGGGCTTCGGCTTGATGGGCCACGCGTCGCACATCGCGAAGGCGAGCGGGGTGACGCTGCGGTTTGTGGCGGAGTTCCTTCCGTCATTGCCCGGGGCGCTCGAGGCGTTGTCGCTCGGCATCACGACGGGCGGTGCGAAGCGCAACGAGCGGTATGTGACCACGCTGGTGCAGTGTGCGCCCGGTGTGTCGCGCGAGTCGTGCGCGCTGGTGGTGGACCCCCAGACGTCGGGCGGACTGCTGCTGGCCATCCCACCGAAGCAGGTGGACGAGTATCTTGCGCGGGTCAGCGGTGCGGTGCGCATCGGCGAAGTCCTGCCGGCCAGCGAGCGCCCGCTCGTGCTCGAGTAGCTGACGCAGCGCCGCGCCGCCGCGCGCGTTCTGCGGCGCGTCGCGCACCCCCGATGGTGTGAGGGGGCGTATGGGGCCTGGTGGTCCTCCTGGTCTTCAAAACCAGTGCGGCCTGACTTGGTCAGGCTGGGTAGGTTCGACTCCTACACGCTCCCGCCAGGGGGTGGTTCACGCGCACGGCGGCTTTCGCGAGAGGGAGGCGGGGCATGCCGCCGCACGGCAGGCTAGCCCGTCCACGCCTCGATCGCGTGCTGGCGCCATGACGTGGCTCGCGCCATACTAGTGGTGACGTAGCGTAATACGGGGGCGGCGGAAGGTCGTCTCGTGCGTTCGCTGCGACGGCGAGTTGCAGTCCAGTTCTAGTCAGGAAGCCATATGCCAGTGTCGCGTCGCATCCTCGTGTTGTCGCTGGCGTTCCCGATTGCGCTTCCTGCGCAGCAGAAGGTGCGCTCGCCAACCGATGGCCTGGGCCGCGAGGGTGTCACCTGGTCGGGCGCGCAACCCGCGAGTCTCCGGCGACAACTCGCTGACACCGTGGATGGCCGAGCGATTCCCACCTATCCAGCTGATTCGATACGACGGCGAAAGCTCGGCCACTATACGCTCCATGGTCTCGGCGCGGGAGCCGCGATCGGCATCGTCGGTGGCTTAATCGGGAGCCGGTTCATCGCGTGTGGATGCTCCGACGAGAAGAAGACGTTCGGCCTGGCCTTCTGGTTTGGCGGGATTGGTGCGAGCGCGGGAGGGCTTGTCGGGGCGCTGATCGGTGGCATCTCCGACCTGCGCGCGCGATGAGCGCCTCGTCGCGGCGTGGCGTCCTGACACGCGGTTGCAGCCCACGGCCGCTCTGTTGTCAGCGCGCGGCGGGCGCTCGAGTTGCCGCGGCTGCAGCTGAACCATAAAACTCAGGCATTCATGATGAGATCCATGTTCCGACACCTCGCGATCCTCCAGGCTCTTCTGCTGCCCGTCGCCGCCGGCGCCCAAACGCCGGCAGGAGCGACGCGTGCCAACCCGGAAATCGTCACGAGCGGCTCCGGCGTGGTGAAGCTGAAGCCTGACCGTGCGACGCTGACCGTGGCCGTCGTCACGAGAGCCACATCCGCCGCTGAAGCCGGGCGCCTGAATGTCAATCGCATTCGCCCGGTCATCGCCGCACTAAAGCGTCAACGGCTGGCAGATTCGGCAATCGTCTCGACGGGATACACCGTCTCCATTGAACGCGAGCCGCTTGGCCGGGCGCCAGCGCCGGCCGACGCTCCGCAAACCTATGTCGCGAGAAATGCGATCCGGGTGTCGCTCTGGGATCTTGAGACGCTCGGGCAGCTCGTCGACACGGCGCTCACGGCCGGCGCCTCCGAGATTGCGAACATCAGCTTCGCGTCGTCGCAAGCCGTGGACGCTCGCCAGCGCGCGATTGCGGCGGCCGTGCGCGCGGCGCGCGCTGACGCAGAGGCCGCGGCGGCGGCCGCGGGCGGGACGCTCGGGGCGCTCATCGAGGTCAGTCTGCTCCCTGAGTACGGAATCGCTGGTGGCAGGGCGGCAGACTATTACCAGTTCGCGATCGCTGGTGCAGCCACGCCGATCATGCCGAGCGATGTGAGTGTGAGCGTGCAGGCGCGCGTGCGGTTTGCCTTCACGCCGCAGCCCTGATGCCTCGTCAGCCATTGTTGCTCACGAACGCCGACGTCTTTGGCAGTGCCTGCTGCGCGGCGGCGTCCATCGGCGGCGCCGCACCGCAACGCCAGTCCGCGGGCAAACACGGGCCCGCAGAGGAGGACCGACCGTGAGACCGCTTTGCTTGCTCGCACTCCTGGCGCTGATGAGCAGTCCCGTCGCGGCCCAGCGCTCCAGGCGGAAGTGCCCGGACATGCCTGTGGATTCAGGGCCAGGCGGCGTCCCGGCGTATCAGGCGTGTCAGGTTGACCGTGAGGCGCGACCGCGTGGCAGTCCACCGCGCCTGGAATGGAATCCTCCCACGAGCGGGCTTCGCGATGGTAGCTGTATGCGCGCGGACTTCACGTTTGTCGTCGACACCCTCGGCGTTCCCGATCCCCTGACGATTCGCGATGTCACGGCGACCAGCATCGACTTTCAACAGGCGGTGAGAGATGTCATTCCGCGCCTGCGCTATGAGCCGGCGCAGTTGAATGGAGCGCCTGTGCGTCAGATCGTCGCCTATCGGCAATCCGTGGGGATCCGCGTCGTCATCAGTTCCTCTCCATCGGGTCGTCCGCCGACCTCTCGACCGCCGCGGTGCTAACGCGGGGGAGGGGTAGCGCGTGTGCGCGCACTGGAATCCGAGGCCGCGCGTCGACGAGGAACATGACGGTCGTGTGGTAGGTGCGGTGCTCTCCGACCCGGGGCTTTCCCATCATGCCGGCAGACGCAGCGGTCGAGGCGGTGTTGGAGCTGCTGTCGAGTGTCTTATACAGGCAGCCCGGCAGCGTGCCGCGTGCGCCGGCCGCCGATGAAGACACGCTGCCGCTGACAGCGAGCGAACGGGAACTCGCGACCGCGATCCAGGCGCGTCGAGGTCTCTCATCCGCCACCGCCGAGGACCTCGTGCGATGGCTCCGGTTGCAGCGCCGGGAACGCAAACCGTGAGAAAGGCACCAATGCCCAGCAATCCGATAAGCGGGACTGAGGCGGACCAGGAGATGTCGAGGCGTCCCGTGAGCACCAGCCGAAGTGTTGGCGGCATCCTCGCCATGTTCGGGCTCTTGCTCGCCAGTGTGTTGCCCGCCTCTCCGCTGACGAGCGGGATTCGTTACCTGGCCGTCGGCTACGTCCTCCTCGACCTGCTGCTGCACGCACGAACCGGGTATCTCCGCAGGCGTCCGCACTGGACGCGGGATTCGTGGCGCCGCTATTTCATCGCCTGTGCACTGCCGCTGGGTGCCATTGCGGTGTTCGCTTGCATGATGGTTGCAGTTGAGCAGCGGCTGCCGATCGTGGGGCCGCCCCGTTCGACCGCACGCGGTCTGTGGATTGTCGCCATGATGTCGTTCATGGTGGTTGGAGTTGGCGGGCTCGTGTCCGCCATTGCGTGGTTGGCCCAGGGCGAGCCATCGCGCCAGTTCCCGTGGCCCCGCTGGCTTGCTCGCGGTCAACGGCCAGTTGACTGACCCGGTGGTCCCGCGGCCGATCGGGGGGTGTTCGATGCCGGCACATCCGCGTAGCGCGTTCGCAGCGGAACGCCGGGTCATTCGCGCGTTCCGGGAGCCGCTGCGCGCGTCCCGCGCGTGCGTCGCCGTGCCGGGCTTGCTGATCGGAGTGGTTGGTGGACCCCTCGCCGCACAGCGCGTGCCGCCCGTGCGCCCGCTCGGCCCTCTCACGCACGTCTCGTCTCCCGACATCCTCGGTTCCGTCAGCGTCGTCCGGCCGCTCCTTGGCGGGCGTGTACTCCTGAGCGACATCACGCGCCTCGAGATGGCGCGGGTCAAGTGACGCGACAACTCAGAAGGCATCAGCGGCCGGAGCACTCCCGTTGCGCGCGCAGGCGATGGTACCTGGTCGCTCTCGCAGCGCTTCCGTCCCTCGCATGTGGCGTGGACGGTGGTCTTGATGGCGCCGTGGCCTTCTCTCCGCCCGCCGTATACCGGCGCTGGTGGGCAATCACTGCAGCGTGCTCGGGACTCTCCGGGTCGATGGAGAGCGTGCAATGGATGAGCGCCCCCGCGAGCGCGCTCCAAGCAGCGGAAGGTCCGGGCACGGTGGCCTACTGGTCCAGCCGCAACAACCGAATCGTCCTGGCGACCAACGCCGTCGCGAGCGGCCGCATTGTCCGGCATGAGATGCTCCACGCGCTCAGCCAATCGCGCGGTCATCCGGCGTCGCTTTTCCGGAATCAGTGTGAAGGTGTCGTGCGATGCGATGAGGCGTGCAGCGGTGGTTCCGGCGGCCCACCGCTGAACGTCACCGCCAGACGCGTGCCCGTCGAGTCGCTCCGCATTGCGATTGCCAGCTACCCGGCGGAACCATCGCCTGCGGTAGACGATGGGTTCTTCCAGATCACCGTCAGCGTCACGAATCCGGCGCCTCACGCCGTCATCGCGGACTTCCGCAGCAGGAATCCCGCCATCGCCGTGTCGCTCGCCCCGGACGACCTGCGCCTGACCGCCGACCACGAGATCGGCGATCCGCGAACAGCACTCTTCCGCTCTGGTGAGCGAAAGCAGTACGTGTTCGACCTGCGTGTGACGGATCCGGCGGGTCGCGTCGACATCAAGCCCGGTGCTTACCGGGTGCGCGGACACTTCGATGCCCTGTCCACGGCGCCCTTGGCCCTTGAGGTCCGCCCGTAGCGCGGGCGGGTACCACTTCGCGCATGCGTCGCCACGCGGCGGCGTAGGCTTTCGCTGCGCCGCCGAACTAGCGCGCTAAGCGAACGCGCGCCTCCCACAACCCCCGCGCCGCGACGAGCGCCGAGAACACCCCCGTCACCCCCAGCGCGATCAGCGTCCACACGAAGAAGAACCCGCCGTCCGACTTGGCGATCGCCGCGCCGAGTCCCGCGCCCCGCATGTGGATCACCGGCACCGCCGCGCCGAACAGCCCGCCGAGCAGCATGATCGCGTAGCCCGCGCGACGCTCCGCGAGCGCCACCGTGCCGTACAGCCAGACGACGAAGATGAGCACCCCCACCATGTTCACGACGCCACCGGGCGACATCCCGCGCACGACGTCGTCCGCCTGGTGAATCGTCATCAGCACGATGGAGAGCAGCGACGCGATGGTGAGCGAGACGTTGTGTTTCATGTTCTCGTCCGTTGTTGGAGGTACCTACGCCGGCGGTCCCCCGCGCATGCCAGCCCCGTACGCGCTCCGCCATGCGTGGGTTTCTGCGCCTGACGTCGGTGTTATCTTCACTCTGCGGCACTCACACCGCGCCCGTGGGTAACACAGCCATCGTGACTCGCTCGACACTCCACACCGTTGTGCTCTGCACCCTGCTCCTCGCCGCGCCCACCGGCACGGCCTTGGCGCAGGCCCCCGGCGCGCCCGCACCGGCGCCGCGCGCCGGCGTTTCGGCGGCACGCACCGTCGCACCCACCGATACCGGCAGCGCCGTCCGACCGCCCGTCACCCCCCGCCGCGCCTTCCTCTACTCGCTCGCCGTCCCCGGCGCCGGCCAGGCCGCGCTCGGTCGGCAGTTCTGGGGCGGGGCGTTCTTCCTCACCGAAGGGCTCTCGCTCGCGCTGGTCTATCGCGCCGCCGAAAACCTGCGCCTCGCGCGGCACTTCCGCGCCGACTCGGTGCCGTTGACGTATCAGGTGGACGCCGCCGGACAGCCGAAACTGGACGGTGACGGCCGCCCCGCCGTGGCCACCTGGTCGGTGAGCCGTTACTCGGCGGCGCGCGTGCGCGCCCGCCGCACGCACTACGAGGACTGGGTGGCGGTGCTGATCTTCAACCACCTCATCGCCGGCGCCGACGCGTACGTCGCGGCGCAGCTCTGGGCCCTGCCGGCGCGCGTCGGCGTGCGCACCGCGCCAGACGGGCGCCCCGCGGTCGCCGCCTCGATCACGTTCCGCTAGCGCGCGCCGCGCAACGCGGCGCCCGCTCGGCACTCTATCGCCCGCTGCGCTCGATCGACACTTCCTCGTGCTCGTTCACGCCGTCCCACCGGCAGAGCGACACGCGCTCGGGGGTCAGCTTCAGGAAGCGCGGCTCGTCGAGCCACGCCCCCGGATTGGCGTAGATCCCGCCCTCGCGCGACTTGCGCTCGAGCATCGCGATGTGGGTGTGCCCGAAGATCACGACGTCCAGCGACGGGTCGGCCGCCAGCGTCTGGTGCGCCATCGTGCGCAGCCCCTCGCCGCCGTCCCGCGGGCGCACATTGCGGCTCGTGTGGCTCGTCGCGCGCGCCAGCGCCGCTCCCCAGGCGGGATGCAGCAGCTTGAACGCGCGCACCGACCACGGGTGCCGGATCACCGCGCGCAGCGCGCGATACCCCTTGTCGAGCTCGGGGCGCAGCCCGTCGCCGTGCGCGATGTGCGCGCGCCAGCCGGCGAGCTCGCCTGTCCACGGTCCGTCGACGTACGCTGCGCCGCTCTGGCTACGCAGCACGTCGCCCCCCCAGCAGTCGTGGTTTCCCTTGATCCACAGCACGGGCTTGCCGCGCTCGGTGATCACCGCGCACGCCGCGAGCAGGCGCACCCCGGTGTGCGGCACGACGTGCCCCCACTCGAACCAGAACTCGAACATGTCGCCGTTCATGACGAGTGAGCCCCTGACGCGCCCCACACGTTCGAGGAAGCTCCAGAGCAGCTGCTCCTGCTCAGCCGGGGCGACGCCCAGATGGGCGTCGGCGATCACGTACACGGGCGCGTCGAGCGCAGTCGGGACGGCAGCGGACATGGCCAAAGTGTATCGCGCCGGCGCGGCCTTTACAAACGCGGCGCGCCCCCGGAGACTACTTTTCACGGTACAGTTCGACTGTCACGGGGTGATTGCGATGGGGCAGGAGACGGTCTCCGAAATCCGGGTGCGATACGCTGAAACCGACCAGATGGGCGTGGTGTACCACGCCAACTACCTGGTCTGGTGCGAGATCGGCCGCACCGACTTCATCCGTCGCTGCGGCATGTCGTACGCCGACATGGAGCGCGCCGGCACCAAGCTCGCCGTCACGGAGGCCACCCTGCGCCTGCACGCCTCGGCCCGCTACGACGACGAGGTCCGCGTCACCACGCGCGTGGCCGCGCTGCGCTCGCGCGCGGTGGAGTTCGCCTACGACATCGCCCGCGCCGACGACGGCACGCGCATCGCCACCGCCACCACGACGCTGATTTCGCTCGCCCCCGACGGCCGCCCCACCACGCTCCCCGCCGACATCCGCGCGTTGCTCGAGCGCGGCCCACTCGTCCCTTAACAAATGCCCCTGCCTCTCCCCATGCGCCGGCTGTCGGTCGCCCTCGCGGCGGCCCTTTCGGCGTGCGCCTATGGGTTCAGCGGGGGCGGCCTGCCGACGCACGTGCGCACGGTGGCGGTGATCCCGTTTTCCAACGAGACCGCGTCGCCCGAGATCACGCGCGAAGTCACGGACGCCCTGCGCGACGGGCT
Source organism: Gemmatimonadota bacterium (assembly GCA_016218305.1). GTDB lineage: Bacteria > Gemmatimonadota > Gemmatimonadetes > Gemmatimonadales > Gemmatimonadaceae > PNKL01. Next base: position 4,327 of record JACREJ010000050.1, on the reverse strand, counting down.
CGGCAAGCGGCTCGGCCTGCGCGATGCGAGCGAGGAGAAGGCGAGCGCCATCGCGCGCGGGACGATCGTGAAGTACGAGATTGACGTGCCGGTGGCGTACAGCGCCGACCCCAATCAGGCCACGGCCACGCGCCGCCGGCTGCAGATCGTGGTCGACGTCGAGATCTACGACCAGGTGCTGGGCAAGACCATCTGGCAGAAGAAGTCCATCATGGGCGAGGGTGAGTACTCGGAGCGCTTTGAGGCGGAAGGTCGCAAGCAGGCGATCAACCGCATCGTCAACGAGGTGATCGAGGGGGCACAATCACAATGGTGACGCGGACGCGGCGGGGAAGCGGGCGGGCGGGCTGCCTGGTGATGCTGGCTATCGTGGCGGCCGTCGGGTACTTCGGGCTCGGCGTGGGCTCGGTCTACTGGAACTTCTACCAGTATCGCGACCGGATGCAGGCGGAAGCGCGCTTCGCCGCGAGCCGCACCGACGGCGTCATCAAGCGGCGCCTCGCGCTCTATGCCGACTCGCTTGGCCTCCCCGAGGGGGCCAAGAACGTGCGCGTGCGACGCGTGCAGAAGCGCATCAGCATCTGGACCGAGTACTACGAGCTCATCGAGCTCCCGTTCCTCCAGAAAGAACTCCTGCTGTCGCCGCGCGCCGAGTGGACCTTCTGACGCCTCGGCCGCCGGCCGACAAGATCCGCACCTGGGAGGGCGCCGCCGCGTGGCGGCGCACGCTGACGGGCCCGCTCGTCTTCACCAACGGCGTCTTTGACCTGCTGCATCCGGGGCACGTGGACGTGCTCTCCGGCGCGCGCGCGCAGGGGGCGCACCTCGTGGTGGGCCTCAACAGCGACGACTCGGTGCGGCGCCTCAAGGGGCCCGACCGGCCGGTGCGCTCCGAGGCGGAGCGCGCGTATGTGCTCGCCGCGCTCGAGTGCGTGGATGCCGTGGTGATCTTCGGCGAGGACACGCCGCGCGAACTCGTGCGGCACCTGGCGCCCGACGTCATCGTGAAGGGGGGCGACTATTCGCCCGAGACGGTCGTGGGCGCGAGCGACGTGGTGGCGCGCGGCGGCCGCGTGGTGATCATTCCACTTACGCCGGGGCAGTCGACCTCCGGCATCATAGACAAACTGCGGGGGGTTGGTGGCTGAGTCTCGACCGGATGGGCGGGCGCCGTCGGCGCTGCGCCCGGTGTCATTGCAGCGGCAGGCCGCGGCCTACGCCGAGGGAAGCTGCCTGAGCGCGTTCGGCAACACGCGCGTGCTCTGCGCGGCCTCGGTGGAGAAGGGGGTGCCCGCCTGGAAGAAGGGGCGCGGCGAAGGGTGGCTGACGGCGGAGTACGCGATGCTGCCGCGCGCGACGCACACGCGCACGTCGCGGGAGCGCGGGCAGGTGGGCGGCCGCACGCAGGAGATCCAGCGGCTCATCGGCCGCTCGGTGCGCGCGATGCTCGACGACTTCGCGTGGGGCGAGTGGACCATCAAGGTGGACTGCGACGTGCTCCAGGCCGACGGCGGCACGCGGACGGCGGCCATCACCGGCGCCTGCGTGGCGGTGACCGACGCGTTCGACTGGATGGTGCGCGAGGGACACCTCGTGGCGACGCCCGTGAAGCGCCGCGTGGCGGCGGTGAGCGTGGGCGTCATCGACGGCGTGGCGTGCTCGGACCTGTGCTACGAAGAGGATGTGCGCGCCGAGGTGGACATGAATGTCGTGATGGCGAGCAACGGCGAGTTCGTGGAAGTGCAGGGGACGGGCGAGCACGGCACGTTCAACCGCGCCCAGCTCGACGCATTGCTCGCACTCGCGACCGCCTCCATCGCCGAATTGGACGCGCATCAGCGGCGCGCGCTGGGCGTGGCGTGAGCGCCGCCGCGCTCGCGATGCGTGGGCGGAGCGCGCGCGCGTGACGGCGCGCGGGCGACTGCTTCTGGCGACGCGCAGCGCAGGCAAGCGGCGCGAACTCGAGCCCCTGCTGCGCGCGCACGGGTGGGACGTGGTGGATCTCGACGGGGCGGGGCTGCCCGAGCGTCCGGAGGAAGAGGACGCGCTGGAGGTGGCCGAGACGTTCGAGGAGAATGCGCTCGCGAAGGCGCGCTATTTTCACGCGTTGAGCGGGCTGCCGACGATGGCGGACGACAGTGGGCTGAGCTGCGACGCGCTGGCGGGCGCGCCGGGTGTGCGCAGCAAGCGCTGGAGCTCGCGTCCCGAGCGGGACGGCGCGGCGCTCGACGCGGCGAACAACGCGATGCTGCTGTCGGCGCTCGCGGGCGCGGCGCTCTCGGCGGCGGTGCGTCGCGAGCCGCCGACACGCGCGGCGCGGTACGTGTGTGGGGCAGCTGTCGTGGACGGCACGCGCGAGCTGGGGGCGCGCGGCGAGACGACGGGGTGGATTCTCGAGCGGGAAGTGGGGACGGGCGGGTTCGGCTACGACCCGTTGTTCTACAGCGACGAACTCGGCACGACGTTCGGGATGGTGACGCGCGAGGAGAAGGCGCGGGTGAGTCATCGCGCGCGCGCGGTGGACGCCCTGTTGCGAAAAGTGGACGAGGGGAGTTGATCTTGGGGTGGCGTCCGGATATTTTTTGATTCTTCAGCGGGGCGTAGCGTAGCCCGGTATCGCGCCTGCTTTGGGAGCAGGAGGTCGCCGGTTCGAATCCGGCCGCCCCGATGGCCTGCCCCGGCAGGAGTGAGTGTTGGAGAAGCGAGCAGGATGCGGTGAAGCGCAGGGGCTCAGCGCCAGTAGCTCAGGTGGATAGAGCAACAGCCTTCTAAGCTGTGGGTCGGGGGTTCGACTCCCTCCTGGCGCGCTTCTCGAGGTGGCAGCAGTGACGGCGGTTGCAGTGCCTGTTGTTTCTCTGTTGTTTTTCTGTTTCTTCTCTGTTGTTTTTCGTTGTTACGTCCGCACCCATAGCTCAACTGGCAGAGCAACAGACTCTTAATCTGCAGGTTGTAGGTTCGACTCCTACTGGGTGCACTGAAGCTGCCGTGGCGAAGGCCACGGCAGCTTCTTTTTATTCAGGATTGGGAGCTCGGAATGGGAGCTCGGATTGGGATTTGCGATTGTGATTGGCGATTGGGATTGGGGATGGGAGTCGTGATGGCTGGCGGCGGCGTTGATCGTGACTCTCAATCGCGAATCGACCTCCTCAATCCCAATCCGAGCTCCCCATCCTAAATCGCCGTGGGGGAGGGGCTTGCGCGCACGCTTCTAGTATGCTACTATACCCTTCCTCTCCGAGAAAATGTCTGCGGAGAGGGTGGTGCCATGCGGGCCCGCAAGGGCCCGTTCGTGTCGGCGGGAGAGAAGGCGAAAAAGTTGGAAGAAAGTTTCGGCTTCATAGTTGACACAGACGGCATGACTTTGTATTATTAAAGGCTATCGCGGAAACGCGACCAAGAGCTGTTTGAAAATCGAGATGAGATCACTAAGGGTGTGCGAGGCGATCGCATTGATCCGGACCCGTTCGGGGATCCGGGGAGCGATCAACCCGAACCTATTTTTAACAAGTGATTCTGAACACGCTGTTTCACGACAGCGTGAAACAGCGTATCAGAAAGAGCTGACAAACACTCATTGGAGAGTTTGATCCTGGCTCAGGACGAACGCTGGCGGCGTGCCTAACACATGCAAGTCACGGGGGCCCGCAAGGGCAACCGGCGAACGGGTGCGTAACACGTGAGCAATCTGCCGATTTCTGGGGGATAGCCGGTCCAACGACCGGGTAATACCGCATACGCTCATTGGGGGGCATTCCCCGATGAGGAAACCTCCGGGGGAAATCGAGGAGCTCGCGGCCTATCAGCTAGTTGGTGAGGTAACGGCTCACCAAGGCGACGACGGGTAGCTGGTCTGAGAGGATGGCCAGCCACATTGGGACTGCGACACGGCCCAGACTCCTACGGGAGGCAGCAGTGGGGAATATTGCGCAATGGACGAAAGTCTGACGCAGCGACGCCGCGTGTGGGATGAAGCTTTTCGGAGTGTAAACCACTGTTGCTCGGGACGAACATCCCTTTTCGAGGGGACTGACGGTACCGAGTGAGGAAGCACCGGCTAACTCTGTGCCAGCAGCCGCGGTAATACAGAGGGTGCGAGCGTTGTCCGGAATCACTGGGCGTAAAGGGCGCGTAGGTGGCGGGCTAAGCGTGCGGTGAAAGCCCGGGGCTCAACCCCGGGTCGGCCGTGCAGACTGCTTGGCTTGAGCATAGTAGAGGCAGGTGGAATTCCGGGTGTAGCGGTGGAATGCGTAGATATCCGGAAGAACACCGGTGGCGAAGGCGGCCTGCTGGGCCATTGCTGACACTGAGGCGCGACAGCGTGGGGAGC
>JACREJ010000049.1 GCA_016218305.1 Gemmatimonadota bacterium | reverse complement strand
CGGTTCGGCGCAGATCAAGGCGATGCGGTCGGTGGCCGGCCGCCTGCGCCTCGACCTCGCCCAGTACCGTGAGCTCGAGGCCTTCGCAGCCTTCGCGTCGGACCTCGACGCCGCCACCAAGCGCCAGCTCGACCGCGGCGCGCGCACGGTGGAAGTGCTGAAGCAGGGGCAGTACCGGCCGATGGCCGCCGAAGCGCAGGTGATGATCATTTACGCCGTGACCAACGGCTTCATCGACGACGTGCCGGTGGCCAAGGTGCGCGAGTGGGAAGCGGGCTTCCACGCCTACATGGCGGCCAAGTTCCCGCAGGTCGGCGACGCCATCCGCAAGGAGAAGGTGCTGTCGAAGGAGACGGAAGCGACGCTGAAGCAGGCGATCGACGCCTACAAGAAGTCGCTCGCGTGACCACGTCTCCCATCTCCTATCTCCCATCTCCCTTCTGATCGATGGCTAAAGGCAGAGAACTCGTCGGCCGGATAAAGACCACCGAGAATACGCGGAAGATCACGCGTACGATGGAAATGGTCGCCACGTCAAAGCTGAAGCGCTCGGCCGACCGCGTGGCCGCCGCCCGCCCGTACGCGACGGCGCTCGGCGACGTCATCTCGAGCCTGTTCAACGCCGACCTCGCCGAGCGCTTCCCGCTGCTCCGGCAGCCGGCGGCCGAACGCCGCGTGGCCGTGCTGCTCATCACGGCCAACCGCGGCCTGTGCGGCGGCTTCAACGCCAACCTCATCAAGGAGGCGCGCCTCACGGTCGCCTACCTCGAGGAGCAGGGCGCCACGGTGGACCTGCATGTCGTCGGCCGCAAGGGCATCGGCTACTTCCGGTACATCGGCCGCGACCTCGCGACGGCGCGCACCGACATCGGCGACATCCCGACGGCGGCCAACGCCGCCTCGCTCGTGGACGCCCTGATGGCCGACTTCGCCGCGGGCGTGCTCGACGCCGTGTACGTGGTGCACTCCAAGTTCAACTCGGTGCTCTCCACGCCGCCGCACACGGTGCGGGTGCTGCCGGTGGCGGCGCCGACGCGCTCAGGCGCCGGGCGCGACTACCTGCTGTATCCCTCGGCGGACGCGATCCTCACCGAGCTGCTTCCCTCGTACGTGCGCAACGCGGTGTACCGCGCGCTCGTCGAGACGGCCGCCGCCGAGCAGGCGGCGCGGCGCACCGCCATGAAGAGCGCCACCGATAACGCGGGGGAGATGCTCAACCTCCTCCGTCGCACCTACAACCGCGCCCGCCAGGCCAACATCACGCAGGAGATCGCCGAAATCGTCGGCGGCGCTGCTGCACTCCAGGGTTGACCCACATCATGACGACTGCCACTGCCACGAACGTCGGGAAGATTGTCCAGATCATCGGTCCCGTCATTGACGTCGAGTTCGCGCCGGACCACCTCCCCGACCTGTACAACGCCCTCGAGGTGAAGGTCATCAACGACAGCGGCGAGCACATCCGCGTCGTCGCCGAGGTGCAGCAGCACATCGGGCGCAACCAGGTGCGCGCGGTGGGCATGAGCACCACCGACGGCGTCGTCCGCGGCATGGAAGCCGTGGACCTCGGCCGCGCGATCTCGGTGCCGGTGGGGACGGCCGCCCTCGGCCGCATCCTCAACGTGCTGGGTGAGCCGGTGGACAACGGCGCGGCGATCGGCCCCGAGGTCGAGCGCTGGCCGATTCACCGCAAGCGCCCGGACTTCGTGAACCTCGAGCCCAAGACCGAGGTGTTCGAGACGGGCATCAAGGTCATCGACCTCATCGCGCCGTTCGTGAAGGGCGGCAAGATCGGCCTCTTCGGCGGCGCCGGTGTGGGCAAGACGGTCGTGATCATGGAGCTCATCAACAACGTGGCCAAGGGTCACGGCGGCAAGTCGGTCTTCTGCGGCGTGGGCGAGCGCACGCGCGAGGGCAACGACCTCTACCTCGAGATGCAGGAGTCGGGCGTCATCAACTCGACGGCGCTCATCTACGGCCAGATGAACGAGCCGCCGGGCGCGCGCCTGCGCGTCGGCCTCGCCGGGCTGACGGTCGCCGAGTACTTCCGCGACCGCGAGCACGCCGACGTGCTGGTCTTCATCGACAACATCTTCCGCTTCACGCAGGCGGGCTCGGAAGTGTCGGCGCTCCTCGGCCGCATGCCGAGCGCCGTGGGCTAACAGCCGACGCTGGCGACGGAGATGGGCGACCTGCAGGAGCGCATCACCTCCACGCGCGACGGCTCGATCACGTCGGTGCAGGCCATTTACGTGCCGGCCGACGACATCACCGACCCGGCGCCGGCGACGGCGTTCGCGCACCTCGACGCCACGGTCGTGCTTTCGCGCGCCATCACCGAGCTGGGCATCTATCCCGCCGTGGACCCGCTCGCGTCGGGCTCGCGCATTCTTGACCCGCAGTTCATCGGCGAGCGCCACTACAAGGCGGCCACCGAGGTGCAGCGCATCCTGCAGCGCTACAAGGAACTGCAGGACATCATCGCCATCCTCGGCATGGACGAGCTCTCGGAAGAGGACAAGAAGGTGGTGGGCCGCGCCCGCCGCATCCAGCGCTTCATGTCGCAGCCGTTCTCGGTGGCCGAGCAGTTCACGGGCATCACCGGCAAGTACGTGAAGATCGAGGAGACCATCTCGTCGTTCGAGCGCGTCTGCGCGGGCGAGTTCGACCACCTGCCGGAGCAGGCCTTCTTCATGGCCGGCGGTATCGACGACGTGGTGGAAAACGCCAAGAAGCTCCAGGCCTAACCCATGCTCAAGGTCTCGGTGGTCTCGCCGGAAGCGACGCTCTTCGAAGGGGAGGCGTCGTCCGTGGTAGCGCCTGCCTTCGACGGCGAGGTCGGCATCCTGCCGAGCCACGCGCCCATGATCACGGTGCTGGGGCAGGGGACGCTGCGCGTGAACGGCGCCACGAACGCGCGGTTCACCGTGTCGGGCGGCTTCGTGCAGGTGGTGGACGACACCGTGCGCGTGGTGACGGAGAAGGCGACAGCGATCTGAACTGCGTGCGCGACTGTAGACTGGGGCCGCTCGTGGTTCGGAGCGGCTCCTTCGTTTTGGAAAGGGGAAGGGTGCAGAGTGTGGAAAGGGAAAGGGTGCAGGGTGTGGAAAGAGAAGGGGGCGACGGCCTCCTCACCCCTCGCTCCACTCTTCCTCACCCCCTTTCCACACCCTGCACCCTTCCCCTGCACCTGAAACGTCATCAGCCCCCGCTTATCTTCCTCGGATGCGTCAACTCACCCTGCTGTTTGGCTTCGCCCTGATTTCGGCGGCCGCCCACGCCCAGGCCCCCGCGCGGTCCGTCGCCATTCCGCGACTCGACGCGCGCATCACCGTGGACGGCACGCTGGACGAGCCTGTCTGGGGGCAGGCGACGCTGCTCGACGGCTTCCGGCAGTACATGCCGTCCGACAGCCGGCCGGCGCAGGAGAAGACCGAGGTGCTCGTGTGGTACGCGCCGGACGCCCTCATGGTGGGTATCCGCGCGTACACGGCCGACGTGGCGTCGCTGCGCGCCACGCGCGCCGACCGCGACAAGATCGACAACGACGACCGCGTCATCCTCTACCTGGACACGTTCAATGACCAGCGGCGCGCGTTCATGTTCGGCGTCAACGCGCTGGGAGTGCAGCTCGACGGTGTGCGCACGGAGGGCGCGTCGAGCGCGACGCGGATGTTCGGCGGGAACATCGACTACAATCCCGACTTTTACTACGAGTCGCGCGGCCGCCTGACCCCGCAGGGATACGAGGTGGAGCTGCGCAGTCCCTTCAAGAGCCTGCGGCTGCCCGGAACGGGCACGCAGGCGTGGGGATTCAACGCCCACCGCTTCTCGCCCGCCACGGGCTACGAGGACACGTGGACCGACGTGCGGCGCGCCGGCGCGAGCTTCATCGCGCAGGGCGGCATTCTCACCGGTCTGCACGACCTCGAACGCGGCGTCGTCACCGAAGTGCAGCCGTTCGTGACGGCCACGCAGGCCGGATCGCGCGAGGCAACGGGCGACTTCACGCGCGGGACCACCATCACCACGGCCGGCGCCAACCTGCGGCTCGGCTTCACGCAGCTCTCGCTCGACGCGACGTTCAATCCCGACTTCAGCCAGGTGGAGAGCGACGCCGGGCTGGTCACGCTCAACGAGCGCTTCGCGCTCTTCATCCCCGAGAAGCGGCCGTTCTTCCTCGAGGGGATCGAGCTCTTCGCGACGCCGAACCAGCTGGTCTACACGCGGCAGCTGGTGGACCCTTCGGTGGGCGGCAAGGTGACGGGCAAGCTCGGCGCGTACAGCGTGGCGCTCCTCAGCGCCCAGGACCACCAGGCGGCGGGGAACGCCCAGTTCCAGATCGGCCGCCTGCGGCGAGACCTCGGCGCCGGCTCGAACCTCGGCCTGACGTTCACCGACAAGGAGCGCGAGGACGAATACAACCGCGTGGTGGCCGCCGACGTCCGCTGGGTGCACCACAAGCTCTACTACTTCGAGGGACAGCTCGGCACGGCGGCCACGCGCAACGCGGCGGGCGCCACGCAACAGGGCGAAATCTGGAAGCTCGAGCATGACCGCACGGGCCGGCACTGGGGCTACAACTTCCAGTGGATCGACATCGGCCGTGAGTTCCAGAGCCAGACGGGCTTCGTGCCGCGCACGAACGTCACGAGCTGGCGCTGGTTCAACCGGCTTTCGTGGTATGGGGCGCCGGGCGCGCTGCTGGAGAGCGTGACCACGTTCTTCGGGCCTACCCGCGTCTGGCGGGCGGCCGGCGGGTTCACCAGCGCCCCGCTCGAGGGCAAGGACAACATCTCGTTCATGGTGCGCCTCCGCGGCGGCTGGAACATCAGCACCCAGACGGGGCGCCAGTTCTTCTACGTCGACCCGGCGGCCTACGCGCACTACACGGTGGGTTCCGGTTCGACTGCGCTCCGCTATCAGCCGTCGCGCTGGCAGTCCGGGCTGGCGGACGTCGGCGCCACCCTTTCATCGCCGGTCCTGCAGCGCGTCAACGCCACGGTCTCGGTGCAGCGCACGACGTCACCCATCTTTGCCGAGGGCTCGCGCGGGACGGACCTCCGGATCTCCGGCTCCCTGTCGCTGCGCCCGACGAGCGCGGCGCGCGTCGAGGCCACCCTGGCCTCGTCGCGCATCACGCGGCGGCTCGACGGGTCGGAATACGCCCGCACGCTCATTCCGCGCGTGAAGGCGGAGTATCAGCTGACCCGCGCCATGTTCGTACGGGTCGTGGGCGAGTACCGGTCGGAGCGGCGCGACGCGCTGCGCAGCGCGGACGACGGGCGCACGCTCTGGGTGAACCAGTCGCAAAGCGTGCCGACGGCGTCCAGCCGCCTGCGCATGGACTGGCTCGCCTCGTACCAGCCGACGCCCGGCACGGTGGCGTTCTTCGGCTATGGCTCCGGCAGCGCCGCGCCGCGGGCCGACGAGTTCTCGGACCTGCGGCGGAACGACGACGCGTTCTTCGTGAAGCTGGCGTATCAGTTCAGGCGTTAATTCGTTGATTCGTTTCTCGTGTGTTCATCACAGAGACACAGAGGAGCACGGAGGGCCACAGAGCACGGCAACGGCAACTACCTGGGGGAACTGCGGGCGCCATGCAAACTCTTGCGTGGCGCGATGTCGTTACTCCAGTAGTTGTTGTCCTCTGTGG
>JACREJ010000048.1 GCA_016218305.1 Gemmatimonadota bacterium | reverse complement strand
ATGCGCCCCGCGAGCTGCTGCGCGAGAATCGTGCGCGCGTCGCCGCCGCCGAACGGGAGCGTGCCGGTCAGCGCATAGATCACGATGCCGGCCACGGCGAACAAATCCGCGCCGACGCCCTGCTTCTCGCCGAGCAGCTGCTCGGGGGCGGCAAAGGCGGGCGTCCCCGAGGCACTCGCCTTGTCGTCGCCGAGCGCGTTCGCGATACCGAAGTCGGACAACCGCCACCGCCGGTACCGGTCGATGAGGAGGTTCTCCGGCTTGATGTCGCGGTGGATGATGCCGTTGGCGTGCGCGAGACTGAGCCCGTCGAGCACCGAGTCCACCTGCGGCGCGATCTCCTCGAGCGTCCGCGGCCCCTGGCGCGCCACGAGATCGGCCACCGATCCCTCCTCCTGCACCTCCATCGTGTACCAGGAGACGTCGCCCTTGGAGTCCCACGAGAAGATCGGCACGATCGCCGGATGCTTGAGCTGCGCCGCCAGCCGCGCCTCGCGGCGAAAGCGCGCGACGGCGTCTTCGTTCCGGGCGAACGCCGGATGGAGCATCTTGAGCGCCACCTCGCGCTCGAGCGACAGGTCGCGCACGCGCCAGACCGAACCGAACTGCCCGGCGCCGAGCGAGGCCAGCACCTCGTAGTCGTCACCCGTCGCCCAGCGCAGGCGATCTTCCTCTGAGACGGCGCGGTATTCGCCGGATGACTGGTCCACGCCCACGACGAGCGGCGTTCCCGTCCCGGAGATGCGCTCGATCTGGCGCAGCATCGCCGGCAGGTTGAAGAACCGGTCGCCCGGCTCGGGCGCGAGCGCGCGGTCGATCAGCTCGGCCACGCTCGCCGGACACTCGGGGCGCACCCACCGCACCGGCGGCTGGTTCACGCGCGGCGGCAGTTCGCCCGTCAGGATCGCAAAGCAGACCGCGCCCAGCTGCCACTGGTCGCTCGCCGGTGTCGGGCGCCAGGGTCCGCCCGCTAGCTCCGGTGGCATCGGCACCCACTGCGCGTCGGGGTGTACGCCGGCGGGAATCTCGTCGCGCGGAACCGCCCACTGCCAACCGAGCAGATACAGGCGACCCGCGGGTGTCGTGTAGATGTTGTCGGGCGAGACCGCGCCGTGCGTGGTGCCGGTGTCGTGCAGGTAGGCGAGCGCCGATCCCGCGGCGCGCAGCACGCGCAGCACGTACGGCACGGTCTCCGTGCCGATGCGCCGCAGGCGAGCACCGACCGTTTCGCCCGCCACCCACCGCCGCAGGTAGCCCGGTCCGCGCCGGCTCTCGCGATAGCGCCGCCAGTAGTGGTAAGTCGTAGGGATGTTCGGGTGGTTCCGGTGCGCGAGATGCCGCGCCTCGGCGAAGAGCCACGCCTCGTGCGCCGGATCGGGCGCCGTGACGAGCGCCAGCGGACGCCCGAAGGCGTCAATCACCTGCATCGCATGGCGGTGCGGCGTGAACACGCCGTCATCGCCCCAGCGCCAGCCCGGCGGGAGCTCCCAGCGATCGAGGTGCGGTGGAATGCCCGACGATCGCTTCTGCGGAGGGGAGGACGTGACCTGGCTCATGGCAGCGTGAAATGTGTCAAGACGCTCCCCGTCCGACCAGCCGGACCGTCACGATCGTTCCCTCACCGGGCGCGCTCGACACGTCGATGCCACCGCCCCATCCCTCGATCAGCCGGCGGCTGATGGCGAGCCCGAGCCCGCTGCCGCTGGTGCGCGTTGAGAAATGCGGCTCGAAGATCCGCGGCAGGACGTCCGAGGGAATACCGTGGCCGTCGTCGCGCACGACGAGGTGCACGTGCCCTTCCCCCTTGCCCAGCGAGACCCGTACGCGGCGCGCCCCGGCGTGGCGGGCGTTCTCGAGCACGTTGAGCAGGGCTTCGCGCAGTTCGGGCTCGCGCGCCATCGCCATGACCGACGACGCGGCCCCATCCAGCAGCCACTCCACCTCGCCGGCACCGAGCTGCTCGAGACGCACGACGTCCGCGACGATCGCGGCCACATCCACCTCGCCGGGCGGCGCCTGCTCCTCCGGCACCATGCCGTAGCGACTGAAGGCCCGCGCGATCTCGTCGAGCCGGTCGATCTCGGCGAGCATGCGCGCCAGGTTTTCGTCGAGCACGGCGTCGAAGTCCACGCGGGCGTCGCCGCGTGCGCGGCGCAGGTGCTGCATGCCGAGGCGCATCGGCGTGAGCGGGTTCTTGATCTCGTGCGCCACCTGCCGCGCCATCTCGCCCCATGCGAGCACGCGCTGGGCGCGGGCCAGTTCGCTGAGGTCATCGAGCGTGATGACCGCGCCGCGCGCGCCGCGCAGCAGACGCGTGAGCCGCACGTGCAGCTGCACGCCGCCGGGCCGTTCGATGTCGAACTCCTCCTGCTCCGCCGAACCGGACAGGAAGCGGCGCAGTCGATCCGCGAGCGGTGCGTCGAGCACGTCGCCGGCCGCCACGCCGGGCACGGCGCCCGCCGGCAGCAGCGCCACGGCGCGCGGGTTGATGAGCGAGATGCGTCCGTCGGCGTCCACCGCGATGACGCCGCTCGCGACGTCACGCAGCACGGCCGACAGACGGCGCTCCGCCGACTCGAGCGCATCACGACTCGCGCCGAGGTCGGCCGCCATCTGGCGAAAGGCGTCGAAGACCGGCTCGAACTCCACCGGTGGCCGCCCTTCCGGCAGCGGCTCGCGCGCGCCGCCGGCCACCGCCAGCGCACCGCGGCGCAGCGTGTCGATGGGACGTGCGAACGTGCGCGCCGCGATGCCGCTCAACCAGAACGCCGCCAGCGCGCCAAGCACGGTGACGAACACCACGAGCACGGCCACGTCGCGCCGACGCCGGTCGAGTGCCAGCTCGTCGCTCCGCGCCGGGGCCGACAACACGAGCCGCACACCCGCCGTATCCGTGGCCGCCCGGTAGCCAAAGCGCACGGAGGTTCCGGCGACCACTTCGTCCATGCCGGCCAGCAGGTCGTCGCCGTCGCCGAGTGCGCGCACGACGGGCGGCGGGAGGAGGCGACCAACGGGGGCGAGCGCGTCGTACAAGGCGTCGCTCGTCCCGACCATCAACCCGTCGGCGTACAGCAGCAGCGGCGTCTCGAAGCGCGCGCCGGCCTCGGCGAGGGGTACGCTGTCGGGTGAGGTGGCGACGCCGCGCAGCGTCTCGCGCACCAGCAGGTCACGGCTCTGCCGATCATCTGACTGGAGCCGTCGGTACGTCCACGCGGCAAACCCGACGGCCGGCAGCACGAAGAAGGCGAAGAGGGCCAACGAGAGGCGCAGGCGGTAGCTGCGCGGCCAGCCGCGGGCCCACGCGCGCAGGAGACGCGGTCCGGTGCCCTCGGCCGTGTACAGCAGACCCCAGAGCAACGAAACCAGCAACAGGTCCACCATCACCAGCAGCGCACCGCGCGGCGCCAGCACCTCGAGGCCGCGCAATTCCACGCGTGCGTGCACCCGCGCCGCGCCGGCGTCTCCCACCGGCACCACCCAGTCGCCGTGCAGTTCGGAGCCCCGTCGGGTCCACCGGCGTGTCCCCGCCGACACTTCGTGCGGATCGCCCGGTTGCAGCGTGTAGGGCGGCTCGGCGCTGGGCGCCTGTCCCAGGCCGAGCAGCGTGATGAACGGATCGGCCGGCACCAGTTTGGTGCGCGGCGAGATGACGACCGTCGTGACGGCGCCGTTCGCGTGCGGCACGGCGAGCACGAGCTGTGACACCGGCGCCGCCGTCGTCTGGCGAAGCATCGGGCGCCGCAGGCGGCGCGCCTCCAGCGCGAAGGCGTCGAGTCCGAGCGTCGACCCGGAGGCCATCGCCACGCGCAGGTCCGCCACCGGTTGCCCCGTGGAATCCCACGACGTGAGTTCCGCCGGAAAGCCCGCGGCGCCGAGTTCGCTCGCCGCGTACCGGGCCAGCAGGCCAATGCGATTGGGCGGCGGCGCCTCCTGCGCGAAATCGGCCGCCAGCCGCTGCAGCAGCGACGTGGCATCGGGATCGGCCTCGCCGAGGCCGGCGACGTCCCGCTCGGCCAGTTGCACGCGCTGCCGCACGGACGAGGCCCACACGAGGGTCACGGCGCCGCACGCCGCCACGAAGGCCGTGCGCAGCACCGCGCGGCGCGCGCGGCGTGACGTCGCGAGTGCCGCGATCGCCGCGATCCAGAGCACCGGGTACCACCCCGGGAGCCGGGCCGGCGCTTCCATCAGCACGGGCGCCATGAGCGCCGACAGCGCGGCGATCACCGGCGCCAGCCAGCCGGGCAGTCCCCGGCGAGCGCCCACTCCCGCCTGCCCCGCCGTCACGCCCAACTGCAGACAGGCAAATGCGGCAAGGAAGATGGACACCTGCCACGCGAGCCAGAGCGCCGTCGTCGTGCCGCCGGTCGGCACACGGATGCCGCGTGCGAGGTCGCGCAGGAGGAACGGGCTCACGGCTGCCACCACGACCAGCACGGTGACCCACGGCCATCGCATGCGGCGACTCGGCGGCCGGCGCAGCACGGCGAAGAGCGCCATCAGCGCCAGCGCGCTCATCGTACTCAGCGCCGCAACATTCGCCGTCAGCGGACCGAGCGTCGGCGCAAAGTAGAGCCCGGCGTCGAACCAGCGCGAGGAGTTGGAGTACGCACCCAGGGGGAGGACGGCCACGGCCGCGACCACCGCGGCAAGCGCCGAGAGCCGCGTCCGCAGCGGGTGCTCGCGACGCCATGCGGTGGCGATGAAGAGCAGGGCGAGCATCACCAGCAGCGCTCCGCTGCGCAGCCGCGACCGCTCCATCATCTCCAGCGCCACCACCTCGGGCGGTGCGACGACCGCCCGCAGGGCAAGCACGGCATCGCCCTCCACGACGACGCGACGCACCGAGTCCCCGCGGATGTCGGCCGGCCCAAACACGTAGCCGGCGATCCCCGGCGCACGCGCGGCGTTGGCGTCGAGCGGCGTGGTAAGCTTGTCCGCGGGCGGTTCGGCGTGCAGGAGCGCCGTCGCAATGACGGTGACGTCATCGCGCGCCTCGGCGACGTACAGCGCCAGGTAGAACGGCGTTGCCATCACGCCGTGCGTCGCGGGGAGCGAATCGATGGGAAGGTGCAGGCGTCCGGCCCACGCCTCCGGGCGGCCGCCGCGCGCGCGCAGGATGGCGCGCTCCGGGTGGCCGCGGACCAGTCGCTCCATCGACTCCCACTCGGCGGCGCCGTCGCTCGCCGCCGGCGCATCCACCGCGGCCTTTGCCGCCGCGCGCAACGCCACCGCCGTGGCCTCGATGCGGCTCGCGAGATCCTCCGTGGCGCGCGCATCGGCCTTCCGGCTCCAGGTCAGCCAATCCGCCTCGCGCCGTACGCGTTCGGAGCGGGCCCAGATTCCGTCGCCGACGAAAAGCACCGCCATGGCGAGGAAGACCACCTCGCGGCCCCGTCGCACCCGCCTTCCCAACGCCGGAATGGCGACGAGCACCGCCGCGGCGCAGGCCCAGAGCCACCCCGGTTGCAGCGTACGAATCCACGCCGCCGCCGTCAGGACCACCAGGGCAGCGGACGGCATCCACAGCCAGCGCGGGACCATGCGCACGGCCGCGCGGGGAGAGGAAAAGGCTCGGAGTTCGGGAGAAGTCACTGGCGCTGATAATACCCCGCTGGCGCCCCGGCGGCGATCAGCCGGGCACCTCTTTCCCTAGGCAGGGTACGCGATGATGCCCTATCATTATAGTCTGCCCATGAAACCTGCCTTCCTGTTTCTCGCCGCCCTCGCCCTCGCCTCCGGTTCCGCCGAGGGTCAGGCCACGGTCGTTGACGAGGGGAGCTTCACGATCAGCCGCGCGGGTGACCGCATCGGCCGTGAGGACTTTTCCATCCGTCACGTCCCCACCACTGAAGGGGCGCACGAGACCCTCACGCGCGGCGTGGTCGTGACCGGCACGCGCCGGGTCACCGTGGACTTGAGCACCGACTCGGCGGGACTTCCCGTGCGATTCCAGTCCAAGTCCGTGGACGGGCGGGAGGCGGGTGACAGCTATCGCGCCGAAGTCACGGGTCGGCGCTACAGTTCGCGCACGACGCGCGGCTCGGGGGAGTCGGCCCGGGAACTCATGCTCCCTGCCGGCGCGTTGATCGTCGAGGACGGCGTCGTGCACCCGCTGCAGTTCGTCG
The DNA here is from genome assembly GCA_016218305.1 of Gemmatimonadota bacterium. Lineage (GTDB taxonomy): Bacteria > Gemmatimonadota > Gemmatimonadetes > Gemmatimonadales > Gemmatimonadaceae > PNKL01. The sequence continues at coordinate 6,922 of JACREJ010000048.1, read as the reverse complement.
TCTCGCGCGGTCCCGGGGCGGTCGCCGCCATCGTGCCGGCCCGTGGCGTCGTGGTCACCCTCACGGTGGAGGCGGCCGGCACGGACCACGTGTCCATCGCGCTCCAGTCCATCGAAGCCCGCAAGTTCGTGGTTCGCGAGGGCGCAGAAGGGACGGTGCGCGAGGTCTGGGTCGATGCTGCGGGTCGCCTGCTGAAGGTGGCGATTCCAGCGCAGCGGCTCGTTGCGGTCCGGGACGACGCGCCGCGCGCGACAACTCGCTGACACAGGATGTCCAGCTGCCGCTGGGCACGGGCCAAGGACCGGACGACGGCCACCTGTGGCGTTTTGAAACTCCGCTGGCCGCGACCCCGTACGACCACGCAGACCTAACGTATGGATGCCCTTGATATGCGCCAGTTTCTGACCGCCCTCGTCGTTTCCGGAGTCGCTTTTTCGGCTGCCGCACAGTCGTCGCCCGGCACGTTGACGCTCGACGACGCCATCGCGATCGCCAAGAAGAACAACCCGGTCTTTCAGCAGCAACTGAGCGGCCGCACCCGCGCCGCACTGGCACTGCGCTCGGCGTACGGCGCCTTCCTGCCCGGCGCCGACGCCTCGTTTGGCTCCGGCTACCGACAGGGCAAGCCCGAGGTGTTCGGCGGCGTGGCGTTCGGCGCCACCTCCGACATCATCTCGAGCAACTGGGGCCTCAACTTCAACGCGCGCGTCTCCGCCGCGACGTTCTCCGAAGTGCGCCGTGCGAAGGCCAACGTGGACGCCGCCGAAGCCGATGTGGCGGCCGCGGAGCTCTCGCTGCGCAGCACCGTGGTGGCGCAGTTCCTGACGGCCTTGCAGGCGGAGGCCAGCGTGACGCTGCAGGACTCGCTGCTCAAGAAGGTCCAGCTCGACCTCGAGCTGGCCAAGGCGAGGACGGATGTCGGCTCGGGAACCGCACTCGACGTGAAGGCTGCCGAGGTCGCGGTGGGCCGGCAGCAGATCGCCGCCCTCCGCGCCCGCAACGCGGCGGAGGTGGAGCAGCTCAAGCTGTTCCAGCAGCTCGGCGTGTCGCGCCCGGGCACCGTGTCTCTGGTGCCATTGACCACGGCCACCGCGCCGTCGTTCGAGATCGGCCAGCTCCTGGACATCGCGCGCAAGAGCAACCCGACGCTGCAGGCCTATCAGTCGCGCCAGGCGGCGGCGGCCATGGGCGTGAAGTCGGCGCGCAGCGCCTACACACCGACGGTCTCGCTGGGCGCGCAGCTCGGCGGCTACTCCACGCAGTACAAGAACGCCGAGGTGCTGGTTGCCGCCGCGCAGAACAGCGCGCTGTCAAGCCAGGCCAGCTGTTTCACGACGGACTCGCTGCGGCGCGGCGCCGGGATGCCCTCGATCGCGGCCAAGTGCAACGCGATCCAGTTCACGCCGGCGCAGGCCACGGCCATCCGCGATGCGAACAAGACGTATCCGTTCGAGTTCACCTCGAGCCCGTACAACCTCAATCTCACCGTGTCGCTGCCGCTGTTCGACCGGTTCGGGCGTGAGCAGCGGCTGCAGGAGGCGCAGATCGCGCGCGACAACGCGGGCTACGACGTGCGCCGGCAGGAACTCCAGCTCACGGCGGACGTGACGTCGGCGTGGACGTCGCTGCTGGCGGCCTACCGCACCGTCGGCCTGCAGGAGCAGAACGCGGCCGCGGCGCAGGAAGCGCTCACGCTGGCGCAGGCGCGCTACCGCGTGGGGGCAAGCACGTTCGTTGAGCTGGTGCAGTCCCGCAACGAGTACGAACGGGCGTCGACCGACCGGATCGGCGCCATCTATGACTACCATCGTGCCTGGGCCGCGCTCGAAAGCGCCGTGGGCCGTCCCCTCCGCTAACAGAGACTGACGATGACCAAGCGTACCAAGTTTATCGTGATCGGCGCCGTCGTGGTGGTCGCCGGTGGCCTCGGCTTCATGCAGTACAAGAAGGGCTCGAAGAAGGGCACCGAGGTGCGCATCGAGGCGGTGCAGAAGCGCGACCTCGTGGCGTCGGTCACGGCCAGCGGCCAGGTGACGCCGCGCACCAAGGTGGACCTCTCCGCCGACATCACCGGCAAGATCGTGGCGCTCAACGTGAAGATGGGCGACATGGTCAGGAAGGGGCAGCTGGTGCTGCAGATCGACCCGCAGCAGTTCGAGAGCCAGGTGCAGCGCGCCGAAGCGGCGCTGGCGAATTCCCGGGCGCGGCTGGCGCAGGCGCGGGCGAGCCTGCAGCAGGCGCAGAACAACTACCAGCGCTCGGCCGACATCAAGAAGTCCAATCCGACGCTCATCAGTGACGAGCAGATCGAGCAGCTCAAGACGACGTTTGAAGTGAACCAGGCGCTGCTCGAGGCGGCCTCGCAGGACGTCAAGCAGGGCGAGGCGTCGCTCAAGGACGCCCGCTGGCAGCTGTCGCGCACGAACATCTATGCGCCGATGTCGGGGCGGGTGACGCGCCTGAACGTCGAGAACGGCGAGACGGCCGTGCAGGGCACGTTCAACAAGGACGCGGCCACACTGATGACTATCGCCGACATGAGCGTGCTCGAGACCAAGGTGAAGGTCGACGAGACCGACGTCTCGCGCATCTCGCTGGGCGACTCGGCCGTCATCCAGATTGACGCCTTCCCCGACACGACCTTCATCGGCCGCGTGGTGGAAGTGTCGCAGAGCTCCGTGCGCGGGGCCACGGCCGCCACGGGCGACCAGGCCATCGACTATGAAGTGAAGATCCGGCTCGTCAATCCGCCCACGGACACGCGGCAGGACTTCTCGGCCACGGCCAAGGTGATCACGGACACGCGCACCAAGGTGCTCGCGATCCCGATCATCGCACTGACCGTGCGCGAGAACGAGGAGCTCAAGAGCGGCGACTCGGTGCCCAACAGCAAGGCGCCGGCCAAGCAGGTCGGCAAGAAGGACGTCGAGGGCGTCTTCGTCGTGGACGGGACCAACAAAGTGACCTTCCGGCCCGTAAAAGTAGGAATCGCGGGCGAGAAGTACTTCGAGGTGCTGTCGGGCGTGAAGGAGGGCGAACGGATCGTGGGCGGCACGTACCAGGCGATCCGCGAACTCAAGGACGGCACCATCGTGCGCGAAGCCAAGCAGCCGGAGCAGAAGCCCGGGGAGAAGAAGTCGTGAGTCAGTCCACGGAAGCGGAAGTCGGGATCAGCACGACGGCGGAGCGTCAGGCCGTCACGTCGCAGCCGGGGGCGACCCCCGGCCGCGACTGGGTCATCGTCACGCGCGGCATCAAGCGCGAGTACGACATGGGCGGTGAAATCGTGCGGGCGCTGCGTGGTGTTGACATCGCCATCCGCCGCAACGAATACGTCGCCATCATGGGACCGTCGGGCTCCGGCAAGTCCACGCTGATGAACCTCATCGGCTGCCTCGACACGCCCACCGCCGGCGAGTACTGGCTCAACGGCAACCTCGTCTCGTCCATGAAGGACGACGAACTGGCCCGTATCCGCAACAAGGAAATCGGCTTCGTCTTCCAGACGTTCAACCTGCTGCCGCGCGCCACCGCCCTGCACAACGTGGAGCTGCCGCTGGTGTACGCCGGCATGTCGGCCAAGCAGCGCCGCGAGACGGCCGCCTACGCACTCGAGCGCGTGCAACTGACCAGCCGCATGCACCATAAGCCCAACGAGCTGTCGGGCGGCCAGCGCCAGCGCGTCGCCATCGCCCGCGCGCTCGTGAACAGCCCGTCCATCCTGCTCGCTGACGAGCCAACCGGCAACCTCGACTCGGCCACGTCGTCCGAGATCATGAAGGTCTTCGAGGAGCTCGCCGAGCAGGGGCAGACGGTCATCATGGTGACGCACGAAGCCGACATCGCCGCCCACGCCCGCCGGGTGGTGGCGCTGCATGACGGCCAGGTGTCGAGCGACACGCGCCGCGAGCGGTTCGTGCGGGAGAACGAGCATATCATCGCGGCCAAGAAGTAACGATTGAGGATGGGGAGCTCGGATGGCGATCGGCGATGGGGAGTCGCGATGACGAGAGCGATCGAAGGGCGGCCCCCGCAGTGGGCCGCCCTTTGCGTCTGAGGCCCGTCGTGCCATCGCGAATCCCGTTCCCTCATCGTCGTCCTGAATCGCAATCCGGATTCCCGGGCCGCAATCTCCCGAGAAACCTCCTGCCCTCCCCCGCCGTACTGACGCCATGCTCTTCTTCGAGTCCATTCGCCTTGCGCTGAACACCATTCGCGCGCAGAAGCTGAAGAGCTTCTTCACCCTCCTCGGCGTCTGCATCGGCGTGATGTTCCTCATCGCCGTCGTCTCGATCGTGGAGGGAATGGGGCGGTACATGGAGCAGGACCTGATCGGCAAGCTGATCGGGGTCAATTCGTTCGAGCTGCGGCACCGCCCCAACATCAACATGGGTGACGTGGACCCGTCGGTCTGGGAGTCGTACCGCCGCCGGCCGCGTCTCTATCACGACGACGTCGCCCCCGTCGTCGACGCGCTGCCGGCGGGAACCCGCTGGGCCTATGTGAGCGACAACAGCCTGCCCGTCTCGTCGCGCTACTCGAGTGGGCCGCGCAACGCGCAGATCAGCGCGGTGGACGGCGACTTTTTCGCCATCCGCAAGTTCGTCATCGCCGAAGGACGCGACTTCACGCCGCAGGAACTCGCGATGGGCACCCCGGTGGTGATTGTCGGGCCGGACATCGTGAAGCGGCTGTTCCCGGGCCTGAGCGCCATCGGGCGGGAACTGAAGATGGGCGGCCTCCCCTACACGGTCGTGGGCGTCCTCGAGACGCAGGGCAGCGCCTTCGGCCTCTCCTTCGACAACCAGGTGTTTGCGCCGTGGCAGTCGCCGGTGCACCGCCTGCTCAACCGCGTGCCGTCCATCGTGGACGCCGTCATCATCCAGGTGCCGACGGCGTCGCAGATGACCGAGGCGCAGGAGCGCGTGCGGCAGGTGATGCGCACGCGCCACAAGCTGCGCCCGGGCCAGCCGGACAACTTCTCGCTGCAAACCTCCGAGAGCGCCCTCGCGTTCTGGAACAAGCTGAAGCGCTACCTGGTGCTGGCCGGCGTCGCGCTGCCCGCCATCGGCCTGGTCGTGGGCGCGATCGTGATCATGAACATCATGCTGGTGGCGGTGGCCGAACGCACGCGCGAAATCGGCATTCGCAAGGCGCTGGGCGCGCGGCGCGTGGACATCATGAGCCAGTTCCTGATCGAGGCGGCGACCCTGAGCACCGTCGGGGCCGCCGTCGGCATCGCGCTGGGCGTCGGCCTCGCCAAAGTCATCGCGGCCATCAGCCCGCTGCCGGCCACCGTGGCGCCGTGGTCCATCGTCGTCGGCGTCGCACTGGGCGCCGGCGTGGGGATCATCAGCGGCGTCTATCCCGCGAGCCGCGCCTCGATGCTCGATCCCATCGCGGCCCTGCGCCAGGAGTAGCCGTGACCCGCCTTGCGCAGCGCGTGTTCCAGATCGCCGAGGGCGTCCGCATCGCCCTCGATGCCCTGCGGGCCAACCGCGTCCGGGCCGCCCTCACGATCCTCGGCATCGCGGTCGGCGTCTTCGTGGTGGTGGTCATTTCGGCCGCCGTGCACGGCATCAACCTGAGCGTGGCCAAGGACCTGGAGTCCACGGGACCGACGACGTTCTACGTGCAGCGGTATCCGATCACGTTCGAGGCGTGCGACGGCACCGGCGACACCTGCAAGTGGCTGCAGAACCCGCCGATCACCTTTGCCGAAATGGAGGCGCTCGGCCGCCTCGAGGGCACGGGCACGGTGGGGGCCGCGATGTTCTGGGGCGGCTCGGTGAAGTACCGCGACCGCCAGCTCCCCTCGGCCTCCATCGAGTCGTACACGGGCAACTGGTCGTCGCTGGGTGCGCCGGAGATGATGGAGGGACGCGCCTTTACCGAGCAGGAGGCGCGCAGCGCCGCGCGCGTGGTGGTGCTGACGACCGTCACCAAGGAGCGGCTGTTTGGAGAGAGTGACCCGCTGGGAAAGGAGATCATGGTGAACGGCACGCCCTTCACCGTGATCGGCGTCTATCGCGACAACGCGAGCTTCCTGTCGGGCGGCGGCGACCGCGCCAAGGTCGTGATTCCCATCCAGTCGCTCGGCCGGCACCTGAACGTCCAGATCCGCGACATGGGACTCGCCGTGAAGCCGCGCGCCGGCTACCGGCCGGACGAGGTCATTGACGACGTGACGGCGACGCTGCGCGGCATGCGCGGCCTGCGCCCGGCGCGCGAGTCGAATTTCGCGATCATCACGCAGGACAAGATCATGGACGTCTACAACAAGATCTTCGGGATGTTCTTCCTGGTGATGATCGCGTTGTCGGCGGTGGGGCTGATCGTCGGCGGCGTCGGCGTGGTCGCCATCATGATGATCTCGGTGACCGAGCGGACGCGCGAGATCGGCGTGCGCAAGGCGCTGGGCGCCACGCGCGGCGCCATTCTTCTCCAGTTCCTCATCGAGGCGGTCACGCTCACCGGCATCGGCGGCGCCATCGGCCTGTTCATCGGGTGGGGCGTGGCCGTGCTCGTGCGCCAGTACAGCCCCATCGCCGCCTCCGTGCCGCCCCTGGCGGTGGTCGCCGCCCTCGGCGCGAGCGCCGTGACCGGCGTGCTGTTCGGAATGCTGCCGGCGATGCGGGCGTCGCGGCTGGATCCGGTCGATGCGCTGAGATACGAATGAGGACGGTGAGGGGAGATGGTAGACGGTAGAAAGTAGAGCCCGAAGCGGACGGGACGGGCGGACGGCGGCAGGGCGGCCGGCGAGCAGTCGCCTCCCGCGGTCATCTACCCTCCACCCGCTACCATCTACCATCTACCATCTGTCCGAAACCCCCGCGGGCCCTCGCCCGTAAGGCCTCCGTGCCCTTCCTCGAAGCCATTCGCCTGGCGCTGGACACCATCCGTGTCCAGAAGCTCAAGAGTT
>JACREJ010000045.1 GCA_016218305.1 Gemmatimonadota bacterium | reverse complement strand
GATGCGCTTGGTGACGCCCCCTTCGATGCTGGCCACGAACACGTCGCCGCGAAAGACGAACGCGACTTCCTTGCCGCTCGGCGCCACCGCCAGTTCACGCGCGCCGCCGGTGACCGGGAGCACGAGGTCGCCGTTGGCCTTTGCGTCGGCGGCAATGGTCACCGCGACGCGCCGCGGCTGGCCGCCGGGCTGGAGCGTGTAGAGCTGGCCATCGTGGCCGAACCCGAGCGTGCCGTCGTTCGCAATGCTCAGGAAGCGAACGGGCAGCCCCTTGAACGAGGTCAGCCGCTGTGACTTGCCGCCGGTCAGCGGGAGCTTGTGCACGTTGAACGTTCCGCTCTCCTCGCTCAGGTAGTAGAACGCCTTGTCGCCGTCGGCCAGCACGGGCTGGCGGTCCTCGCCGGCGAAGGACGTGAGTTGGCGATGCGTGCCGGCCTTCGCGTCGTACACCCAGATGTCGCGCGCCACCGATGAGACGTGGTGCTTCCGCCAGATATTCTCGCGTCCCTTGTTGTCGGTGTAGATCATGAACTGCCCGTCGCGACTGTAGCGTGCGTCGTCGGCGGGCGTGGTGAGCACCTGCACGGGGCGACCGCCGGTGGCGGGCACGGTCCAGAGTTCCGGCATCGAGGCCGCCGGGTACTGCCGGTTGGCGGCCGCGTCCATGCGGGCGGCGCCAAACACGACCGACTTGTCATCGGGCGTGAAGCTGTACGGGTACTCGGCCGCCGAGTGGAACGTGAGGCGTTGTGCGGTGCCGCCAGCGGACGGGATGACGTAGAGGTCGAAGTTGCCGTGCCGGTCGCTCGCGAAGGCGATGCGCGAGCCGTCGCGGCTCCACACCGGCATGAAGTCGTGCGCCGGGTGCTGCGTCAGCTGCGTCGCCGTGCCGCCCGCCGCGGGGACGCGATACAGGTCGCCTCTATACGTGAAGGCGATGGTGGTGCCGTCCGGCGAAAGGGCGGGATAGCGCATCCAGCCGGCGTCCTGCTGGGCGGAGGCGACGGTGCTGACCGCGCAGAGCGCGAGGACGATGAGGCGGCGGGCGATCATCATGGCCTGAAGTGTCGGAGGAGGAGAGGCGCTGGTGCCTGGGGGAATTTGCCGACCGGACCCGCGGACGCCAGCGCGAAGGAAAGCAGAACGGCCCGTGCGAGACGAAGCTCGCACGGGCCGTTCTTGCCATGTCACGCCAACGTGGCGCCGCTACGGGCAGCGGGCCAGTGCGACCGGGCAGGTCTCCGGCGACGGCACGGGTGCGCTGCCTTCGCCACCGCCTCCGAAGGTGTACAGCGGCTGCTTCAGCACGCCGAGCTCGCGGCCCGGAACGGGAAGGTGGATGAGCGTGTTTTCCGGCAGCATCTGCCAGCCGCGCGCATCCATGAACCGGATGACGCCGCTGACGCCGAGTCCTTCAATCCCCTTCTCGTAGCGGAGCGCGTCCCACAGGCTGCCGCAGGCACCGTTGAGCTTCCGCGGCACGCACCCCGGCGTGTCGGGCGGTCCGTCAACGGTCACCGGGGGCAGCTGTCCATTGGCGACGCGCGACTTGTTGATGAGCGGCACGGCTTCCGCCGCCCGCCCGAGGCGAATGAGCGCCTCGGCCTTGAGCAGGTCCATTTCGGTCACCGTCAGGGCCACCTGCGGCCCCGACTCCCACGTGGTGCTCGTGCCATTGCGCTGGTAGAAATACCAGGAGAACCGCCATGTGCCGCGAGACGCAGTGAAGATGTCGTTCTTGTTATATCCGACGTAGGTGCCGGCCGACGACGGTCCACCGGTGCCCTGGATGCGCCGGTCCTTCGTAACCATCTGGAAGCCCGCGCGCGACGTCAACGGTGTGTTGACCCAGTTCAGGTACCCGTTGGTCGAGTCGGCCGGGCCGATCAGGTCATACGCGGGGCGGCCGAAGTCGCTGGGGCGTCCCTGGGTGCGCAGGCGCGCCACCAGGCGCTTCCAGTCATCCCAGAGGATGGTCGACTGGGCCGACGGCGCGAAATCCGTCTTGATGCCGGCGTCCACGCGCTTGATGACCTCGTTCCAGTTGACGGCCGCACGCTCGGCGCGCGAACGCGCATTGTAGACCAGCAATCGCGCCACGAACGAGTTGGCGAGCTGGACGAACTGGTCCCGCGTCATGCTTGTGTACAGCCAGCCGTCCAGCGGGAGCGAGAAGTTGTACTTGCTGGCGACGGCGATGGCCGTGTCGATCTGCGCGATGCCGGCCGCCGTCACCTCCTTGTACGTCTTGTACTGCGGGTTGGTCAGCGTGTCGAGATCCACCTTCTCGTCGACGATAAAGGCCTTGTCGAAGTAGAGGCCGAGGTATCCGTACGAAATGCCCTGCAGGAACTTGCCCACGGCCTTGGTGCGCATGGTGCGCAGCGTGTCCACCACGAGCACGCCGCGGTCCACGGCGAAGAGCGCGTCGTTGACCGATGAGATGGTGCGATAGAGGCCGTACCACGGCCCCTCGGTCACTTGCCGCCGCGCGTTCACCGGGCTGTTGTTCCACGCCGAGCGCGGAAAGGCCGACAGTTCGAGCTGGCCGAAGTCGGCGAACCCCGACGTGACCTCCATCGCCATCGTGGAGAAGGCCCACGACGGATAGTCGTCGTGGCCGCCCACCGGCCACCACGTGCGGAAGGCCGAGGCGACGAACGTCTCGGATGCCGTCGGCTGCTGCGTCGCGCGCAGCGCGTCCGGGAGATTCGGGTTCGTGACCGCGAGCTCCTGGCAGGATGTCAGTGAGAGCGCAAGCAGCGGCAGCAGCGCCAGCACCCGGAAGCGATTCTGAGTCGTTTGCATTTGCCTGTCCTCGCCTCAGAAGGTGATTTCGATGCTGCCGGTGATCGTCCGGAAGCGCGGATAGTCGAAGCTGTCAATCCGGGTCAGCGCGTTCGTGCCGACTTCCGGGTCGTAGCCCTTGTAGTTCGTGATCGTGTACAGGTTGCGGCCGATGAGCGAGAACATCGCGCCTCGTGCGCCGAACGGCTGCAGGTAGCCGAGCATCCTGCCGCTGAGCCGGTAGCGCAGTGCCACTTCGCGCAGCTTCACGAACCCTGCGTCTTCCACGAAGTAGTCCGTGGGGTCTGCCGCTGAGTAGAGCGCGATGTAGTACTCGATCGGCTTCTTCAGCTCCTGCTTCTTGCCGGCCTGGTCCACGTCCTTGCTCTTCGCCCACTGGTACATGCGCTGGTTGGTCTGGTTGTAGGCGTCCCCGCCCACGGCGGCGTCGATGAGCGTGACCAGCTCGAAGTTCCGCCAGTTCATTGTGCTGGCGACGCCCCACTTAAAGTCGGGGAGGCCGTTGCCCATCTTCAGCACGGCCGCGCTGCCGGTTTCATCGCGGCGCAGGATCGGCATGCCCCAGGCGAACGACGAGGTGCCGATGGTGGTGGATGATCCCCAGCCGCCGGTGGCGACTTCACCCTCGGTGTACTTCTTCGGGTTGCCGCTGGCATCGAGCCCGACCCAGACCAGCAGTCCCTCGTCGTTCCTGACGAACTGGTTGGCACTGGCCTGAACGTCGGCAGGCAGGTGGGCCGGATTGCGCACGAACTGGAATCCGTACATGTCGTGCAGGCTGGCGCCCTTGCATCGATAGGCGATGGTCTGCGTCGTGAAGCAACTCGGCTCGAACTCCGTGATCTCGTTGCGCGAGCGGTCCACGACGAGACTGGCTTTCCACGAGAACGTCGGCTTCTTGATCAGCTGCGCCTCGATGGACCCTTCGATCGAGTTGCCTTCCACCGTGCCGGCGTTCCGCCACTGGTTGCCGTATCCGTAGAATCCGGCGAGCGGAACCTGGAGCAGCTGGTCCGTCGTCGTGGTCTTGGCGTACGACAGCTGCACGCCGAACCGCTCCTTGACGATGGCGTCGATGCCGATTTCCGTCTCGGTGGAGTGCTCGGGCTTCAGGTCGTTGTTGCCGAGGTTCTGCTTGGTGACGCCGCCCGCCGACGTGAAGGTGTACGTCTCGTACTGGTCGTTGAAATTGGGGCGCCCGCCAGCCGTGCCGCGCGAGGCGCGCAGCTTGAACTCGTTGAGCGTCTGCTTCCACGGCCACCACCCTTCCTCGCTCACGCGCCACGCGCCGCTCACACGGTAATAGCTGTTCCAGCGTTCGGCGGCGCCGAACAGGGAGCTGCCGTCGCGGCGGACGAGTCCGTCGCCAATGTACTTGCCGGCATAGTCGCCGCCGAGCGTAAAGAAGTAGCCGCTCGCCCGGACGGTCTCGACGCTGGATTCGACGAAGCGCGTCTTGGTGTTGTTGAGGCTCCGCACGCCGGGGACCGCAAAGTCCTGGCCGTTCGCGGTGGTCAGTTCGTTGATCTCGCTCTCCAGCAGCGCGCGGGCCGTCGACCGAAGCGTCAGGTCGCCGAACTTGCGCATCACGTTGGCGCTGGCCTCGGAGTTGATGGTGTTGGTGGTGCCCGCGAAGTTCGAGATCTCGCCGATGCCGCCCGTCGCGTATCCTTCCGTCTTCACGCCCTGATTGAGGAAGAAGTTCAGTCGGCGGTCGGAGCGGTCATAGCTGACGGCGGCATCGAAGGTGAGCCACTCGAACGGAGTGTACCGCGTCGAGAGGCTCCCCTGCGTGCGGGCGCGCTTGCGCTGGCGATCCTCGG
>JACREJ010000046.1 GCA_016218305.1 Gemmatimonadota bacterium | reverse complement strand
GTCATCGATGAAGTCGTAGACCTCGATGCGCTTGGCGACGGCGCGCACCGTGACGGGGTCGCGGAAGCCGGGCTTGAGGCGCACCTCGATGGAGGCGGGGAGGATGCCCTCCTCGAACACGTCGCTGAACTCGCCGAGTTCGCGCCGCGCGCGGTCGAGCGCCTGGGCCTGCGTGACGAGCCGCACCGACGCGGCCTCGGGGAAGGCGCCGATGTCGCCGAGCGCGGCGCCGGTGGCCTCCGCGCCGGTGCCGTCGGCGATGAACGCGCGGATCTCCACGCGGTCCTCGACGGCCCGCAGCGCGTTGCGAATGTTGAGCGCCACGAGCCCGAACAGGCCGAACGCGAACAGCGAAAACGCGATCGTCGTGATGGACAGCGCGCTCAGCATCGGGGCGCGGCGGAAGGCGAGGAGGGCCTCGCGCACGGCGAGTCTCACTCGTCCACCTCCATCGTCTCGAGTGGCTCGGACGCGCGGAAACCGCCGTCGGAGGCGGAGTCGAAGACCACCTGCCCGCGGTTCACCTCGATCGTGCGGCAGCCGGAGCGACGCACGAGGTCGAGGTCGTGCGTCGCCATCAGCACGGCCGTGCCGTTGGCATTGATGTCGCGGAAGAGCTGGAAGATGCCGCGGGTGGCCCGCTCGTCGAGGTTGCCGGTGGGCTCGTCGGCCACCAGCGCCACCGGGTCATTGGCGAGGGCGCGCGCGATGGCGACGCGCTGCTGCTCGCCGCCGGACAATTCCTGCGGCAGGGCGGTCGCCTTCGCGGAGAGCCCGACCTGCGAGAGGAGGCGCGAGACCCGCGGGGCAATCTGCGACGGCGGCGTGCCGGTGACCTCCAGCGCGAAGGCGACGTTGGCCTCGACGCTGCGGTCTTCGAGCAGCCGGAAGTCCTGGAAGACGATCCCGAGGCGGCGGCGCAGGCGCGGGACATCGGTCGGCCGCAACGTGGCGGAACTGATGCCGTAGACCTTCACCTCGCCCTGCGTGGGGCGCTCCTCGAAGAAGCAGAGCTTGAGGATGGTGCTCTTGCCGGCGCCGCTCGGGCCGGTGATGAACACGAACTCGCCCTTGTTCACCTGGAACGAGACGTTCGCCAGCGCCGCGCCGGTGCGCGCGAACGACTTGTGCACGTGCGAGAAGCGGATCATCGGCTAGCGGATCGCCTGCTCGAGGTCGGCCATGATGTCGTTGACGTCCTCCAGGCCGACGCTGAGGCGGATGAAGCCGTCCGGAATGCCGATGCGGGCGCGCGCGTCGGCGGACATGCGGGCGTGCGACGAGAAGCGCGGCTCGCTGACGAGCGTGTCCACGCCGCCCAGGCTCGCCGCGTACCGCACGAGCTTCAGGCGCTTGGCGAACCGGTCCGCGGCGCGGGCGCCGCCGGTGAGCTCGAAGGCGAGCATGCCGCCAAACCCGTCGAGCTGGTCCACGGCGACGGCGTGGTCGGGATGGCTCGCGAGGCCCGGATAGTGGCAGCGGCGGACTTCCTTGCGCCCTTCGAGCCACTCGGCGATCTCCTGTGCCGACTCATTCTGGCGACGCACGCGCACGTCGAGCGTCTTGAGCCCGCGCTCGAGCAGCCAGCACGCGAACGGATCGGGCGTCTGCCCCCAGACGATCTCCTTCTGCCGCACCTCCTCGATGTACGGGGAGGTGCCGCAGACAACGCCGCCCAGCACGTCGTGGTGTCCGTTCAGGTACTTCGTGGCGGAGTGAATGACGACGTCGGCACCATGCTCGAGCGGCCGGAAGTTGACCGGGCTCGCAAACGTCGAGTCCACGACGAGGGCGATGCCGAGCTCCTTGGTGAGCAGCGACACGCCACGCATGTCGAGGACGCGACACGTCGGGTTGACGGGCGACTCGATGAAGATGGCGCGCGTCTCGCGGCGCAGGCGGCGGCGCCACGCGCGCGGCTCGAAGGGCTCGACAAGCGTGACGTCGATTCCCATCTGCTGGAACTCCTCGGTCAGGAGCCGGTGCGTGCCGCCGTAGATGTACTGGCTGGCCAGCAGGTGGTCGCCGGGCCGGAGCAGGGCGAGCAGGCCGCAGGCCGTGGCGCCCATCCCGCTCGACAGCACCAGCGCCTCCTCGGCTCCCTCGAGCGTTGCGATGCGCCGCTGAATGCGGTCGGCGTTGGGCGTGTTGCCGTACCGCGTGTACATCAGCTGGTCGCTGCCCGGTTCCTGCACGTAGTTCACGGACTGCACGATCGGCGACACCACCGGGTCGCCGGCAGTGTGGACGCCGTCACCGGCGTGCAGGACCTGCGTGGCGAGCGCGTGCGGGCGTGGGGGTTTCTTCGAGGAGGCCATAGGTCAGACGGGCTTGGGATTCAGCACGGGGCGATCCGCGTCGATGCGCACGAGCCGCACGATCTCCGTGGGCGCGAGTCCGGCGACGTCGCGCACAATGACGCCGCCGCGTGGCAGCGTGTCGTCGATGAGGGCCGTCGCCAGGTCATGGCGCCGCGGCCCGTAGATCCACACCAAGGCGCCGTCGGCCACCCCGCGCAGCTTGGCGTCGTCCGACCGCAGGCGAATGGCCGGACCACGCTCGGCATCACCGCGCCGCGTGGCGATGAACCCGACGACCTGCAGGGGCGGATTGAATCCTCCCGCCATTATTGCACCATGTCGGCGACGTCGAGCGCCTGGAACCCGTTCGATCCCCGGCGCACGAGCCGCCGCCGCGAGAGTTCGTCGAGCACCTCGGCCACGAAGTCCTCGCCGAAGCCGAACTCGTCCGCCAGCTCCGCCGGCGCCGCGTGGCCGCGCACCCGCACCATGTCCCACGCCCGCCGCTCCGCCTCGCTGACGCGGCCAATGAGGCGGGGCTTGCCGTCCTCACAGAGGCAGACCAGCGCCAGGCCGTGGTGCGTCAGCACCGACTCCACCAACTCGAGGTGGTCCTCGCCGATGCCGCGGAAGACCACGTAGCCTCCGCGCGTGAGGTCGTCGTTCTGCAGGAGCACCAGGAGCTTGGCCACGACCTCGTCGGCGCACGAGTAGTCCATGAGGCCGATGCTTGAAAAGTCGAGCGACGTGATGCCGCCCTCGCGATGGGCCGCGAGTTCGCGTTCAATCTGGTGGCGCACCGCCATCCCCGTGTCGCGGGTCAGGAGGTTGCCGTAGTTCTGGTTCACCGCGCTGCGGAGCACCGCGCAGACGTCAATGGTATGGGGCGCCATGGTCACCGTTCGAGCTCTTCGGGGATCATGATGAACAACTGCGTGCCGGGCATCGGCGCGAGGTGATCCCGACGCACCACATCATCGTCCCACGGTGGCACCTCGGCAACGCGCGCCGTTCCGCTGCGGACGGCGAGCTTCCCCTTCCATTTTCTCAGGTAGCCGCGGATGCCCTTGAACCCCTGGCCGCGGCCCGGGTCCGGGAACCGGCTGGTGCCCTGGATCACCGCCGTTTCGAGGGCGACGCCGTCATCCCAGCGGTCCGTCAGCGGCCGCCGGTTGCCGCTCTCCAGCGACTGGCGAATGCCCACGCCGGCGTCACAGACGGCGATCTGCACCACGTGCCGTCCCATGCGCTTGCGGTAGTTGTAGTTCTGCACGGCCACCCAGCCGCCGCGGCCGGCGTGTTCGACGATGTTCTGGCAGGCCTCGGACAGCGCCATCGCGAAGCCCATGACGGCGCGCGATTCGAGGTGGAGGTTCTGCGTGAGGATGTTGGCGGCCTTGTCCTTGATCCGCTCGACCACCTTGTGCACGTCGTCGCTGCGCGAGACCGGCGTCACTTCGAGCAGGGTGCGCGACTCGCGCTCGGTGCCCCGCGCCGGCACCTTGCCCTTGATCTCGAAGAGCTCGCCCGCGTAGTCGAAGAACCGCGCCCGCGACCAGTACGACGAGGTATCGTCCCGCTCCGGCGGCATGAACTGCGGCTTCTCGGCGCGCGTCTGCGCCAGCGTCAGCAGCGCCGTGAGCCCGTACGGCGACGCCCAGGTCGTGTTGCGGGCATCGATCAGGATGCGGGCGTCCGCCGGCAGGGGCGCGAGCTGCTCCAGCACCTGCTCGAAGGTCTGGTCGTCCAGCGACGGCGGCACGGTGATGACGTTCACGAGGGACTCAGCTCTCCACGTAGGAAAT
Organism: Gemmatimonadota bacterium; assembly: GCA_016218305.1. Lineage (GTDB taxonomy): Bacteria > Gemmatimonadota > Gemmatimonadetes > Gemmatimonadales > Gemmatimonadaceae > PNKL01. The sequence continues at coordinate 17,654 of JACREJ010000046.1, read as the reverse complement.
GCGCGAGCCCGGTGGCTCCGCGGTGCTCGACGTTACGGGCGGCGGCGGCAATCGCCGCGCGCAGCGCATCGGTGATTATATCACCGGCGAGCAGCCGTGAGTAATAGGTAGCGCCGAACACGTCGCCGCACCCCGTGGGATCCCCCTTGACGTGGACCTGCCCGGCGTGTGGCGCCAGCAGTGCCGTGCGGAGCGCGCCGCCCGCCGAGGCGAACGGCGCCGGCGCCGTTGCCCGGTCGGCGAGACGCGAAAAGTGCGCCGGGGCGAAGTAGACCGCGCCGCGCGGCCCCAGCGTCACCACCAGCGCCTGCACCCCGGCGGCGAGCGCCGTCGCTGCCAGGGCGAGGCCGTCGGGTGCCATCATCGACAGTTCGTCCTCGTTGACCTGAATGAGGTCGAAGCAGCGGCACCAGTCTCCCACGCGGGGGAGGGGTTGAAGGGTACGAAGGCCGGAGGGCTGCACCGCCAGGACCAGCGAGTGCAGGTCGCAGTAGATGGGGCCGCGAAAGTGCTGGCGCAGCAGGATCGCGGTGTCGAGGTCGAGCTCGAAGCCCGAGATCAGGTTCACGTAGAGCGCGTCGAGCCCGCCCAGCAATGGCTGCAGTCCCTGCCACGTCCATCCGGGGACGCCGCCGGTGAGCACCTCGCTGCGGCGCTCATCATCGATGTAGCGGAGCTCGACGCGATTGTTGGGGTAGGGCACCGTCACCGGCGCCATGTCGGACGCGACGTGCTTGAGCGTCGACAGGAACGTGCGCGCTTCGCGCGCGAGGTCCTCGCCGACCTTCACGATCGGCACCAGCTCCCAGTCGTCGGGGAGCGCGGCGTCGAAGCCGGCCCGCGCGTACGTGATGCCGCCCCACTCCTGCACGGGGGCGGTCCGTACGTCACGACCGTGAATGACGTCCCAGACGAAGGTGCCGAGGACGCCCACCCGGCGCTTGGTCACGCCACCGGGTGCTCTTCGAGGAACGCCGCCACCGCGCCGACCATCCCCGCGCTGCCGTCGAGCGACCCCGGGACGATCCGGCAGGCATCCACGGCCGGCTTGAACGCGCGCCGCCGCACTTCGGCACGCAGGGGCACGAAGAGCGAGTCTCCCGCCTGCGCCACGCCGCCGGCGAGCACCACGACATCGGGATTGTAGACGTTGAGGATGTTCGCCACGCCGATGCCAAGAAAGCGCGCCGTCTCCTTCACCACTTCGGCCGCGATCGCATCGCCCTGCCTGGACGCCTTGTACACGAGCGCGGCCGTCAGCTTGGCGAGGTCGCCTCCCGAGAGGTCGTGCAGCAGCGAGTGCTCGCCGTTGGCCAGGGCCTCACGGGCACGCATCGCGATGGCGGGACCCGACGCATAGGCCTCGAGGCAGCCGTAGTTGCCGCAGCCGCACCGGCGGCCGTTGGCCTCGATCGTCGTGTGGCCGATCTCGCCGGCGACGTCGCTCGCGCCGTGGAAGAGCCGTCCGTCGAGAATCAGCCCGCCGCCAATGCCGGTGCCGAGCGTGAAGCCCACCACGTGGCGCCCGCCCTTGGCGGCGCCGAGCCACCACTCGCCGAGCGTGGCGCAGTTGGCGTCGTTGTCGAGCGTCGCCGGCATGCCGACTTCAGCGGTGATGCGGTCGCGCAGGGGGAAGTCCGTCCAGCCGAGGTTGGGCGTGACGATCACCACGCCCTTCTCCCGGTCCAGCGGCCCCGGACAGCCAACGCCGACGCCCGCGAACTGTCCGCGCGTCGCCCCCGTCTCACGCAGCACGGTGGCGATCGTGGTCTCGATCATCTCGCAGATGCGCTGCACGACGGCGTCGGCGCCGAGGTCAGCCCGCGTCGGGAGCGTATGGACGCCAATCTCGCGGCTTCCGTCGGCCGGCATCGCGCCGACCACGAGGTTCGTGCCTCCGATGTCGACGCCGACGACGTAATTCATAAAGTGCAGGGGTCAGGGAACAGGGGGTCCGGATAGCAAATTGCGCACGCGCTCCGCCACCCGCGAGGGCTCGAGCGTGCGCATGCAGTCAAAATGTCCCAGGGGACATTCGCGCGGGCCGTGCGGATGGCACGGCCGGCATCCCAGCCCCTCCACGCCGACCGATTCCGAGCCCGGAGCGAGCGGGCCGAAGCCGAAGGCCGGCACGGTGGGGCCGAAGATCGTGATGGTGGGCGTGCCCACGCCCGACGCGAGGTGCGTGGGGGCCGAGTCGTTGGCCACGAGCACGGCGCAGCGTCCAATCAGCTCGGCGCTGGCGAGCAGGGAGAGCCGGCCGGTGGCGTCGAGCACGCGCCCTGGCGCCGTCGAGGCAATGGTCTCCGCCTGCGGCGTGTCCTCGGCGCTGCCAATCACGACGAATCGCGCTTCGTCGAGCGCGGCCACGAGGCCGGCAATGTACGGCCAGCGCTTGGTCCCCCAGATGCTGCCCGGGGCAACGCCGACAATCGGACCGCCCGGTGGCAGTTCGCGCAGCAGGGCATCCACCGCGGCGCGGTCGTCGGCGGCCGGATAGAGGCGCGGCCGAATGACCTCAGGCGCGGGCGTCGGCGCGGCGTCGCCCGCGGCGAGCCGCCACAGGCGCTCGGCGTGGTGCGCATTGCGTCGGTACGGCACCCGTTCCGTGTAGAGCGCCCGGCCGGCCGACGTATCGAAGCCCACGCGTCGCGCGATGCGCGCGGCGCGGGCGAGCACCGCGCTGCGGAGGGAGCCCTGCGCCATGTAAGCGGCTTCGTAGCCCGCTCCGCGCAGGTGCCGGGCCAGCCGCCGCAGCCCCGTCAGTCCCGCGTCGCGGCCGCGCTTGTCGTAGATGATGAGTGTGCGCACCGACGGATTGCCCCGCAGCAGCGAGGCGCCCAGCGGCGTGACGACCACATCCACGGGGCCCCGCTCAGCCAGCGTCGCGAGGAGCGGGGTGGTGAGGACGGTGTCCCCGAGAAAGGACGTCTGGATGACGAGGGCGGGCACCCTGCAAAACTAGCGACTGAGGGCAGAGGCCGCTCTCCAAGAACCTCGGCGGAACGAGGAGGGGGTAGAGGCGTCGGGACGAGGGACGGGGGGCGGGACGGGGCGGAGATTGGCGTGCCGCACGGGCACGGCCCCTGCACCCGAAACGACGATTGGCGACACGCCGCGCGCCGCGCGGCCAATCGCCAATCCCAATCGCCAATCCCAATCGCCAATCCCAATCGCCAATCGTACTCCGCAATCCCAATCCGAGCTCCCAATCCACAATCGCAGTTCAGTCGACTTGCAGCACCGCCAGGAAGGCCTCCTGCGGAATCTCGACGCTGCCGACGCTCTTCATGCGCTTCTTGCCCTCTTTCTGCTTCTCGAGGAGCTTGCGCTTGCGGCTGATGTCGCCGCCGTAGCACTTGGCGAGCACGTCCTTGCGGAGCGGCTTCACGGTGGTGCGCGCGATGATGCGCTGGCCGATGGCGGCCTGGATCGCGACCTCGAAGAGCTGCCGCGGGATCAGCTCCTTGAGCTTCACCGCGATCTTGTGCCCCCAGTCGTACGCCTTGTCGGTGTGGATGATCACCGAGAACGCGTCCACCGGGTCGCCATTGATGAGCATCTCGAGCTTCACGAGATCGCTGGCGCGGTACTCGAGCATCTCGTAGTCGAGCGACGCGTAGCCGCGCGAGATCGACTTGAGCCGGTCGAAGAAGTCGAGGATGATCTCGGCGAGCGGGAACTCCCACGCGATTTCCACCCGCGTGGTGTCCACGTAGTGCATGCCCTTGTACACGCCGCGCCGGTCGGTGCCGAGCGTCATGATGGGGCCGATGTAGTCAGCCGGCGCCATGATGCGGGCGCGCACGAACGGCTCCTCCACGCGGTCGATGACTGCGGCGCTGGGCATCAGCGCCGGATTCTCGACCAGCACCTCTTCGCCGTCCGTCTTGAAGACGTGGTACTCGACGCTCGGCACGGTGGTGACGAGCTCGAGGTTGAACTCGCGCTCCAGCCGCTCGCGCACGATCTCCATGTGCAGGAGCCCGAGGAAGCCGCAGCGGAAGCCGAAGCCAAGCGCCGTGGACGTCTCGGGGAGGTAGTGCAGCGACGCGTCGTTGAGCTGGAGCTTCTCCAGTGCGTCGCGCAGGTCCTCGTACTGCTGGGTGTCGGTGGGATAGACGCCCGCGAAGACGAACGACTTCACGGCCTGGTAGCCCGGCAGCGGCACGGTGGCGTGGCGATCGGCGTCGAACACGGTGTCGCCGGCGCGCGTCTCCTTCACCGACCGCACGCTGGCCACGACGTAGCCCACCTCGCCTGCGCTGAGCGCGTCGGTGGGGACCTGACGGAGCTGGTTGTACCCGACCTCGTCCACGTCGTACACGGCGTCATTGGTGCCGAACGTGATGCGCATCCCCTTCTTCAGGGTGCCGTCCACCACGCGCACGCTCGGGATGGCGCCGCGGTACTTGTCGTAATACGAGTCGTAGACGAGCGCGCGCAGCGGGGCGGCCGGGTCGCCCTTGGGCGGCGGCACCTTGGCGACGACTTCCTCGAGCAGCTCGGGAATGCCGATCCCCTCCTTGGCGCTGACGAGGAGGATGTCCTCGGGCTTGCAGCCCAGCAGGCCGACCACCTCGTCACGCCGCTTCTCCGGCTCGGCGCCGGGGAGGTCGATCTTGTTCAGGATCGGGATGATCTCGAGCCCCGCTTCCATCGCGAGGAAGAGGTTCGAGAGCGTCTGCGCCTGAATGCCCTGCGACGCGTCCACGACGAGGATCGCCCCCTCACAGGCCGCGAGCGAGCGGGAGACCTCGTACGTGAAATCCACGTGTCCGGGCGTGTCGATGAGGTTGAGCTCGTAGGTGACGCCATCCTTGGCGTCGTAGCTCATGCGCACGGCATTCAGCTTGATCGTGATGCCGCGCTCGCGCTCGAGGTCCAGCGTGTCGAGCACCTGGGCCTTCATTTCGCGCTTCTGGAGCATGCCCGTGGCCTCGATCAGGCGGTCGGCAAGGGTCGACTTGCCGTGATCGATGTGGGCGACGATGCAGAAGTTGCGGATGCGGCTCTGGTCCACGACGGTGCGGTTCGGGTTAGCCTTGAAAGTTAGCCAGTAGGCGGGCCTGATCCAAGGTGAACGGGCGTCGTTCCACCGTTAAGTGGTCTTTTCAACACAGAGACGCAGAGGAGCACGGAGGGCCACAGAGGACTGCAAAACCCAGGGTTGAAGACATCACTCCACGCAAAGTTCCGCGTGGCGATGGCAGTTCCCGAGAAGTTGCAGCTGCAGTCCTTTGTGGCCCTCCGTGCTCCTCCGTGTCTTTGTGATGAACGAACGGCGGTTCACGAGCGAACCCCGCGTTTTGGTGCGCGACCGCGTACTATTAGACCGCGACATGACTGGTCCCGCCAACTCGCAGCGCCCTGAACTCCTCGATCCCGCCCAGCTGAATGCGCTTGGCGGGCTGGAAATCCGTGCGCGCTGGGTGGTCGAGGGCTTCCTCACCGGCCTGCATCGGTCGCGCAAGAAGGGCTTTTCGGTGGAGTTCGCCGAGCACCGCCCATACATGCCCGGCGACGACCTGCGGTACATGGACTGGAAGATGGCCGCCCGCGCCGACAAGTGGCTCATCAAGCTCTTCGAGGAGGAAACCAACCTCCGGGCCACCATCGTGCTGGACGTCTCGAAGTCCATGCACTGGACCGGCTCGCCGGCGCGCCTCACGAAGCTCGCGTACGCCGAGACGCTGGTTGCCGCGGTCTCCCTGCTGCTGATCAAGCAGCGCGACGCGGTGGGGCTCATTCGCTTCGACGACGAGGTGCGCACGGTCCTGCCGCCGCGCTCGCGCGACCTGCACTTCCGGCGCATCCTGGCGGCGCTCTCGGAACCGGGGGCTGGGACGGGGAGCGACGCCCCGGGCGCGCTGATGCGGGCGGCGCGCCTCGTGCCGCGCCCGGGCATGGTCATCGTTGTCTCCGACCTGCTTCTCGACGAAGACGAGACCATCAAGGCCGTGCAGGTGCTGCGCGGTGCCGGGCACCAGGTCACCGTGCTGCACCTCCTCGACCCCGCCGAGCACGACCTGTCGGTGCAAGGCGCGGAGCTCGTCTTCGTCGACACGGAGACGGGGCGGGAGGTGGAGGCCTCGGTGGGTGACGTGCGCGCCGCGTATCGGGCGACGGTGGACGAGGCGATCGGCGAGTGGCGGTCACGGCTTGCCGGCGCCGGCGCGTCGTACGAGCCGATCTTCACGAATGCGCCGTTCGTGGTGCCGGTGCGGCGCGCCTTCCTCTCGCGTCAGCGCCTTCCGTGAGCCTGCTCGCACCCTTCGCGCTCCTGCTCGGACTGGCGGCGGCGGTGCCGCTCTGGCTGCACCTGCGCCGGCGCAAGGTCGAGATGCGGCTCGACTTTCCCGCCGTGCGCTACCTGTTGCGCGCGGAGCAGGAGCACGCGCGCGAACTCAAGGCGCGCAACGCGTTCCTTATGCTGCTGCGCGTGGCCATCGTCCTGCTCATCGCGTTGGCCGCCGCGCGCCCCCTCGCTCGGCTCGGCGGCACCGGCCACGGCCCGACGGCGATGGCCATCGTGCTGGACAACTCGATGAGCACCGGAGCGGTGGTGGACGGCCGCTCGGTGTTTGCCGGCCTGCAGGAGGTCGCGCGCGATGTGTTGCGCCAGTCGCGCCCGAGCGACCGGCTCTGGCTCGTGACGGCCGACGGCGCAGTCACCGGTGGATCCGCCGCCACGCTGGGCGCGGCGGTCGATCGCGCCGCGCCGCTCGCCGCCGCCGGCGACCTGTCCGCCGCCGTGCGCGCCGGCGCCGCCGTGGCGAGCGGGGCAGGGCTCCCGAGTGGGCGCGTGGTGGTCGTGACCGATGGGCAGGCGAGTGCGTGGCCCGCGCGGGTGACGGCGCCGGCGGCACCCGTCGTGGTGTACGCCCCGTCCGTTCCCCCGCCGGCGAACCGGGCGGTGACGCGCGTCGTGACCGATCCACCGCACTGGGCGCCGCGCGGCACGCTGCGCGCCACCGTGCTCTCGCGCGAGCCCATCTCCTGGCGCGCTGCGCTGGGCACCACCACGCTCGCGCGCGGCACCGTTGCCGGCGGCGGCACCATAGAGACGGGCGCCGTGCCCGCCGTGCGGGGCTGGACCGCCGGGGTCATCGAGCTGCCGCCGGATGAACTACGCGCCGACGACGTGCGACCGTTCGCGCTGCACGTCGGTGCGGCGCCGGCCGTGCGTGTCGACGCGTCGGCCGGATCCTTCGCGCGCACCGCGCTAGCGGCGCTCGCCGCTGACGGCCGCGTGCGCGACGGGGCCGGCGTCGCCATCACCAGCGCGGAGAACGCGGCGGCGCTTCCGGCGCTCCTCGCCGCTCCCGCCGACCCGGCGCGCGTGGCGCTCGCCAACCGGGCGCTGGAGCGCGCCCGCATTCCGTGGCGCCTTGGCGAGCGGCGCGCGGGGCCGGTGCAGCTTCGCGGCGACGGACTCGACGGAGCCACGGTCCAGCGCTTCTACGCGCTGCAGCATGTCGGAGCCGCCGCCGCTGATACGCTCGTTCGTGCCGGCGCTGATCCGGTGATCGTCGCCGGAGAAGGATGGGTGCTCGCCGCCTTCGCCTTCGATCCGGCGGAGACCGACCTGCCGCTGCGCGCGTCGTTCCTGCCGTGGCTCGATCGCACCATTGCACGGCGGCTGGCCGCCGACGCGGGGCCGGTGCTCGACGCGACGCCTTCGTCGTTGGTGGTGCGCCCGGCCTGGGCGACCGGCCTCGAAGGGCACGACGGCGTCGTGGAGCCGCTGCGCGGCGCACGGTTCCGCGCGCCGGCCGCTGCCGGCGTCTATTTCCTTCGCCGCGGCGCTGAACGCGCCGGTGCGGTCGTCGTCGCGGCGGAAGGCGCCGAGTCGGTGCTCGAACGCCTGCGCGCCACCGCCATCGCGGCGCGCTTCGATGGACGCAATGCGGAGGGGGTGGACGACGCGGCGCGGCTGACGGCCCGTGCGTGGTCCGGCGATTCGCCCCGCCCCATCCTCGCGGGGCTGCTGCTCGGCGCGCTGCTCCTGCTCGCCGCCGAGATCTGGGTGTCGCGTCGCGATGACGCGGACGCGGTCTGAGCATGGCACTCCCGCTCCTCCTCGATCGCTTTGCGGCGCTGCCGCAGTTCCAGGTTCTGCGCACACGCGCGCCGGGCGCCGGCGAGTCGCTGCCGGTGGCCGGGCTCGCCGGGTCGAGCGACGCGCTCCTCGTGGCCGCGCTCGCCGTCGAGTCGCCCAACCGCCTGCACGTCGTCGTCGCCGACCAGGTGCCGGAGGCCGAACGCTGGCTCGCCGACCTCGAGGCCATCGTCGGCGAGGGATTCGTGGCGCTCTATCCGTCGCGCGAGGGATTCGGCGAGGTGGAACCGCACGCCGAGGTGGCGGGCGAGCGCGTCGAGACGCTGGAACGGCTGAGTCGCGGGCAGGTGCGCGTGCTCGTCACGACGGTGCGCGCGGTGCAGGAGCGTACGCGCCTGCCTTACGCCCTCTCCGAGGCGCGCCTGGAACTGGCGCGCGGCGCCACGTGGCGTCTGGACGAACTCGCCGCGCACCTGGCGCGCATCGGCTTCGACAAGGCCGAGATGGTGGAGGACGTCGCGCAGTTCTCGGTGCGGGGCGGCATCGTGGACGTGTACGGCTTTGGCATGCGCGCACCGGTGCGCCTCGAGTTCTGGGGCGACGAGCTCGTGGAGATGCGCGAGTTCGACCTGTCGAGCCAACGCACCACCCGCGCCGTGGAGAAGGTGGTGGTGCTGCCGTTCGAGGCGGACCGCGGCGCGGCGCCGGCGGAGGATTCGGGGGACGACGACACGCGCCTCGCCGAGGGGCCGCGCACCACCCTCGCTGACCTGTGGCCCCCCGACTCGCTCGTGATCATCCCCGAAGGGGTGCACGTGGAGCCCGAGCTGCGGCGCACGTGGGACGAAGCGGCGCACCATCTCGACCTCGCGCGCCGCCGCGGCGAGGACGCGGCCGCGCGCGACGAGCTGCTGCAGCCGCCCGAAGTCGCCGAGAGCGGCCTGCGTCGTTTTGCCGCCCTTGCCATCGTGCCGTCGGTGACCGGGACCGAAGGGGTGCTCTTCCCGCTGCGTCCGCCCGAGCCCATCGAGCGCGACATGGCGCGCCTGCGCGCCGTGGTGGCCGACGGCACGCCCACGGTGATCCTCTGCGACAACGCCGGCCAGGCCGAACGCCTCGAGGAGCTGCTCTCGGCCACCGGACGCGAGGCGCTGCCGGCGCTCTCCATTGGCGTGCTGGGCGGAGGCTTCGTGATCCCGCCGCGCGCGCATCCCGACGGACTGCGCGTCCTCACCGACCACGAGATCTTCCGGCGCGACCGGCGCATCCGCCGCGCGCGGCGCTACGCCGCGGGCACCGCGCTCGAGCTCGTCGGCGCGCTCAAGCCCGGCGATTTCGTGGTCCACCTGGAGCACGGCGTCGGCATCTACCGCGGCATGGAGACGATCTTCGTCGGCGAGAGCACCGTCGAGGTGATCGTCATCGAGTACGAGGGGGGCGACCGGCTCAACGTCCCGCTCTACCGCATCGACCAGGTGGAGCGGTTCCGCCACGCCACCGACCTCTCCGATGACGCGCCGCCGCCGCGCCTCCACCGGCTCGGCGGCAAGAAGTGGGCGCAGCAGCGCGACCGGACCCGCGCCGCCATTCGCGAGATGACGCAGGAGCTGCTCGAGCTCTACGCGCGCCGCCACATCGCGCACCGGCCGCCCCACAATCCGGACGGCGCCTGGCAGAAGCAGCTCGAGAGCTCGTTCCTGTTCGAGGATACGCCCGACCAGCTCCGTGCCACGCAGGACGTCAAGCGCGACATGGAAGCGACGCGCCCCATGGACCGTCTCCTCGTCGGTGACGTGGGCTACGGCAAGACGGAGATTGCGGTGCGCGCCGCGTTCAAGGCGGTGCAGAGCGGACGGCAGGTCGCCGTGCTCGTGCCGACGACGATCCTGGCCGAGCAGCACGCGCGCACGTTCGGCGAGCGTCTCGCCGACTTCCCCGTGAGGGTGGCCGTGCTGTCGCGCTTCCAGACCGCCAAGCAGCAGAAGGCGGAGCTGGAGGAGCTGAAGGCCGGCACGGTGGACATCGTCATCGGCACGCATCGCCTGCTCTCGCCCGACGTCGAGTTCCGCCAGCTCGGCCTCATCATCGTGGACGAGGAGCACCGCTTCGGCGTGAAGCACAAGGAGCGCCTCAAGCAGCTCAAGCTCGAGACCGACGTGCTGACGCTTACGGCCACGCCGATTCCGCGCACGCTGCACCAGGCGCTGGCCGGCCTGCGCGACCTCACGCTCATGCAGACGCCGCCGCGCGACCGCTCGCCGGTGCTCACCTTCCTCGAGCCGTGGGACGACGGCCTGCTCGAGGAGGGGATCGCGCGCGAGCTGGACCGCGGCGGACAGGTCTTCGTCGTGCACAACCGCATCGAGACCATCGAGGCGGTGGCCGACCACCTGCGGCGCCTCATTCCGCGCGCCCGCGTGGCGGTGGGGCACGGGCAGATGCGCGAGCGCGACCTCGAGCAGGTGATGGCGCGGTTCGTGCGCGGCGAGGTGGACGTGCTCGTGAGCACGATGATCGTGGAAAGCGGCCTCGACGTGCCCAACGCCAACACGATGTTCGTGAGCCGCGCCGACCGGTTCGGGCTCGCCCAGCTGTACCAGCTGCGCGGGCGTGTGGGACGGTCGCACCGTCGCGCCTACTGCTACCTGCTGGTGCCGGATACGCAGGTGGACCTCGACGCCGAGCGCCGGCTGAAGGTGCTCGAACACCACACCGAGCTGGGCGCCGGCTACCACGTCGCGTTGAAGGACCTCGAATTGCGCGGCGCCGGCAACCTGCTGGGGCCCGAACAGTCGGGGTTCGTGCACGCCGTCGGGTTCGACCTGTACCTGCGCATGCTTGAGGAGACCGTCCAGCGGGTGCAGCGCGGCGCCAACGCGCCGCCGCCGCCCCCGGCTGACGTCTCCATGGACCTCCCCTGCTTCCTCCCCGACGACTTCATCGCCTCGGCCGACGCCAAGCTCGACCTGTATCGGCGGCTGGCGAGCGCCCAGTCGGTGGAGGCCATCGAGGCGCTCCGCGACGAGGTGCGGGACCGGTTTGGCGCCCTGCCTGCGCCCGCCGAGGCCTACGTGGCGTCGGCGACGCTCCGCCTGGTGGGCGGGCGACTGGGAATCGAGGGCATCCTGGTGCGCGGAGCAGAGGCCCGTGTTAACTTTCGCGTTGATGCGCTGCCGCGCATGAAGCCCCTGGCCACCGCCTTCCGGGACGTCCAGTTCCAGGTCGATGTCCGGCGAGTGCAGCCCCTGTCGTTGAAGCTGACGCGCTTGGGTGTTGCCTCGATGCTCGAGGGGCTCGTGCGCGCGCTGCGAACAATTACGACCGATCCGAAGTAACACCTTACTTACGGGACTGCCTGCCTCCGGCGCCTTCGCCGGTCGGCCGGACAACGCCCGCCTTCCCATCCCTCGATGAAGCGCAACGTCATCCTCGCCACCACCCTGGTCGCCACCCTTGGCATCGCCGCCTGCGACGGCTTCAAGGAGGCGCTCACCGCCCATGTTGACGTGGTGGCGCGCGCCGGCACGCAGGAGCTCTCCGTCACCCGCCTCGCCGACCTGCTCGGCAACGCGAAGGTGCCGTTGCGCAAGGACGTCGCCAACGCCGTGGCCGACGCCTGGATCTCGTACCAGCTGATCGGCTACGCCGCCGCGCACGACGACACGCTGCACGAGGCCGAGGTGGCCGACGACGCCATGTGGTCGGCGCTGGCGCAGGAGAAGTCGAAGGGCTTCTACGAGCGCATCTCCAAGGACTGGAGCAAGGTCGACTCCACGACGCTCCCGGCCAAGTACGCCGCGGGCGAGATGTACGCCGCGCGTCACATCCTGCTCATGTCGCCGCGCGAGGGAATGACGCAGAAGTCGCGTGACTCGGTGCGCGCCGAGCTCGAGAAGATCCGCCGCACGGTCACCGCCGCCAATTTTGCCGACGTGGCCAAGGCCAAGTCGCAGGACGGTTCCAAGGCCACTGGCGGCGCGCTCGGCGTCTTCCCGCCGGGGGCGATGGTCCCCGAGTTCGAGAATGCCGTCAAGGCGCTGAAGCCGGGCGAGGTCTCGGGCATCGTGGAGTCGCAGTTCGGCTATCACCTGATCAAGCGCCAGGCGTACGACGAGGTCGCCAAGGAGTTTGCGCAGGCGTACGGCCAGATCGCGACGCAGAAGGCCGAGAGCACCTACATGGCGGGGATGGAGAAGGCGGCCGCCGTCGCGGTGAAGTCGGGCGCGTCCAAGTCGGTCAAGGAAGTGGCGGCGGACGTCGATGCCCACCGCACCGACAAGTCGACGCTCGTGACGTGGAAGGGAGGCAGCCTCACCGCCGCCCGCCTCGTGCAGTGGCTGGGCGCGATGCCGCCGCAGGCCCGCATCCGCGAGCAGCTGGCGCAGGCGCCGGACACGGCGATTCCGTACTTCCTCAAGCAGATCGCCCGCAACGAGCTCATCCTGAAGGCCGCCGACAGCGCCAAGATCGTGCCGGATTCCGCCGCGCTGGCGAACATCCGGGGCGCGTTCTACGGCCAGGTGGCCGGCGCGATGTCGGAGCTCAAGGTCTCGCCGTTCTTCCTCAAGGACTCGGCCAAGACCACGGCCGAGCGTGAGCGCCTCGCGGCGTCGCGCATCGACGCCTACTTCGACCTGCTGCTCGCCGAGCAGGCGCAGTTCGTGAACATCCCGGAGCCGGTCTCGTCGGCCCTGCGCAAGAAGTACGAGTCGCGCATCGTGGCCGCCGGCATCGAGCGCGCGCTCGAGCGGGCCGCCAAGATCCGCCAGGTGGCCGACTCCACGCGCGCGGCGCAGCAGCCGGCGTCGGCGGTGCCGATGCCCGGGGCCGCCCCGGCCGCGCCCAACGCCGCCGCCCAGCCGGCGGCGCCCGCCAAGAAGCCATAAGTGAAGCTGCGCAACTTCTCCCGCGTGGCGCTGCTCTGCGGCGTCGTCACCCTGCCGGCCTTCGGGCAGCAGGGGGCCGGCGCCGCGCCGCGCGAGCTGCCCGTGGACCGCGTCATCGCGGTGGTCGGCTCCAAGCCCATCATGTGGAGCGAGGTGCAGGAGCTCATCAACTTCCAGCGCCAGCAGGGCGCGCAGATCCCCGACGACTCGGCCAAGTTCGTCGCGTTCGCGCGCGAGGTGATCAGCGACCTCGTGGACCAGGAAGTGCTCATCGCCACGGCGAAGAGCTACAAGATCGACGTGACCGACGCAGAAGTGCTGGCGCAGGTCGAAGGCGAGATGAAGCGCATCCGCGACCAGTTCAAGTCGGAGCAGGAATATCGCGACGCCCTGAAGGGCGAGGGCTTCGGATCGGTGGACGAACTGCGCCGGATTCGCGTGGACCGCGCCAAGCGCGACCTGTTCCAGCAGCGCGCCATCGACTCGCTCAAGGCGAAGGGACGCATGCCGTCCGTCGCCATCAGCGAGGCAGAGATTGCGGAGGCGTTCGACAAGGCGAAGGACCGCCTGCCGCGCCGCCCCGCCACGGTGACGTTCCGGCAGATCATCGTCAGTCCCCGGCCGAGCGACGCGAGCAAGAAGGCCACGCTGGCCAAGATGGACTCGCTGCGCGCCGAGATCGCGAGGGGGACCGACTTCGAGGTGGTGGCGAAGCGCGAGTCGCAGGATCCCGGGTCGAAGGACCTGGGCGGCGACCTCGGCTGGGCGCGGCGCGGCATGATGGTGCCGGCCTTCGACCAGATGATGTTCGCGCTCAACCCCAACGTCGTCAGTCCCACGGTCGAGACCGTCTTTGGCGCGCACATCATCCGCGTGGACCGCATTCGTCCCGCGGAAGTGAAGGCGCGGCACATCCTGCTGCGCTGGAACATGGACTCCGCCGACGTGGCCCGCGCCAGGGCCGAGGCGGATTCGACGCTTGCCGCGTGGCAGAAGGGGGCGTCGTACGACTCGCTCGTCACCAAGCACCACGACGACGCGGAGCTGCGGCTCATGGCCGACCCGGTGCCGCGCGACTCGCTGCCGCCGGCCTACCGCGAGGCGCTCGCCGACAAGAAGGCAGGTGACTTCGCCGGCCCGTTCCTGATTCCGAATCCGCAGAACGGCCTGAGCAAGGTCGTCGTCCTGCAGCTGACCTCCGCCGAAGAGAGCGGCGACCTGAAGCTCTCGGACGTTCGCGAGCGCATCCGCGCGCAGTTGGCGCAGGAGAAGACGGCGCGCCGCATCCTCGACCAGCTGCGCAAAGAGATGTACGTCTCGATCCGCATGTGACGCTGCCGACGCTGGCCATCACGCTGGGCGACCCGCGCGGCATTGGCGCGGAGATCGTTCGCAAGGCGCTCGCCGACCCCCGGGTCGCGGGCGCTTGCCGTTGGGTGGTGGTCGGTCCGTCGGGGCTGGAGTGCGCAGCCACCGACGTGGTGGGCGAGTGGCACCCGCGGCAGAGCGACGCCAACGCCGGGCGGCTCGCCGGCAAGGCGATCGCGCGGGCCGTGGCGTTGTGCCAGGCGGGGACGGCCGGCGCCATGGTGACGGCGCCCATCGACAAGCACGCGCTGCTCGCCGGGGGCTATGACTATCCCGGCCACACCGAGATGCTGGCCGCGCTCACCGGGCGCGACGTCGCGATGATGCTGGCGAGCGACCGCCTGCGCGTGGTGCTCGCCACCACGCACGTGGCGCTCCGCGACGTGCCGGCGCTGCTTACCGGTGAGCTCATTGCCCGCGTGGCGCGGGTCACCCGCGCCGGCCTGCAGGAGGCGTTCGGCATTGCCGAGCCGCGCATCGCGCTCTGCGCGCTCAACCCGCACGCCGGGGACGGCGCTCGCTTCGGGTCGGAGGATGACACACTGCTGGCGCCCGCCGCCCGCGCCAACGGCCTGCGCGGCCCGTTCCCCGCCGACACGGTGTTCGTGCGCGCGATGCGGGGCGAGTTCGATGCGGTGATCGCACCGTACCACGACGTGGGCATGACCGCCATCAAGGTCGCGTCGTTCGGGTCGGCGGTGAATGTGACGCTCGGCCTGCCGTTCCCGCGCACGTCCCCCGACCACGGCACCGCGCTCGACATCGCGGGGCAGGGCAAGGCCGATCCGTCGTCGATGATCGAGGCGATCCTGCTCGCGGCGCGGCTCACGACTAGATAACGGCAACCGCCACCACGAAGGAGCGACGTACACGAAGGGGCGCGAAGGAAATCCGCGCCTGCGAACGCGCGCCACGCGGGGAGATGCGTGGCGCGCTCCGACGCTGGCAGTTGTCTTCCTTCGTGTTCCTTCGCGTCCTTCGATCTTCGCGGTTGAAGTTCAGTCCCGCGTCATCTCCAGGATCGCGATCCGCCGCTCGTCCATTTCGCGGACGGTCCACGTCGCGCCGCCGCCGCTCACACGGTCGCCCACCTGCGGCAGGCGGCCGAGCAGGCCGAAGACGAAGCCGCCGACGGTCGTGTAATCCTCCTCCGGCACCTGCAGCTCATACTGCTCATTGACGTCGCTGATCTCGGCCTGCCCGGGCACCAGCGTCTCGCCCGCCACCGACCGGTGCGCCGCGGCCGCGCCTTCGTCGTGCTCGTCGAGGATCTCGCCCACCAGCTCCTCGAGCAGGTCCTCCATCGTCACGAGTCCCGCGGTGCCGCCGTACTCGTCGAGCACGATGGCCATGTGCTCCTTCAGGCGCTGGAAGTCGGCGAGCACCTCCTCCACCTCGCGTGACCCCGGGACGGCGTGCACGTCGCGCATCACGCTCGCCATGGAGAACGTGGCCGGACGATGCCGCAGCACCGGCAGCAGGTCCTTGGCGTGCACCATGCCGACCACGTTGTCGAGCGACTCCTCGAACACGGGATAGCGCGAGAAGCCCGCCTCCTCGACGATGGCGAGCGCTTCGTCCAGCGTGGCGCCGGCGTCAATGGCCACGATCGCCGTGCGCGGCGTCATCACCTCACGCGCGTTCTTCTCCGAGAACTCGAAGACGGCGCCGATGAGGTCGGCGTCCTGCTGCTCGATCTCGCCCTCGCGCTGGCTCTGCTCGACGATGACCTTGAGCTCCTCGGGGGAGTGCACGCTGTCGTGCGTGGAGTCCAGGCGCACGCCGAACGGCCGCAGCACGGCGGCGGCCGAGGCGTTCAGGAGCCACGTGAACGGCATCATGATCCATGCGAACGCCAGCAGCGGCGGCGCGAGCCACTTGGCCCAGGTCTCGGGATGCTGGAGCGCCGCGGCGCGCGGGGTCAGCTCGCCGAAGACCACGTGCAGGTACGTGACGGCCAGCAGGGCCACCGCGGCGCCGAGGCTGACGCGTAGTCCGGCTTCGATGGCAAAGGGGAGGGCGGCAAACCAGGTCTCGAAGACGTGCCCGATGGACTCCTCCGCCACCCAGCCAAGGCCGAGCGACGTGGCGGTGATTCCCAACTGGCTGGCCGAGAGCACACGCGCCAGATTGTCGGTGGCATGCAGCGCGAAGCGGGCAATCGGGTCGCCGGCACGGACCATGGCCTGCAGCCGCGTGCGGCGGGCGCGCACGAGCGCGAACTCCACCGCAACAAAGAAACCGTTAACCAGCAGCAGCAGGACGATGAGGCCAAGGCGCGAGATCACGGGTCAAACGTACCGAGGGCGCAGCACGCCACGCCAGCGCCGGGGTGCCTGGTGAGCGCCGTTCGCGCCCAGGCGGACTGTGTCCAGCTGGCCAATGGCCGACCGGGCGGGGCCGCGGACGGGCATGACCACGGGGACGGGGCGTCGCACCACCACGCGCCGGGCACCACCGGCCTCAAGGCGGCCCTCGGGCTCACCCTGGCGTTCTTCTTCGCCGAGGTCGTCGGCGGCTGGATGGCCAACTCGCTGGCGCTGCTGGCGGACGCCGGCCACATGCTCACCGACGTCGGGGCGCTTGGGCTCTCGCTCTTCGTGGCCTGGTTCAGCCGCCAGCCCGGCACGTCGAGCAAGACGTTCGGCTACCTGCGCTGGGAGATCCTCGCCGCCTTCCTCAACGGCTCCGTGCTCCTGCTGGTGAGCGTCGGCATCGTCTGGGAGGCGGTGGGCCGTCTCCGCCATCCGGAACCGCTCCAGAGCGGCCTCATGCTGCTCGTGGCCGCGGGCGGCCTGGTGGTAAACCTCATCGCCGCGCGCCTCCTGCACGCGGGCGCCTCGTCATCGCTCAATGTGCGCGGCGCCTACCTGCACGTCCTCGGCGACCTCCTCGGCTCGGTGGCGGCGATCCTTGCCGGCCTTGCCGTGCGCTACAAGGGATGGGTCATCGCCGACCCCATTGCGTCCATAGTTATGACGCTGCTCATCGTCCGCGGTGCGTGGTCACTGGTGCGCGAGTCGGTGGACGTCCTGCTCGAGGCCGTGCCACCGCATATCTCGCTCGAAGCCGTGCGTGCGGCCATCGCCGCCGTCCCCGGCGTCTGTTCGGTGCACGATCTCCACGTCTGGACGGTTACGAGCGGCATGGTGGCGATGAGCGTGCACGTCGTGGCGCCCGAACCGGCGCGACACCAGGAGGCGCTCGAACAGATCCACGCCGCCATGGCGCGATTCGGCATCGGTCACGTGACGGTGCAGGTTGAAGGGCGGGAATTGGCGGATTGCATCCCCGATCGCTAATCCCAATCGCCAATCCCAATCGCCAATCCCAATCGC
>JACREJ010000047.1 GCA_016218305.1 Gemmatimonadota bacterium | reverse complement strand
TCGGACCTGCGCAACCTCGCCACGGCGCAGGAGGCGTACTTCACGGACAATGCGGAGGCGTACGCACGGCGCGTGCAGGACGTCGGCTACCGCTTCCGCACCTCTCCCGGCGTGACCATCCGCCTCGTCAGCGTCTCGCAGCGGGGCTATACCGCCACCGCACGGCATGTGTCGAGCGGGCTCACCTGTTCGGTCAGCGTCGACGGCGACCAGCGCTCCGCGCCGACGTGCACTTCGTCGTCCGGCGAAACGGGCAAGTAGCAGCCCGCACGCGTTCAGCGCATCGCGGCCGTCAGCCGGTCGAGTTCCTTGCGCCAGTTCAGGATCAACGCCAGGCTGTTCGCATCGGCACCACCGGCGTTCACCATCAGGAAGCGCTGGCCGTCGGGATGCACGTCATACGCGCGGTAGAACGGCCCTATCGCGAGTCCGGTACCGAGGAAGAGCCGCTTCGGCACACCAAAGGAGAAACTCGTCCCGGTGGACACGGGCGCGGCGAACATGTCGCCGCGCGGGTTCCGGAAATAGAGTTCTCTTCCGTTCCGGCTCCACAGCGGCTCCACGCCCCCGCCGACCGAGATGACGTAGCGCACCGAGTCCACCGCGGGAAATGGCCGCACGTGCACTTCGGGCGTGCCGGCTTCCGCTGAGACCACCGCCAGCCACTTCCCATTCGGCGAGAGCGTCACCGCGTAGTGATCGAACGGCGACTGCAGCAGCACGCGAGGCACGCTGTCCTTCTGGGGATCCGCGATCAGGATCTTCCGCGTGCCGGGGCTGCTGCCCTCGGTGCGCAGCACGGCAAACCGTCCCAGCGGGTCGAAGGTGATTTCATCGAGCCGGGTTGAACCTGGCGTCGCCGGGTGCGTGGCATCGCTGCCATCCGCACGACGCATGTAGGCCGTGCGCCGGCCACTGCGACTCGCCAGGAAGGCCACGCTGCGGCCATCCGGCGTCCAGGCCGGACGATCCGGCGCGGTGACGTCGAACGACAGCCGCGTGATCACGCCGGTGGAGATCTGTTTCACCCAGATGTTGCCCGCTCCGTGCAGCGCGATTTGCCCACCGCTCGGAGACAGCGCGAACGTCGGCACGGAATTCAGCTTCGACGAGTCCACGGGCGTCTGCGACCCCTCGCGGGTCACCCAGACGAACCGCGAGCTCTCGCCGCCCACCGCCTGGTACAGCAGCGTCCCGGACTTCGAGACCGCAAACTGCAGCGTCCCGTTGCTCGTTTCCTGCTGCACCCCTTGCAGCACCTGCACTGGCGTTGACGTCAGCACCCCGCGCTTCACGTCGAACGAGGCCGCCATCAACCGGCCATCGGCCAGCCCGATCACGATGCGCCCGGGCTCCAGGTACAGCGCAAACGTCCCCGGAGCGAGGTCGGTGACCGCCCCCGACTTGAGATCCACGACGCCGATGCGATTCGTCTCCGGCGACCCCATCCAGAGCATCACCAGCGCTTTCTTGCTCCCCGGCAGCACATTGGGGTAGTCGTGCTCTTGCTGCGACTTGCTGGAATCGGGGCGCGACACCACGGTGAGCGACCCCCCGGTGGCCGACACCCGTGCCAAGCCGCGGCTCGACGTCGTGAAGACGATATTCCCGTCGTCACCCCAGTCGCCGCCGCCGTAGGCTGCTACCGAATCCGCAACCAAGGTGCGCGCCACGGCGCCAGACAAGGTGATCACCTTGAGCATTGCCTGGCCGCCGATCGCGGTGAAGAAACCAATGGACTCGCCGTCTGGCGAGAAGAACGGGGCAAATGCCCCCTTTGTGTCCGGCAGCTTCCGCGCCGTAGGCTGGCTCACCTCGCGAACCCACAGCGCCTCATCGGCGCCATCCGGTCCCACGAAGACAATGCGGTCGCCCGCGGGCGAGAGCGCCAATCGTCGGTTGCCGATGGCCCGCACCACGGCGCTGTCGCCGAGTGGGACCGAGACCCGCATCACCTGACCGTCACCGTCCGCGCCACCGGTCAGGCGGCCTACACCGAACGCTGCCGCGGCGAGCACCGCGCCCACACCCGCCACGATCCAGCGCCGCCGCTTGGCGGCCGGTGTCGATATCGCCGGTGTGCGCACCGATGTTGCGTTGGGATCGCCAAGCGCCGCCGAGAATGCCGCCGCCGTCGGGAAGCGATCGGCGGGCAGTTTCTCCAATGCCCGCGCCACCGCGTCCGCCACGTTCGGCGGGACCGACTTGCGCAGCTTCGTCACCGGCTGCGCCGTCTCGGTGATGATCTTCATGATGATCTGCTGCGCCGAGTTCCCCATGTACGGGGGCTCGCCGGTCAGCATCTCGTAGAGCACGCTCGCCAGCGAGTACACGTCGCTGCGCGCGCTGATCTCCTTTTCTGCCGTCGCCTGCTCGGGGCTCATGTAATACGGCGTCCCCAGCGACAGCCCGGTCTCCGTCATGCGGCCGCCCGCCGCCGCGCTCACCGCCAGCGCGATGCCGAAGTCGGCCACCATCGGCCGCCCGTCGTGCAGCAGGATGTTCTCGGGCTTGATGTCGCGGTGGATCACGCCGTTGCGGTGCGCGTAGTCGAGCGCATCGGCCACCTCACGCGCAATCTTCACGGCTTCGTCCACGCCGAGCTGCGTCTCGCGGTCGAGCTTGCTGCGCAGCGTCTCGCCCTGGATGTACGGCATGACATAGTACAGGAAACTGTCCGCCGTGCCCGAATCGAAGAGCGGCAGGATGTTGGGATGCTGCAGCGCCGCCGTCGTCTTGATCTCCACCACGAACCGCTCGGCGCCGAGCACCGCGGCCAGCTCGGGCTTGAGCACCTTCAGCGCGACGTGGCGGTCGTGCTTGAGATCGTGGGCCAGGTACACGGTGGCCATGCCGCCCTGCCCGAGCTCGCGCTCGATGCGGTAGCGGTCGGCCAGCGCGGCACTGAGACGGCTAATCGTGTCCATGACTACTTGCGCCTCGCCCTGAGATTCTCGAACCAGTTGAGCAGCACCACCACGTTCTGGTCGTTCGATGCCTTCGGTTGGACCATGATGAACGTCTGCCCGTCCCGCGTCACGTCGTAGTTGGTGTGAAACGTCGACGTCGAAGCGGTCGTGCGGAACAGCTCGCGCACGGCCCCGGACGCGAACTGCGC
>JACREJ010000044.1 GCA_016218305.1 Gemmatimonadota bacterium | reverse complement strand
TTCCGCACCGCGTCCGGCTCCTGCCCGCGCAGCACCGCCAACTTCTTGCGGGCCGCCGCCTCGAGCAGCGCGCGCTCGTCCACCGACTCCTCCTCGAGCACGTCGGCAATGGCCGCGCTCGCCATCTTGCTGTCCACGCCGCGGCGCGCGAGTTCCTGCGCGAGCCGACGCTTGGACATACCCTTGCCCAGCGCTCGGGAGCGGGCAAAGGCACGGGCAAACTGGGAATCGTCGATGGCGCCGATCTCGGTGAGCCGCTGCACGGCGTCGGTGACATCACCGCGATCAAAGCCGCGCTGCAGGAGCCAGCGCTCGAGCTCGTGCGCACTGCGCGCCCTGCGGCCGAGTGCGGCGGCGGCGCGATCGAAGGCCTCGAGCTTGCGCGCGGCGAGGAGCAGTCGGTCGCCGGCGGCCTCGTCGACCACCTTCCCCACGGCCAGGCCGGCATCGTGCAGGTAGGCGGCATTCACGATGGCGACGCTCTTGCCATCCACCAGCACCGCGTAGCGCCCCGGCTTGCGGGGATTCTCGCGCAGCCCGGTGATCGTGCCGGCCACGGCAGAGGCCTGGTGGCCGCCATCCGCATCGGCGTCCTCCGGTCCACCCACCGTCACCATCTTCGACTTGGTCCAGCTGAACATCAACGCACTCCGTGGTATGCCATCAGGAGTGAGTGAAAAATGCCACCCAGCGACTCACTCCGCATCAATCGAATCCCTCACCCCTCGTCCCCCAAACCTCCACTCCTCCCCCCTTCCAAGCCCCTGTACCCATCCCCCTCCTGAGCAGTGGGGGGGGGGAAGAGCACCGGGGGGCCACCCAGGTGCAGATCGGGGATTCCGGGCCCCGGCCGTACACCAAGATCGACCCCCCGGCGCAACCCACGGGGCGAGACTGCTGCCCCTATTCCTCCGCGGCTTCCTCGCCGTTCGGCTGCAGTCCGATTCCGAGCACTTCCTTCACCTTCGCCTCGACTTCGAGCATCACGGCCTGGTTGTCGCGCAGGAACATCTTGGCGTTCTCACGCCCCTGCCCGATGCGCTGGTTGTTGTAGCTGTACCAGGCGCCGGACTTCTCGATGATCCCCGACTCGGCACCGATATCTACCAGCAGCGAGACGTGGGAGATCCCTTCGGCGTACATGATGTCGAACTCCGCCTGCTTGAACGGCGGGGCGACCTTGTTCTTCACGACCTTCACGCGCACGTGCGAGCCGATGACGTCTTCCTTCTCCTTCACCGGACCGACGCGGCGGATGTCGAGGCGCAGCGACGCGTAGAACTTGAGCGCCTTGCCGCCCGTCGTCGTCTCGGGATTGCCGAACATCACGCCGATCTTCTCGCGCAGCTGGTTGATGAAGACCACCGACGTCTTGGAACGGGCGATGGCACCGGTGAGCTTGCGCAGCGCCTGGCTCATGAGCCGCGCCTGCAGGCCGACGTGCGAATCGCCCATCTCGCCCTCGATTTCCGCCTTCGGCACGAGGGCCGCGACCGAGTCGACGACGACGATGTCCACGGCGCCGGAGCGCACGAGGATCTCGCAGATCTCCAGCGCCTGCTCGCCCGTGTCGGGCTGCGAGATGAGGAGCTTGTCCACGTCCACGCCGAGCTTCTTGGCGTACTCGGTGTCGAGCGCATGCTCGGCGTCGATGAAGGCCGCCGTGCCGCCCGTCTTCTGCGCGTTGGCGATGACGTGCAGGCAGAGCGTGGTCTTGCCCGACGACTCCGGCCCGTAGATCTCGGTGACGCGTCCGCGTGGAATGCCGCCCACGCCGATCGCCGCATCGAGGTTGATGGCGCCGGTCGGAATCGACTCCACGCGCACCGCCGCACGGTCGGCGCCCATCTTCATGATGGCGCCCTTGCCGTACGACTTCTCGATCTGCGCGATGGCAAGACCGAGTGCCTTCTTCTTTTCGTCTTGCTGCGCGGCGGAAACGGCCATGAACTCCTCGAGCGAACTGGGGCCAGCGGCCCGTGAAGGGAATCTACCCCGGTGAAGCGGTGGGGGTATCCCCGAACAGAAAGCGAAAAGCGCGTCCCGAAGAAAATACGAAGAGAACGCACTTTCACAAGGGGGTCTATGGAGCCATCACACCGTAACGTGTTTCCAAACAACGACTTATCAACAGACACCGCAAACCCTTGTAGACTATCGCTTTATGCGGCAGTTGGTACCCGCGTAGCAGATCCGTGATCTCGCGGAATTGCCGTGGTGTTGCGAATTGTTACACTGTAAACGCGGATTCGACGTGCCGGACCCATGCCGTTCGGTCGCGCAACAGCACGCCGATGACGTCGAAGCGATACTCCGACTTCGCCGCATCGTGTCGCGCCATCCACTCGCGAGCACTGCGCACGAGCGAGCGCTGTTTCTGCGCATGCACGGCCTCCACAGGATCACCGAATTCGAGTGCGGCGCGCGTTTTCACCTCGACGAAGGCCACGATGCCATCGCGTTCCGCGATCACGTCGATGTCGCGATGTCCGCTGCGCCAGCGGCGCGCGAGCACGGTGTAGCCCTGGCGCTCGAGCCAGCGGGCGGCGACGCGTTCGCCGAGTTCGCCGAAGGAGTTGGTCGCTTTGGTCATGGCGCGAGTGTAGCAGCGCCACGGTCCGTGTGTGTCACCATTCGCGCGCGGTCGGCATCGTTTTCACTCTTGGGGGGCGGCAGGCCCGCGCCTCCTCAGGAGGGGGCGCGTCAGGCCCGCACCTCCGTCCGCGCAGGCTCTCGGACCCTACGAGCGCGCTGCGCGCGCCGTCTATGGGTCCTGCGGCCGCCTGCGCGGCCGGAGACGCGGGTCTGCCGCTTGGGGGAGAGGGGCGAGTGTGGCGCGCGGGCCGGCGTCGCGAAGCGAGCCCGCTCC
>JACREJ010000043.1 GCA_016218305.1 Gemmatimonadota bacterium | reverse complement strand
CGGCGGCGGGGCGGGCGCTGCGGCCTTGCCGGCGGCCGCCTGCGGCTTCGCCACCCCCTTGATCGGCGACACGTCCACGGCCTTCTTCTGCGCCGCAACCGGCGCCGACGTGGCGCCTGCGTTCACTGCGGCCGTCTGGGCGTTGGTCGCGTTGACGTTCTTGCGCGCCTGCTCGATGGGCTTCTTGATGGACGGCGGCATCTGCGCCAGCGCGACCGACGCGCCGGCGAACACCGCAAGCAGTCCGATGAGGCGACGGATCATCCCTTCCTCCCCGGCTTGCCCGGCGCCGACCCGCTGCCGCCCTGGTCACCCTGGGCTGTCTTCACCGCGTAGGTCTGGATCGAGAAGCTGGCCTGCAGCATCACGGTGCCGGTCTCTCCCGTCTTGCCCGCGACGCTGGGACTGCCGGACGGCGCGAGCTGAAGCCCCAGCGGCGCCACGATGCGGGTCATCGACGCGATGCCGGTGAGCAGTTGGCCGATCTCGTGATAGCTGCCGTTGGCGCGCAGCCTGTAGCGGTAGGTGTCGAACTGCTCGCCCGGAATCACGGGCTCGGGTTCGATGTAGTTGATCTCGAGGCCCACGCGACGGGCGGCCGTCGAGACCTGCTCGAGGAGCGCGGGGACCTCGTTGCCGGCCGGGACGAGCGTGCGCATGAGCTCGAGGTTGGCGCGCAGCCGCTCGGATTCCTCGCGGATGCTCGCCACCGATCCGCGCGCCAGCTGCGCCTTGGCGCGCTGGTTGCCGGCATCAAGCGAGTCCACGTGGGTGGCGATCACGGCGAGCGACTCCTGCTTCGGCGAGAAGACGAAATACCAGTACGCGCCCGCCCCGACGACGCCGAGGAAGGCCACGAAGAAGAGGAGTTGGTCGCGCTGGTTGGTGGGAAGGCCGGCCATGGGTTACCTCACCGAGACGGTGAACGGCACGGTGCGCAGTACCGAGGGGTCGGGCTTCTCATATTGCATGTCGAGCCGGAATTCGGTGGCTTCCTTGCCCTGCTGCATCACCACGTCGCTGCGCACGAGCGTCACGTTCTGCAGGAACGGGGACGCCTCGAGCGCCTTCATGAAGCGCGTCAGCGCCTGGATGTCCACGGTGTTGCCCACGATCTGCAGGGAGAGGACGTTCTCGTCGGACTGCTGTGCCGCCGGACGGGCCGGGCCCTTCTTCGGCGCCGCCTTGCTGACGCCGGCCTGCACCTCGGGCGACTCGTTGGACACGGCGCTCGTCTGCGTGACGGAGCGCAGCCAGACGTAGGGCGGCATGGCGCGGGCGATCTCGTCGAGGACATGCGGCCAGATCAGGCGCGTGCCGTCGATGGCCGAGATCACCGCGATCTGGCGCTGGACCGAGTCGCGCTGCGCCTCGGCCTTCGCGCGTTCGGCGATCACCGAGGCGTAGCGCGTGGAGTCCTGCACCGCCTTCTGCTCGCGCTCGATGAGCGACGACTCGCGGCGCGACTGGAGGGTCCACATGGCGCCGATGGCCACGAGGCCGACGGCCACGCCAGCCACGGCGGAGATCATCCACGGATCGCGCACCCGTGACTGGAGGCCCTGGAGCGCGTCGCCAATGCTGAACGACGGCCCACGACTCCGCGTCTTCTTTCGCGCGCCGGGTAGGAGATTGATTTCAATCATGATGCGCTCTGGGCCCGGGTCAGGCGGGCTGGCGCAGCGCCAGGCCGATGGGGAGCATCAGCAACGGCGCCACTTCGTCCGTGACGAGCGGCTCGAAGGCGCCGTCACGGACCCGCAGGTTGGCCAGAGGATTGGCGAGCTCGACCTGCACGCGCAAGCGCGCAGCGAGCACGTCGGAAAGCCCGGGGATGCGCGAGCCGCCGCCGCACATGTAGACCGCCCGCATTGGCGCGGCGTTGCGCGACGACGACGCGAGGAAGGCCGCGGCCCGCTCGATGCCGACCGCGATCTCCTCGCCACGCCCCTCGAGCACGGCGTCGAGATGCGGCGACCGGTCGTAGCCTTCGAGCAGCTGCGACGCCTCCTCCGCTCCCAAGCCGCGTTCACGCTGCAGATCCTCGCGGAACCGGCGCGTCCCCACCGTGATATCGCGGGTGAGGATCGGCACCCCTTCGTCGAGGATGTTGATGTTGGTCACTTCGTGGCCGATGTTCACCAAGCCGACGACGCCCTGCATCGCGTCGGGGTAGCTGAGCTCGAACGCGTTGTGCAGCGCGAAGGCGTCCACGTCCACGACCGCCGGAGTGAGGCCGGCATCGGCCAGCAGCCGCAGCTTGGCCTCAACGAGCTCCCGCTTGGCGGCGACCAGCAGCACGCTCATCTCGGGGCCGTCCGCGTCGGGATCCAGGATCTGGAAGTCGAGTTCGACGGACTCCATGTCGAACGGGACGTGCTGCTCCGCCTCCCACCGCATGAGCTCGCGCGCCTGCTGTTCCTTGACGCGCTCGATCTGGATCTTCTTGATGATGACGTCG
>JACREJ010000041.1 GCA_016218305.1 Gemmatimonadota bacterium | reverse complement strand
GTGAAGCGCGTGTCGTCGATGACCACCGTATCGAGTCCCTGCACGTTGAGGGCGCTCTGCCCCGCCGCGGTCATCGCGAGGAGGAACGGCTTGGGTTCCTGCCCTTCCAAAAACGGGCGGATCACCCGAATCGGCTCGCCGCCGTGGTAGAACGCGACGTTCATCCGCGGAAAGCGCTCCTGCACCAGCGCCGCCGCCTGTTCGACCCCGGCGCGCGTGGGCAGGAAGACGCCCACGCCGCGCTTCTCCTTGGTGACGCGCTGCAGGAACCTGTCATCGAGGAAGTCGAGCGGCTTCTTGCGAATGACCTCGACCACCGCGGCCTTCGCCGGATCGAACGCACTGCTTTCAATCACCTCGGCGGCGACGAGATAGCGCGCGTAGAACGCCGGGTCCACCGTGGCCGACAGCCAGATGTACCGGCATCCGACGCGCTTGCCGAGGGCGAGGCACAGCTCCAGCTCGGCGGAGGTCTGGTGGATCTCGTCCACGACCAGCGTGTCCTGCGGCCGGATGTCGCCGTCCTGGAACCAGCGCCGTGCGATGCCGGTGGTGACGATGATGACGTTCCAGGTGGGCGTCTCCGGCGTCGCCTCGCGCTCGCGGTTGATGACGCCCACGCGCAGGTCGTCGGTGGCAAGCATGATCTGGGCGATGGGCTTGATGCTCAGCGTCTTGCCCGTCCCCGTGCCGGCCACGATGCCGAAGCCCGGGCGCTGCCCGCCGCGCTCCCCCTCGGCGGTGAGCCGCGCGGCGAGCGCGCGCAGGCGTTCGCCGTGGCTCTTCCACAGCACCGTCTCGATGTCGAGCGTGAAGGCCAGTTCGATCGTCTCGCACGCCGCGCGGGTCGGGGCGATGACGATGATGCGTCCCCCGGTCCCGCTGCGCACGAAGGTATCGTGATCGCGCGGGAGGTACGGGTCAGTGACGGGGCGCAGGGGCTGGCTTACTGCGGCTTCTCCGGCTTGCGTTTGGCGGGCTTCACGGCCGAGTCAGGCACCCGGTCCGGCGTGCGGCCGCGCGGATCCTCGCGCACCTGGACCGGGCGACCTCCCGGCTGCAGCGTCTCAATCTGACGGACATCCGGTTGCCGCGCGTCGGGCGCCAGCTGCCGCGCCGGGGCGTGCCCCGAACGCCCCGCAAAGGGACGCATCTCCATGGACTCGCCGCGAAGCTGCGGGCCGAAGACCACCGCCGCGTTGGACGGCCGGTTCCGGATGGCGCTGGCGCAGTCGGTGGGCGCTGGCTGCTGCGAGGCCGGCACGCCGCTGATCCAGAGCCGGCAGAGCCCGGCAGGCGGCGTGAATGACTCCGGCATGCGCGAGGACGGCACGCGCGAATCCTGCGCCGCAGCAGCGGACGACAGGAGCAGAACCGGCAAGATCAAGGACAAGCGCTTCAGAACTGCCTCCAGAATGGGCGATGGTCCGCCCTACGGACGATCCAACCCGCGGTGGCGCTACCTCGGTGAATCATACCCGGCAGCCACGTTCCTGATCCACGGGCGTCCCGCCACCTCCCCGATCAATCCCCGAACGAGATCCCGATCCGCCGCGCCGTGCGAACGATATCGTGCGTCGGATCCACGCGCTTGGGCGCCTGCAGCGCCTCGACGATGGGAATCGGCACGATGTGCGGCGTCTGCAGCGCCACCATGTGCCCCCACTTGGCGTTGGCCACCGCCTCGGTGGCCGCGCCGCCGAACCGCGTCGCGAGCAGGCGGTCATACCCCGTGGGCATTCCCCCGCGCTGGAGGTGTCCGAGCACCAGCGACCGGCACTCCTTGCCCGTGCGCGCCTGAATGGCCTTGGCGATGCGGTCCGCCACGCCGCCGACCCGCCGCGCCTGCCCCGGCATGGACTCGCCAAGCGATCCCTGCTCGCCCTCGAACGGCACGCCTTCCGCAACCACGACGATCGCAAACTTCTTGCCCTGCGCGTCGCGCTGCATGATATGCGCGCACACCTTGTCGATGTCGAACGCGATCTCGGGAATCAGGATCACGTGCGCCTGTCCCGACACGCCGGAATGGAGCGCAATGAAGCCGCAGTCGCGCCCCATGACCTCGAGCACCAGCACGCGGTCGTGGCTCGACGCCGTCGTGTGCAGCTTGTCGATCGCTTCCATGGCGGTGGTGACCGCCGTGTCGAAGCCGAAGGTCGTGATCGTGCCGCTCACGTCGTTGTCGATGGTCTTCGGCACGCCGACGATCCGCACGCCCTTCTCGAAGAGCCGCTGGGCGATGGCGAGGGACCCGTCGCCGCCGATCGTGATGAAGGCCTCGATGCCGAGGTTGCGGGCGTTCTCGATCAGCTCGTCCGAGCGGTCCACCTCGCGGTACGTGCCGTCGCTCTGGCGCACCGGATAGTGGAACGGATTCCCGCGATTCGTCGTGCGGAGGATCGTGCCGCCCAGGTGGGCGATGCCCCGCACGCTGTCGGCGGTGAGCGGGAGGACCTCATCCTCGCCCAGCAGGCCCATGTAGCCGCGCTTGATGCCGAGGACGTGCCACCCCCGGTCGATCGCCGACATCACGGCGGCGCGGATGACCGCATTCAGGCCCGGGGCGTCTCCGCCGCCGGTGGAAATGGCGATTCTCATGAAATCAGAAACTGAAGGGAGTCATACAGCGAGGGTAGACCGTCGAATGAGGTCGAGCACCTCGCCCGGCTTTGCGTGCCGGCCGAGCGTCGATTTCTCGAAAACCGGCACGTCGTTGACGGTCACCTCGAACCGGCCGCCGCCGCTGTGCTGCAGCGACACCTCGGCCTCGGGGAACGTCTCGCGAATCGCGGCCGCCAAACTGACGGCCCGGGGTTCGTAGTTTCAGATGACGCAGTATTCGATGTTGACGCGCATGGCACCTCCCGTGTGGGCGAAATCTAGGGCGCGGTCAGGGCACCGGCACCCCGCTCGCGGCGGCCAGCCGCTTGACGAGCGTGTCCTGCCGGGCCACGACCTGCACGAGCGAATCCACCGTCGTGGAGTTCATCGCGATCTGGTCCTGCATCGCGATGAGGGCGTCGGACACCTGCGCGAGCTGCTCGGCGATGGCCGCGTCGGCGGTTGGGGAACGGCATCCGGCAGCAAGGACGAGCAGGGCGAGCGCCCAGCGACGGCGCGATCCAGCGAGCGGCATGACAGGTCTCCATGTGACGCGTGCGGTGCCGGCCGCCGCGCACGCAATCCTATGCCCCCACGGGCATTCGCGTGGTGATGCAGGCCGGCGCGATGCCCCCAAGATGTGCGGTCGACACCCGTCGCGCACGTCCGGCGGAAATGCACCCGGAGGCCTCGCATGCGCCGCGCCCATACGCTTCCCGAACTGGTCCTCACGCTCGCCCTGCTCGCGATCGTCGCGGCCACCGCCGTGCCAGCGCTCGCGGCGACGACGGCGCGCTGGCAGGTGCGCGCGGCGGTCGCGGACCTCGTCAACGCGCTCGTCCTGACGCGCGAGGCGGCGCTCGCCCGCGGCGCGGTGGCGACGTTCGTCGTGGATGCCGCGCGCGGCGAGGTCACCGTGACCTGCGCCGGCGACACCGTCGCCCGCCGCGCCGTCGGCACGCTGCACGGCGTCGCGCTCGCCGCCAGCAGCGACACCGTGCGCTACGCCCCCGACGGCGTCGCGACGGGCGTGTCGAATACCACGCTGCTCGTGGTCCGCGGCTCTCGAATTGACTCCGTTATCGTCTCTCGACTCGGAAGAGTGCGATGGAGCCAATAGAGAGAAACAACAGAGAGACAACAGAGAGACAACAGAAAGACAACAGAGGCCCGGCTTGGCGTTCGAGGCCTCTGTTGTTTTTCTGTTGTCTCTCTGTTGTCTCTCTGTTGTTTCTCTGGGACATCAAGTCCCAAAATCATACCCAGTAACTGATATTCTAGGTATCTCCTGGTTAATCGTCCGCTCGATCGTCTTGACCATCGCGATCTCGTCGGCGCACATGAACGTATAGGCGTCGCCCGTGGACGCGGCGCGGCCGGTGCGGCCGATGCGGTGCACGTAGTCCTCGGCCTGCTGCGGTACGTCGTAGTTGATCACGTGCGTGATGCCCGAGATGTCGAGCCCGCGCTGGGCGATGTCGGTGGCCACGAGGACACGCGTCTTGCCCTCCTTGAAGCGCTGCAGCGCCGACTCGCGCTGGCCCTGCGTCTTGTCGGCATGCAGCGCGTCGGACTCGATGCCCTGCTCGGCGAGGTGCTGCACCACGCGGTCGGCGCCGTGCTTGGTGCGCGTGAAGACGAGCACCGAGTCCATCTCCTTCTGCTTGAGCAGCTCGGCGAGCAGCTCGGTCTTCCGCTGCTTCGGCACGGGATAGACGAAGTGCTTCACCGTCGTCGCGGCGCTCGACCGGCGCCCCACCTGCACCACGACCGGCTTGCGCAGGTACTTGCGCGCCAGCGCCTCCACCTCGGGCGGCATCGTGGCGCTGAAGAGCAGCGTCTGCCGGTACGGATGAATGGCGGCGACGATGCGCTGGATCTGCGGCGCGAACCCCATGTCGAGCATCCGGTCGGCTTCGTCGAGCACCAGCACCTCGAGCTCGTCGAAGTTGACGTTCTGCTTCTCCAGGTGGTCGATCAGGCGCCCGGGTGTCGCCACGATCACGTCGACGCCGCCGCGAAGGGCGGCCACCTGGATCTCGTAGCCCACGCCGCCGTACACCGACACGACCTCGAGCCCCGCGTACTTGCCGTACTTGCGGAAGCTCTCCTCCACCTGCTGGCAGAGCTCGCGCGTCGGCGTGAGGATGAGCGCGCGCGTGCGGTGCGGGCCGTCGAGCAGGCGCTCGATGATCGGAATCGAGAAGCCGGCGGTCTTGCCCGTCCCGGTCTGGGCGAGTCCCATCAGGTCGCGCCCCTTCAGCGCGAGCGGAATCGCCTGCCGCTGGATGGGGGTCGGCAGCGTGTACCCGGCGTCGGCAATCGCCCGCAGCACGGTCTCGTGCAATCCGAGCTCGGCAAACCCGCCGCCGTCGCTCGCGCTCGCGATCGCCTCGGCGTGCGCGAGACTCACGCTCTCCGCTTCGGCGGGAGCGCTGGCAACGACGTCGTTCGACTGTGGTACGCCAGCGGCGTCCGCCGCGGCCCGGCCCTTGCCGCGCGCACCGGTCCGGCGCGCGGGGGCCGTCTTCTTTTTGGTCGTGGTCACTCCCGCAACCTAATGGGCGCCGACGGCACCCGCTACGCGCGTCCCCCGCGCGAGTTCCACGAGCAGCCGGCCAACCTCCTCCGCGGCCTCGACTTGCGGCAGGTGCCCGACGCGCGAAAGCACGACGAGGCGACCGTCCGGCACCAGTCGCACGCGCGCCGCGATGTCCACCGGACGCACCACCGCGTCATGCGTGCCAAAGACGACCAGCGTGCCGCGAGTGAGCCGCGTGAGCTGCGCGTTGGAGTGCAGCTGGAAGTCGAACTCCTTCAGCGTGCGCAGCAGCGCGCGGTAGATGCCGGGTTGGGCGTACGGGGCGAGCAGCTCCGCTTCATCGCGAGCCGTCCAGCTCCCGTCCGGCCCGTAGACATCGCCCAGCACCAGCGTCGCGGCGGCGCGTGAAGCGAACGGCCGAGCAAGCGGAGCGAGCCGATCGGGGATGGACCGCAGCAGGCGCAGCCGATCGGGCACCACGCCGAAGCCCGCCGGCGAGAGCAGTGCCAGTCGGGTGATCCGCTCCGGCTGTTGCCACGCCATCTCGGCGGCGATCGCACCGCCCATCGAGTGCCCGATCACCGGCGCCTGGGTGACGCCGAGCACGTCCATCAACTGCCAGAGGCGGCGAGCGTACCGCTCGCGGGTGTATTCGCCATTGGGGAACGCCAGCTGACTGAAGCCGTGTCCCGGCAGGTCCGGTGCGACGGCGCGAAAGCCGGCCGCGGCGAGCACGGGCAGCGTGAATCGCCATTGATAGGCGGACGCGCCGAATCCGTGCACCAGCAGCACCGGCGGCGCGTGCACGTCGCCGCTCTCGACGAGCCGCAGGCGCGTCCCGTCGGCCAGCGCGACGTCGCGGGCGGAGCACCCGGCGTACCCTTCCGGAAAACACGAGGGCCGGGTCACGAGCACCGGCCCCCAGTTTCCACGGTGCGGCCCGCGAGCGTCACACGAGCTCGATGGGGCGACCCAGCAGTCGCGCGATCAGCCCGATGCGGAAGGTGACGTCCGTCCAGCGCTCTTCGCCTGCCGCATGCACCTCGAGCGGGAAGAACGGCCAGACGAACGGGTTTGTCGTCTTGGGCGTAGCCATGCCCTTGTGCGGATGCCACACGCCGTCGCGGCCGCAATCATCCACGAACCGCTCGTACATCTTGCCCCAGTTCTCGTTCCGCCGCAGGAAGTTCAGGCGGGCCATCGTCTCGAGCCAGGCGAGCGCCATCGGGATGTCGGCGTCCACCGCGTTGCGGTGCGGCAGCATGTCGCCGAGCACCAGCAACGGCACGTGCAGGTGCTTCTTGCCGACGATCTGGATGGCTTCCTGGCGCGGCAGGGGACGCGTGAGGTACTCGTACAGCGTCTCCATGGACGTGTAGTACTCGCTGCGGAACAGCGGCATGTGCGCGAGCATCTGGAGCGCATAGACCGACGGCGGCGACGCTTCGGCGGCGAGCACCTGCTGGTTGCCCACGCGCACCCACGGCTTCTGCCCCAGCGGCGAATCCAGGAAGTCCATGATCCGCTCGAGCGTCCGGCGTGCGAGACCGCGGACGCGCGGGTCCGACTCGAACCCTGCCTGCGCCAGCGTCGCGCCGGCCGCTTCGCGCAGCAGCCGGCGATGGTGGGCCGCCACCTCCGGCTCCAGCGACTTGCCCGCCTTCGGCTGGAACTCGTACAGCTGCGCCGCGTCCTCATCCTCGGCGAGCAGGCGGAAGAGGGAACGGCGCGCCTGATACACGGCCGGCGAGTCCTTGTCCCAGCCGCATTCGAGCAGGCGGCGCACGGCGTTGATGCTGCCGAGCCCGTCGATGCCCCCCTTGGACGGGAGGGTAAGCATCGCGCCGCTCCACGTTCCGTCGTACGACTGCCGCACCGCGATCTCGACCGCGGGCCGGTGGAAATACGGCGTGTTGGCGTAGGTCGCGGGGAGATGGTCACCGATCTTCGCGACCTCGGTCACGGCGCGATACTGGATCGGGAGCGCCGCGTGTTCGAGGATCCAACCGAGCGGAAAAACCACCGGCGCCGGCGGGGGCGGTGGTGGTGCAAAGAGCGGAACGGTTGGAATAACCGGTGAAGTCAACTCTCGAAACTCCATGCTAACTTGTTGGCATTATTGGACATAGCCACATTCGTCGGCCGAGCCCTGCCAAAGATTTCGTAACTATACTCCTTTTGACGCAAAACGCCAGAGTAAGTCGCGCATCTTTCCTGCCTTGAAAGCAGGCGAGCGCGAGGGAGAATTGCGTTGATGCGCGGTGAGTTCCTCGACCTGGCCGGCCATCGGCTCTACTACTACGCCGCCGGCACGCGCGGCGCCGGGGAACCCGTGCTTTTTCTGCATGGCTTCCCCACGTCGTCGTATCTCTGGAACGACGTCGTGCGGTTCATGCCCGCGGGCTTTCGCCTCATCGTGCTCGACCAGCTTGGCTACGGGCGCAGCGACCGTCCTGGCAGCGCGTCGGTCACCGTCGCGGCTCATGCGCAGCGGGCGCTCGCCGTGCTCGATGCGCTGCAGGTGCCAGAAGTCTGCCTGGTGGGACACGACCTTGGCGGCGCGGTCGCCCAGTGGCTCGCCGTGCACGCCCCACGCCGCGTGACGCGCATGGCGCTCGTCAACAGCGTGGGGCTCGACGCCTGGCCGCGCTGGCGCACGCGCGCAGCGCGCGCGCTCCTCGGCGTTGCGCGACGGCTGCCGGCGCCGCTGCTGGCCGGCGAAGCATACGCCTCGTTGCTGCGCGGGTTTGCCGACCGCGACGAGGGCCGGCATGCCCTCGATCATTTCCTGCGTCCCTTCGCGCAGAACGACGGGCGCGACGCGCTGCTCGCCCATCTCGCGGCGCAGCGACCCGACGAGACGGCGACCCTGCCTCTCGCGTCCGTGCGCGCGCCTACCGCCGTCGTGCACGGTGCCAGCGATCCCTTTGTGCCGCTCGCCCTGAGCCGCCGGCTGCAGTCGGTCATACCGGGCGCCACCCTCGAAGTCGTCGCGAACGGCGCACATTTCCTGCCGTTGGACGCGCCCGATCGCGTCGCCACCGCCGTGGCCGGCCTGCTCACGCGCTAGTCAGCGACGGTTGGTCCAGAGCAGGATGACAAGACAGGCCTGGGGATCGTCGTACTGCGGCGGGATCGACCCGCGGCCCCGGAAGACCTCGATGCCCCAGAGCATGGCGGGCATGTAGTCGTTGAGGCTCACGAACCGACCGTTGGTCGACGTCTCCATCTTGATGCCATCGACGAAGACCATCGCCTTCGAGCCCGCGCCCATGCCGCACCGCGGGGAACGCAGTTCGTCGTAGCCGAAGCCCTGGTACGTGGTGACGCCGGGCGCCCGGGCGATCAGATTCGCGGTGCGCGCCAGGTGTGATTTCTCTATGTCGATGCGATCGAGAAAGGTGCCCAGCCCCAGGCGCCGTCGCTCGACGAAGCCGTCGATCCAGGGCGGGCGGAAGTTCTTGAGCGCCTTCGACGCTTCCAGCACGACCACCGCGGGCAGCGCCTGCGCCGCACGGTCCATCCGGATCGTCCCGTCCCAGAGGTCGCCGGCCGTGACGGCCACGCGGAAGCGCACCGGCACCAGTCCCATCTTCCGTACGAGCACGTCATGCACGCCGGCGGGCACGGGATCGATCTCGAAGTACCCCTTACGGTCGGTCACCGCGCGCACGCTGTCGTCGAGCAGCACCTCGACATCCTCGATTCCCTTCTTGTCCGGCGCGACGATCCGTCCTGACACGATGGCCGGATGCGCGGTGACCTCCGCCTTCGGCACCGCCTGCTGCGCGGCCACGGGCGGCGCGGCGAGGGCGGCCACGACCGCCGTGCTGAGAATGGTCGCGACACGGCGGACGTACGCCAGGGGTGTCGTCACTCGGGCTCCGACTGGAATTCGGCTCACTCGGTTCTCCCGCGGTCCCGTGAGAGGAGATCGCTCGCTACCGACGGTTGGTCCAGAGCAGGATGAGGAGGCAGGCGTTGGGATCGTAGAATCCGGCCGGGAAGGTGTCGCGTCCCTTGAAGATCTCGACCGCCCAGAGTCGCTCCGGAGGATAGTCCCTCAGGGTCGTGAAGCGCCCCGTGACCGATGTTTCCGTCTTGAAGCCGTCCACGTACACGACGCCGGTGCTCGAGGTGCCGAAGCCGTGGCCGCAGCGGTTCACGTTGAGTTCGTCCCATCCCACGCGCGCATGCGCGGTGATGCCGGGCGAGGTCGCCACCAGGCGGCCCGTTGTCGTGAGCCGGGCGTTCTCGATGTCAATGCGATCGAGGAAGGTGCCCATGCCGGCGCGCCGGCGCTCGAGAAAGCCGGTCAGCCATGACGGCCGGAAGTTCTTGAAAGCCGCCGAATCGAGCACCACCACCTCAGGCAGCGATTGCGCCGTGCGCTGCATGTGGATGGTGCCCTCCCACACGTCGCCCGGCGTGACCGCCACGCGAAAGCGCACCGGGACGTAGCCGATCTTGCGGACGAGCACGTCGTGCACACCCGCTGGTGCGGGGTCAATCACGAAGCGTCCCCGACGATCGCTCATGACGCTGCGCGTTTCGCCGTAGAGGATCTCCGCGTCTTCGAGCGCCTTCTTGTCCGGACCGACGATTCGCCCCTGCACGATGGCGGGAGGCGCGACGATCGGTGGC
Source organism: Gemmatimonadota bacterium (assembly GCA_016218305.1). Lineage (GTDB taxonomy): Bacteria > Gemmatimonadota > Gemmatimonadetes > Gemmatimonadales > Gemmatimonadaceae > PNKL01. The sequence continues at coordinate 23,295 of JACREJ010000041.1, read as the reverse complement.
GTCGCCGGTTCCTGCGCCGAGAGCAAGTCGGAGAAGGCGCCGGCAGCGACCAGCACGACCACGAGTGAACGGCAAACCGGGGCGAGCGACATCGACTGGGTTCCGTTGAGTCCTGGATGTGGTACCGCCCGGCGTCGGACGGGTTCCGGCGCAGCCGCCGCCGCTATCGGATCTTCTGCACTTCCTCCGCCACCTCGAGCGCGCGCTCGATCTCGGCCACGACCGCGCGTGCATCCTGCGTCTGGAACGTCGCGTCCGACATCTGCGACTGCAATCCGCTCGAGCGCAGCTTGAGCAGGTCGTACTTCATGGTGTCGAGCACCAGCGAGGCGTTGTCGAGCTGCGCCGCCACCGTCTCGCGGCGGCCGGCAAGGTCGGCCAGCGTCTGCCGCTGCCGCTCGAGCAGCGTCACCCGCCGCTCCTTGTCGGGCGCCCCGCCGGGGAGCGCCCGCGCATCGGCGAGGCGCTGGTCGAGGCGCGCGATGGCCTCCGGCGAGGCGTCCTCGTCGAGCTGATGCAGCCCGCCGGCCAGGGAGATGATGCGCTCCACCAGTCCCGTCACGGTGGGCCCGATGTCAGGGAGGAGCTGCTTCTCGGACGTGGGCAGTTTCTCGAGGACGTCGGTGATCGTGCGGCGCGCTTCGATGGCGTCCGTGATCGCGCGGCCGTGGCGCCCGACGAGCACTTCGCGCGGCACGTTGGCGAGCAGCGGATCCGACCCCGGTGCCGGGAGGGCGCGCACGCCGACACCGGGTCCCGCGAACTGGGCTCGCGCGGCCTGCCCCGCGGCGCCGCGCGGGCCGCGCGTGAAGAGCTTGCGCAGCGGGATGTCGTCGGCCCACAGGCCCGCGACCGAGCGGAACATCCCCACGCCCATGAAGAACGCCGGCACCAGGAACCACGGCGCACCGCCGGTCGCGGCGTTGACCACGAACAGCACGCCCGTGAGGGCGGTGTAGTTCACGAGCTTGCGGCGGACGCGCCGCACGCGCTCATCCTCGCTCAGCGGCGCGGGATACAGCGCCTGCTGCAGCTGCTGGTTGGCCGCCGCGAGCGCGTCGCCGCGCAGCCCCTCGCGCGCGGCCCGCAGCTGCTCGCGCCAGGCATGCTGCTGCTCGCGCCACCGGTGAATCTCCGAGTCCTGCTCCGCCCCGGTGCGCCCGGCGCGGAAGACGCCGAAGGCGTTCAGCGGGTCGGCCGGCGCGCGGCGCGACGACGGACCCGGCGGAAGCGCGGGGGCAGGCGGGGGTGGCGACGCTGGCGGCGGCGCGCTCAGCGCTCCCTCCGCCTTCGGGCGCGGTGCGTACGCCGCGGCGGGTGACGACGGCGCGGCCTGTGCCACCAGCGCGGCAGCGCGCGCCGCCGCGGCCGTGCCCGTCAGCGTCACCGGTGCGGACTCCGCGAGCGCGTCACGGAATGCCGCCGCATCCGGCCACCGGTCGGCGGGGGCCTTGCACAGCGCGCGCTCGATGGCGGCGGCGAGGTTCGCGGGGAGGTCGGGGCGCAGTTCGAGCAGCGGGCGCGGCGGCTCGCTGAGGTGTTTCATGAGCATCGACGGCGTATTGGCCGCCGAGAACGGGAGTTCTCCCGCGAGCATCTGGTAGCCGACGATGCCCAGCGAGTAGATGTCGGCGCGCCCATCCACCTCGCGCTCGCCCATCGCCTGCTCCGGACTCATGTACGCCGGGGTGCCTACGGCGATGCCGGTGGCGGTGAGGCGCACCTCGCCCTGCGCGGCGCGCGCGATGCCGAAGTCGGTGACGACGGCCTTTCCCGTCGCCGACTCGACCAGGATGTTGTCGGGCTTGATGTCGCGATGCACGACGCCGTGCCCGTGCGCGAAGTGCAGGGCGTCCGCCACCTCGCGCAGCACGCGGCGCACCATGGCGATGGGCGGCCGCGGTTCGTCGAAGAGCAGCTTGGCCAGCGGCGCGCCTTCCACGAGTCCCATCGCAAAGTAGACCAGCCCCGACGCCTCGTCCACCGCGTAGATGGGCACGATGTTCGGGTGGCTGAGTTGCGCGGCCATCTGCGCCTCGCGCAGGAAGCGACGGCGCACCTCCTCGCGGAAGGCCAGCTCTGGCGGGAGCACCTTGAGCGCGACACGCCGGCGCAGGCGCGTATCCGTGGCGCGGTAGACCACGGCCATGCCGCCGCGGCCAATTTCGGCCTCGACCTGGTACAGCGATCCGACCGCGGCGTTCACCCGCTCGCGGAGGGCATCGGTCATGGGCGTCCCGGCGCGCCGGTGCGCGGGCGCATTCGCGCCATCTCGTCGGCGACGTAGACGGCGCTGTCCACCTCGCGGGCAAGCTGCATCGCCTGCTCGGCAATCGTGGTGACGTGCTGATAGGTCTGCGCGCCGGTCTTCAGCCGCAGCACGTCGAATCGCATGTTCTTGAGCGCCAGCGAGCAGCTGTCGAGCCGGCCGACGAGCGCGTCGCGGCGCCGCGCCACGTCGGCCACCGTGCGCCGCTGCCGCTTGAGCAGGGCGAGGCGCCGCACGCGTTCCTCGCTGGCCGCGAAGTCGAGCGGATTGGCCGCGGCCTCGAGCGCCGTGATCTCCTTGTCGATGGCGGTGGCGGACAGTCCCTTCGCCGTGCGCTCGAGGTCGGCGAGCTGCGCGGCGAGCGCCATCACCGTGTCGGCCAGCGTCGTGGCGCTGCCGATCACGTCGGGAATGCGGTTCCGATCGCCCCGCGGCATGCTCTCGACGAGCCGGATGATCTCGTCGCGGTCCATGAGCGCGTCGCGCGCCGACGCGGCGTGCGGCCCGCTCCCCAGCGCGGCGGCATCGCCCGCCGACAGCGCGGCCGGCGCGGTGGGTGAACGCAGCAGGTCGGGACGCTGCGCACGCAGGCGCGCTCGCGTGCGGACGCGCTCACGCGTGTTCTTGTCGAACACCGAGCGCACGTCTTCGCCCAGCTCCTGCACCACATCGCCTACCATGCGCTCACGCGGCTGGCGGAAGACGTCGTGCCAGTCGTACCCCTCGCTCCAGAGCTTGGCGTACTTGTACGCCACGCTGATGCTCCAGAACGCGGTGACGAAGAGCAGGTTCGGGCCGCCGAGCAGGTTCACGGCGATGAAGGCGCCGTTGACCCAGATGAACGGCGCGATCCGCTTCCGGAACTCCACCACCATCGGCGCGTTCCACCGCGCCAGTTCGTCCGGGGTGGGGAGGCGCTCACCATCCGGCAGCGTAATGAGCGGCTGCGGCGTGAACGCGGCCGAGGCGGCGCCGCGTGCACTGGCGGTCGCGTAGGGCGACGGCTCCTGCGGGTAGGCGCTGCCGGCGACGGCCGGCAACGCCGGCACCTGCCCGGTCTCGAGCGCCGACTTGAGCTCGGCCGCCGACTGGAACCGGTTGGCCGGGTCCTTCTCGAGCAGGAGCATGACGATGCGCGCGAGGTCGGGCGGCACGCTCGCGCGCTGGTCAATCGGGACCGGACGCTCCGAGAGGTGCTTCACGAGCAGCGCTGGCGTGCTGTTGGCGTTGAACGGGAGGTCGCCGCACAGCATCTGGTACGCGACGATGCCGAGGGAGTACAGGTCGCTGCGTCCATCGAGGTCGCGGTCGCCGGCCGACTGCTCGGGGCTCATGAAGGCCGGCGTGCCGATGGCGATGCCGGTGGCCGTCAGGCGGGCCTCGGCGCCGTCGCTGATCGCGCGCGCGATGCCGAAGTCCGTCACCATCGGGCGCTTCGACTGCACGTCGAGCAGGATGTTGTCGGGCTTGATGTCGCGGTGCACGACCTTGTTGGCGTGTGCGTACGCCAGGGCGTCAGCGACTTCGCGCAGGATGCGCCGCACCTCGTCGGGCGCCATCGGCCCGCCGTCGTGGATGCGCTTGGCGAGGTTGCCGCCGTCCACGAAGCCCATCACGAAGAAGACGAGCCCGCCCTTCTCGTCCACCGAGTAGATGGGCACGATGTTCGGGTGGCTCAGCTGCGCGGCCGTCTCGGCCTCGCGCAGGAAGCGCGAGCGGATCTCGGACCGGAATGCGAGTTCGGGCGGCAGCAGCTTCACCGCCACCGCGCGCTTCAGCCGGCGGTCCTTGGCCTTGAAGACAATACCCATCCCGCCGCGCCCGATCTCCTTGTCGAGTTCGTACGCGCTGTCGAGGACGCTCGCAATATGCGAGCGAAGTTCGGCCTCGGACTTGGAAAGCAGGGAGTCTTCCACGGGGGTGGGGAAAGGTATGAAACACGCCGCCAGCGCGCGAGCGGGCGCAGCACGGAAAACACGGTGTCGTTCCGCAACTTCGCCGCCGCGCGCGTGGTGCGTTTTGTCAGTGTCCCTACGTCACCGAGGCAGGTGAAAGTTGCAGGACCCGCCGTTATGTCGTATCTCAACTTGCGGGGTATCACGCGTACCGGCCTCGCCGCAGAGCGGGGCGGGCACGAAGCGCGTGGTACGCCAGTTGCTGTAGGTGGAGGCGGTTCGCACCCCTCAGCCCCCCCGTTCGGACGCCTTGGCGCCCAGGAACCTCGATGAGCACTCGACAGACACTCCCCGTCCTGCCCCTGCGCGGGACGGTCATTTTCCCCGGCTTGACGGCCCCCATCGCGGCCGGCCGACCGGGCACGCTGCGGGCCATCGAGGCTGCCCTCAAGGGTGACCGGCTGGTCTTCGCCGTCGCCCAGAAGGACAACACCGACGAGCCGAACCCCGAGATCCTCTACTCGATGGGCGTGATCGCCCGCATCGGGCAGATTCAGCGCGGGCTTGGCGGTGTACAGCTGCTGTTGCAGGGCGAACAGCGGGCCACCTCGCTGCAGTACACCACCACCGAGGGCTTCCTCTCGGCCGTGGTGACGCACATCGAGGAGCAGTCGCCGCTGGACGAGAAGGACCCGGCCTTCGAGGCGCTGTACAAGGAAATCCGCGAGCGCGCCGGAGAGCTCGGCGAGCGGCGCGGCCTGCCGGAGGAAGTGGTGCACCAGGTGCTCGACTCGGTCACCGAGCCCGGGCGCTTTGCCGACCTCGTGGCGGGCTATCTCGAATTGACGGTGCCCGAGAAGCAGGGACTCCTCGAGAACCTGTCGGTGGAGGACCGCCTGCGCCGCGTGCTCGTGCACGTGCAGCGCCACATCTCGCTGCTCGAGGCGCAGGAGGACATCAAGAGCCAGGTGCAGGAAGAGCTCGGCGAGCGCCAGCGCGAGATGTTCCTGCGCGAGCAGATGCGGGCGATCCAGAAGGAGTTGGGCGAGGAGGACAGCTCCAAGGAGATCGAGGAGCTGCGCGCCAAGCTGCTGAAGCTCGAGATGCCCAAGGAGGCACGCACCGAAGTGGAGCGCGAACTCGGCCGCCTCGAGCGCGCCGGGCGCGAGTCCATGGAGGCGCAGGTCATTCGCACCTACCTCGAGTGGATCGCCGAGCTCCCGTGGAACAAGCGATCGGATGACCAGCTCGACCTCAACCGCGCCATCACGGTGCTCGATGAGGATCACTACGGCCTGAAAGACGTGAAGGACCGCGTCATCGAGTTCCTCGCCGTGCGCCAGCTGCGCGCGCAGCAGCTGAGCGACGAGATGGACCGCACCGGTGAGTTCCCGGTGGCCAAGCTGAAGGAGAAGAAGGAGGATGCCACGCCGACGCTGGCGCGGGCGAGCGGCGAGTTCGATCGCGCGATCACCGACAAGCGCGAGGCGAAGGCGCGCGCCATGGCGAAGGGGCCGATCCTGCTCTTCAGCGGCCCGCCGGGCGTCGGCAAGACGTCCATCGCCAAGTCCATCGCGCGGGCGCTGGGCCGCGAGTACGTGCGCGTGTCGCTCGGCGGCGCGCGCGACGAGGCCGACATTCGCGGCCATCGCCGCACCTACGTGGGCGCCATGCCCGGGCGCATCATCCAGGGCATGAAGCAGGCGGGCACCAAGAACCCCGTCTTCCTGCTCGATGAAGTGGACAAGCTCGGCGTGTCGTTCCAGGGCGACCCGTCGGCCGCGCTGCTCGAGGTCCTCGACCCCGCACAAAACGACTCGTTCACCGACCACTACCTCGGCGTGCCGTTCGACCTGAGCGAGGTGCTCTTCATCGCGACGGCGAACTTCGTGCAGAACATCCCGGGGCCGCTGAAGGACCGCATGGAGGAGGTGGAGTTCTCCGGCTACACCGAGCGAGAGAAATCCGAGATTGCGAAGGCGTACCTCATTCCCCGCCAGCTCGAGGAGAACGGGCTCGCCGTGAAGAAGGTGCAGTTCGACGGCGACGCCATCATGCAGCTGATCTCCAACTACACGCGCGAGAGCGGCGTGCGCCAGCTCGAGCGCGAGATCGGCAAGGTGGCGCGCAAGGTGGCGCGGCGCATCGCCACCGGCGAGGTGCGCACCATGATCGAGGGCGACGGCATCATCACCGCCGACGAGGTGCGCGAGCTCCTCGGCCGTCCCCGCGTGCGACCGGAGAAGGCGGCCACGCAGCACGAGGTGGGCGTCGCGACCGGCATGTACTACACGCCGATGGGCGGCGACATCATGTTCGTCGAGGCGTCCACGCGTCCGCTGACGACGTCCACCGGTGCCGGCACGTCCAGCGAGGGCGGCTCGGGTGTGCCCGTGTCCCTCATCCTCACCGGCCAGCTCGGCGACGTGATGAAGGAATCGGCGCGTGCCGCGTTCTCATTCGTGACGAAGAACGCGGAGGAGCTGGGCATTCCGCGCACGCGCCTCGGCGCGCTCGAGACGCACATCCACGTGCCGCAGGGCGCGATTCCCAAGGACGGCCCGTCGGCCGGCGTATCGATTGCGACGGCGCTCGCCAGCGAACTCAGCGGCCGCCCCGTGCGCCGCGACCTGGCCATGACGGGCGAGATCACGCTGCGCGGACGCGTGCTGCCCATCGGCGGCGTGAAGGAGAAGGTGCTCGGCGCGCTCCGCGCCGGCATCACGCACATCATCCTGCCCCGCGACAACGAAGCCGACATGGAGGACGTGCCCGAGGAGGCGAAGGCCGTGCTCACGTTCCACTTCGTGGATACGCTGCAGGATGTGCTGAAACTGGCGCTGGTTGAGGAAGTCGTTGCGGAGCGGGAATTGGTGGGCGTGTAACGACGGAGGATGAGGAGGAGTGCAGGGGTCAGGTGAAGAGGGAGGAGTAGAGAGAGGAGGAGGGGGGAAGAGGCGATCGCCTCATCCCCCCTCTCTCACATCTCCACACCTCTCTCTTCACCAAGCCCCTGCACTCTTCCTCTTCACGGCCTCTTGATCGTGTCAACCTTCCCCGTCTTCTCATCAATCTTGAACTTCGGCCGGATCGCCTTGTCGTAGTCTCCGGTTTCGACCTTTGCCGGGGCGGGCGCGGACATCGCCTTTTTCGGCACGGAGTCGGCTGGCGGCTTGGCCAGGCTGTCGGCGGCCGCGCTGCTGTCGACGACGGCGGGCGCCACCGTGGTGGAATCCACCGCGGGCGTCGCCGCCGATTCGGTTTTGCCGTTGCACGCGGCGATCAGCACGAACGCCGGTGCGAGTGCGAGCGTGAAACGACGCGGCATCACTGATTCCCCCGCTTGATGGCCTGTACGCGGCCCCCGCCGACGGTGAAGCGCGGACGCAGCAGCCGCTCGGCCGGACGATCGCCCGCCGAGGCTTCCTGCGCTGCGCGCAGGCGTGCGATGGTCAGGAGGCTGGGCACGCTGTAGGAGTCGGCGGCGAGCAGGTTGACGGTGTAGCCGAGATCCTGGAAGGACGCGATGCTCATCGCGCTCCACGGCATGTTCGGCGTGCCCTCGATGTACCCGGTCATCATCTCGCTGTCGAAGGCCGGCGTGCCCCCCACGGGCGAGTTGTTGGGGCCGGTGCATGCCGTCGTGAAGGCCTCGCGCCAGTGTCCGTCGGCCGTGCCGGCATTCCCGCACAGCTCCACCGCCACACCAGACGTGCAGTGGTTGGCCGTGCCGCCTGCCGCGAGGCACTGGGCCAGCCCCGCCGCACCGGTGAACCGCGGATTCGTGCTCCCCGTCGGCGTGGGGTTCTCCGTGTTCGTGAAGGCCGGGTTCAACAGGACGTTCTTGTCGGCCCAGATGGTGCCGAAGCCGACCACGTGGTTCATCTCGTGCAATACGACCGACTCGAAGCGTCCCGTGTTGATGTAATTCTGGATGTCGGCCTCGTCGAACTGCATCACGCCCACCGCGGGCAGGACCGAGCTCTGCCGGACGAAGCACGGGCCGGCCTGCGCCAGGATCTTGCCGACTCCGTCAATCGGGGCCACCGACGCGTAGATGATGAGCCCCTGCGAGGTCTCCTGTAGCGTTCCCGTCAGCCCGCTGACACCGCACCCGGCCAGGTCAGCGCCCTGCAGGTTGACCGTCGAAAGCTGGCCGACGATGGCGGCCTTGATCCGGTTGGCCGCGTTGACGAACGCCGTCTGCGCCTCCGTCGACATCGCGGGTCCGAAATACCGCAGGTCCAGCACATAGCTCGATTGCGTGGTCGCGCTGAACGACGTCGTGAAGGCGCCTGCCGTTGCCGTCGCCGTCTGCGGGCCGCCGCGGGTGCCCAGCCGCCAGATCGCGCCTGTCGCGACGCCGCTCGCGTTGGTCGTGATCAGGCCCGGCGCCACGGTGCCGCCGCCTGCCGTCGCCAGGAACGTGACCTGTTGGTTGGCGATGCCGTTGCCGAACTGGTCCTGCACGGAAGCGGCGAGCGGTGTGGCCAGCTGAGCCCCGGCCAGACCCGTCTGCGTGTTGCCACCGCTCACCACGACCTTGGCGGCGCTGCCGGGCGTTCCGGTGACCGAGAGGGTCAGCGGCGTCAAACCGGACACGGTGACCGTCACCGTATTCGTCCCCGCCGTCGTCCCGAGTGTCCACGTCCCCACGGACGTGGGTCCGGACGCGGACTTCGTCGGCGCCCCGACCAGCGTGCCACCGCCGCTCGTGACCGCCACGCTGACCGCGATGTTGCCCAGGGCATTCCCGGAGGCGTCCGTGACGGTGAACGTTGGCGCCGAGGTCAGTGCCGTTCCCACGGTGGCCGATGCGCCGGCACCGCTGGCCGCCTGCACGGCCGTCGGCTTAGGGGGTGACGTGCCACCGTCGCCGCCGCCGCAGGCAGCTGCCAGGAGGGTGGCGACCAGGGAGGAGCAGCGCACCGCGTACCGCGGCGGGAATGCACGAGTCATGGGTGATCGGTCAGGAGGCGGTCGGGCGAGAGACCACGACGTGACCGCCGAGGCGGCCCAGCGTGGTGGTGAAGGTGAGTTCGTCGTCACCGAAGACATGATCATCAGCGTGCCCGATGACAAGGACGCCGGTCACAGTTTCGCGATGAACCATCGGCGCGAGAATGGCCGATCCGCGGGCGCCGCACGCGTCGAGGTCTGCGATGGCCCCCCAACGCTGCTCGCGCTCCTCGCGCGATTCCCACATCGTGGCTTCGCCGGTGCGCAGCACCTCCGCAACGGGGCGCGCGAGCGCCGGCGAGACGCCGTCGAACGCGCCGCCCGAGGTCGCGAGCGCCGTCAGGCCACCGGCGCCGTCGGGCACGATGACCACCGCCAGCGTCGCGCCGAGGGTGACCACCGCTGCGTCGGCGACCACCCGGGTACTCGTGGCCGCGTCGCGCGTGTCGGAGAGCGCAGCAACCACCTGATGCAGCGCCAGCAACTGCGCCGCCGAGACCACCGCGTTGATCCGCGCGGCTTCGGCCAGCTGTTCGGCGTCGTTGATCTGCTCCCGTGCGAGGTGCGACGTCATCCGCGCCGAAACCGTCTCACGCATCGGCTGCAGCGCGAGACCAGCGAGCAGGAGCGTAAACACCATGCCGATGAGAATCAGCCGCTGTGCGGTGGCGCCGAACAGCGTCTGCTGCCGCGTCTGCTCGGCGAGCACCCGGAGTTCCTCGTCCCGCATCAGCGACACGAGCTTCATGAGCGAATCCGAGACGGCGGCGGATGGCTCCCCAGAGAGGAAACGGCGCGCGGAATCGGCGCCCGCGCGGTCGCGAATGAGGACCGTGGCGCGAAACGCCTCGAAGCTGGCCGCTGCCCCGCTGGCGAGCAGGGTCAGCAGGGTGCGCTGGCGCGGGTTGTCCTCCGTGCCGCGCGCCATCACGTCGAGCGCCTCTTCCACCTGCGACTGCGCGTCCTGCAGCGCCGCGCGCACCACGCTGTCGGGCCGCACGACGTACGCCTTGGCGGCGCGCTCCCCATCCTGCCGCGCCGTCACCACGCGGAACGCAGCCGAGAGGTTGGCGTTGGCCCGCTCGACGATGAGGTCCGCCGTGGCTCGGCGCGAGGCGTAGTAGTACGACACCGCAACGACCACGCCCAGCGCGACCAGTGCGAGGCCGGCCGTGATCGAGAGCTTCTGCAGCGGTGCCAGTTGCATGGCGTGGCCCTGGCTCAGGGAATCGGGCCCCAGCCGAAGAGGCGCCGCGCATCGACGCGCAGCGCTCCGGGCTCGGTGCCTGCCAGAAAGTACTCCAGGTAGCGCTGGTCCGTCGGCGTCCTCGCGTCGGCGAGCGCACCGCTCGCGCGGTCGAGCTCCGCCGTGACGAGTCCAGGCGGCGGCGTCCACGGCGCACCGCGTCCGTACGCCGAGCGCGCGAGCATCTGGCCGAAGATAGGCGCGGCAAGCGTGCCGCCGGCGGCGCCGGACATGATGGGGCGCGGTCGATCGAAGCCAAGCCAGACACCGGCCACCAGGTCGGTGGTTGCCCCGATGAACCACACGTCCGTGTTGTCGTCGGTCGTGCCGGTCTTGCCGGCCACCGGCACCGAGTGCGGCACGTAGCGGCGCACTGCCGTCGCGGTGCCGCGATCCACGGCATCCCGCATGAAGTCGCGCACGATGAAGGCAACCTCCGGCGACATCGCGGGTGGCAGCGTGCGCACGCCCTGGCTGTACACGGTGCGTCCCTGCGCATCGTCGGCGCGGAAGACGAAACGCGGCTCCACCGGGACGCCGAGGTTCGGGAAGGCGGTGAAGGCCGCCACCAGGTCGAGCGGTTGCAGCGCCGACGCACCGATGGCACTCGACGGCCACGGTGCGATGTACGAGCGGATGCCCATGCGGCGCGTCAGTGCCACCACCGAGTCGCCGGTTACGCGCTGCCAGAGCTGGACCGCCACCGGGTTGCGCGAGCGCACGAGCGCCTCGCGCAACGTGATGTTCCCGAGGAACTCGCCGTCGGCGTTGCGCGGACGGTAGACGTTGCCGCGGTCCACGAGCAGCTCGAGCGACGTGTCGGGCACGATGGCGTTGGCGGGAATCGAATCGAGGATCGCCCGCGCGTAGACGAATGGCTTGAACGCCGAGCCCGGCTGGCGCACGCCGTTGACCGCCCGGTTGAAGGGCGCCTCCGCGTAGTTGCGGCCGCCGACCAGCGCACGGACGTCGCCGGTGAGCGGGTCCATGGCGACGACCATGCCCTGCAGGTAGTCGGTGCTCCCCTTCGCCTGCCTGGCGTACGTCGGGTTGCGGTAGCCCGGCCGGGCCTCGACGGCCGCGGTCCCCTCCACGAGCGCGACGACCGCGGCGCGCTGCAGCGCCGGATCGAGCGTGGTCATCACCTTGTAGCCGCCCTGCCCCACCGGCACCCCGGCTCGCTCCATCTGGGTGCGCACCACGTCCACGAACCACGGCGCGATGGCGAGCCCGCCGCTATTCACCGTGACGACCTTCTGCCGTTTCGCCGCGGCGGCCTGCTCCTTGGTGACGTACTTCTGGTCCACCATCAGGTTCAGGATCGCGTCGCGGCGGTTGCGATTGCGCTCCGGATGCCGCGCCGGATCGTAGATCGCCGGCCCCTTGGGAAGCGCCGCGAGCGAGGCCGCTTCGGCGAGCGTCACCTGCGCCGCGCTCTTGCCGAAGAAGTGGCGTGCCGCGGCTTCCACACCATACCAGTTGTGCCCGAAGCGGATCGTGTTGAGGTACGCCTCCAGGATCTGCTCCTTCGTGTAGTGCCGTTCCATCTCACGGGCCGCACGCTGCTCGCGCAGCTTGCGCGGCACCCCGGCGAGTCCCCGTTCGCTGCGGTCGATGATGTCCGGATGCAGGTTGCCGACGAGCTGCTGCGTGATCGTCGACGCCCCTCGGCTGCCGCCGAGCAGGTTGTCCTTCATCGCGCCGGCGATACCCACGAGATCCACGCCGTCATGCTGGTAGAAGCGCTGGTCTTCCACCGCAACGAAAGCCTGCGGGAGGTAGCGCGGCAGGGTCCGGATGGACACGGAGGTCCGCCATTCCTTGCCGATCTCGCCGATCAGCGACCCGTCGCGGGCGTAGACCTGCGACGATTGGGCGAGGGGCGTGATCTGCCAGGCCTCGCCCGTGGACGGCTTGGCCGCCGCCGGCTGCTGGGCAGCCAGCGGCGTGGCGAGAACCAGAAGGGTGGGGAGGGCGAGACGCATGGGTACAGGTTGATACACCGAAATAGGGGGAAAGGGGAGGGGTGCAGGGGTTCGGGAGGGGGAGGAGTGGAGGATGGAGAGAGGGGGAAGAAGGGCCACCTCTCTCCTCACCCATCACTCCACTCCTCCCCCCTCCTAAACCCCTGCACTCATCTCCCCCTCCCCTTCTTGTTGCCCCGCCCCCGCTGCGATGCGACCTTTCGTGTGATGTCCATTCTCCGCCTTGCCATCGCGCAGTTCCGCCCCAAGAAGGGGGACGTGGGCGCCAACCTGGCCCGGGCTGGCCAGATCCTGGCGCAGGCCGCCGCCATGGAACCGCCCCCGCACGTCGTCCAGTTCCCCGAGGCCGTTCTCTCGGGCTACTTCGTGGAAGGGGGCATTCGCGAGAACGCGGTGACGCCGGAAGACGTGGTGCGCGCCCTCGACGGCCACTGGCGCGCGGCGGCGCGCCCCGGCTCGACCATCGACGTCATGGTGGGCTTCTACGAGCGGCACGACGGCACGCTGTACAACAGCGCGCTCTACGCCCGCCTCGGCGGACCCGAGCCCGTCCTGCTGCACGTGCACCGAAAGAATTTCCTCCCCACGTACTCGCTCTTCGACGAGGAGCGGTTCATGGAGCGCGGCTACGACATCCGCGCCTTTGACACTGCGTGGGGCCGCTGTGCGATGCTCATCTGCGAGGATGCGTGGCATTCACTCACGGGGACCATCGCGGCGCTCGATGGCGCGCAGGTGATCTTCGTGAGCGCGGCCGCGGTGGCGCGCGGTACGCACCCACGCGGCGATGGCGTGGACGGCCCCGCGACCATCACGCGCTGGGAACGCCTCATCCGCGACATCGCCGAGGAGCAGGGCGTCTTCTGCACGCTCGCCAACCTCGTAGGCAGTGAAGGTGGGAAGCTCTTCCAGGGCGGGTCGCTGGTGGCCGGGCCGCGCGGCGACGTGCGCGCCCGCGCGCCGGTGTGGGACGAAGCACTGCTCGTCGCCGAACTCGACCTTGGGGATCTCGCGCGCAGCCGCGCCGATGCCCCAATGCTCAGCGACCTGAAGGTCGCGATTCCGTACCTGACATCCGAGATGAAGCGCGCGGTCTATGCACCGCGCCTCTCGCCCAAGCCGCGCATCGTGCCGCGCACCGCGCCCGCGGCGGCCGAGGAGCAGCGCCCGTCAGGCGGAACGAGTGCGGGTGGCTTGCCTGTCGTCGTGCCGGCAGACCGCGGACGGTCCGCCCCGCCCCCGCTCGACATCGATGCACCGATGGTGGAACGGTGGCTCGTGCAGTTCCTGAAGGACGAACTGGGACAGCGCGGATTCACGAAGGCCATCGTCGGCGTGTCCGGTGGCGTCGACTCGGCCGTGACCGCGGCGCTCGCCGCGCGCGCACTGGGACCGTCCAACGTCATCGGCGTTCGCCTGCCGTATAAGAGCTCGAGCGCCGACTCGCTCTCGCACGCCCAGCTGGTCATCGACCAGCTCGGCATCGAGGGACGCACGCTTGATATCACGGGCGCCGTGGATGGCTATCTGGCGTCGGAACCCGACGCCGATGCCGCGCGGCGCGGCAACGTGATGGCCCGCACGCGCATGATCGCGCTGTTCGATCTCAGCGCGCGCTACGCGGCACTCCCGCTGGGCACGGGCAACAAGAGCGAGCGCCTGCTCGGCTACTTTACCTGGCACGCCGACGATTCGCCGCCGGTGAACCCGCTCGGCGACCTCTACAAGTCGCAGGTGTGGGCGCTTGCCCGGCATCTTGGCATTCCGTCCGAGATCATCGACAAGCCGGCGAGCGCCGACCTCGTGGAAGGACAGACGGACGAAGGCGACTTCGGCATCACCTACGCCAAGGCTGACGCCATCCTCAACTGGCTGCTCCACGGCTGGACCCCTGACGAGGTGATGCAGCGCGGCTTCACCGAGACTGAGGTGGAGCGGGTGCGGCGGCGGCTCGATGGCACGCACTGGAAACGGCGCCTTCCGACAGTGGCCATGCTGAGCGCCGCCGCCATTGGGGAGAGTTACCTGCGGCCGGTGGATTACTAGCGACTCGAGTCGACGCGAAACGGCCCTCGGCAGCACGCCGAGGGCCGTTTCGTACGCCTACGTCAGCCGACGTCGGACCCAGATCAGCACGACGCCGATCACGGTGAGGATGCCCGCGAGCTGCAGCGAGCGCCCACGGGTCAATCCAGGCGTCAGCCAGGCGAAGACCCCCGCCAGCACCAGAAACGCGAGCGGTGCGACCCAGGCCGCTGTCGCACGGCGAGCGCGCTCGGCGGGAGACAGCCAGTAGAGCGCGCCGAGTGTACCCGCCGCGGAAATGCCGACGGTTGGCCAGAACAGCCACCGCAATTGCGGTTGGAAGATGACGAGCGCGAGAATGCCCGCAAAGAGCAGTGCGGACCCGCTTTCGACGTGCTGCGACCGTATCATCTGCTTCTCCTCCGATGATCCTGGGTGCGTGCAATGGTGCGAGCAACGGTGCGTGCTGGAGCTCGCTCACCCCACAACGACAGATGCTGCAGCGGACTAGTACTCGTCCGCCACCGGCGGTTGCGCAACGTACTGATCGGGCACGCCGGCCTTCATCGCCGCGACGTAGCAGTCGAGATACGCCGCCTCGGCATTATCCACGTTCGCGCTCGCGGCGAAGAGGGCCGTCGTGGCGCCCACAATCGCGGTTAGGCTTCCCGACGCCAGGGCGACACTCCACGACACCATCGAGAGGCGCCACATCGTCCAGGCATTCGAAAGCGACGTCGCCGCCGCATTGCAGGCCTTGCCGTAGTCCTCCGACTGGGCAAGCGCCGCGCGCGGGAGCAAGACCTTTCCCGCAATGGACCCGAATCGCGCGGCGTAGCGCCGCAGCGGCGCCGTGTTCGCCCGCTCGAGCCGGGCGGCTGATTGCATCGAGAATTGCGGCGGCCCGAGCGCGATCATCGTGCTTGTCATCAGGCGGCCGCTCCGGCGGCTTTCGACGACGCTTTCGCGGAGCGTCACCGTTCCCCGTGTCGTCGTCCATTTGCGCGCCCAGCGGAACTCGTCGGCCCCAACCTGCACGCGCATCTCCGTGGGGGTGCCATCCGGCGCTGTCTCACGCGTGACCACCGCGACGCGACCGTCCGGCAGGCGCAGCGTCAGGCGCGTAGGCCGAAGTCGTGCGGGGACATTCGCGACGCGGCCGCGGACACGCAGCGCAACCACGGCGTTGGCCGCAGGCAGCGCGCCCTCCATGCGCCATCCACTGACCTGCGCCACGCCGTCGCTCGCCGGCGTGGCGTACTCGAGCTTCGATGCATCCATCCCGTCGGCGACAATGCGGGACCTGATCGGCAGCAGCTCCACAGGGCCTGGCTCGTCGGCCACGCGGCTGTCAGGCCTCGTCGCCGCGACGGGCGGTGGGGATGACGGCGCATCAGAGCAAGCCGCCATGAGCAGGAACAGCATGGCGCCAGCTGCGGCGCGCGCCGTCCGAATCGTCTGTGTATTCGTCATGATCGCGTTTCCCGGGTTCGTGGTCGGTTCACGAACCAGGCGATCGCGGGGCCAAGGATGGCGGCGCTATGACCCTGTCGCGTGGTTCACGCCGCCAAGATGACGAGGGGTGCCGCGACGTGTGTCGCCATTTTCACGCCGATGGGTTCAATTCATTGCATGCTGCGAACGAGCACGACGGAGTACGAACGCATCGCGCGCGCCATCCGGTACCTCGAGGCGCACTGGCGCGACCAGCCCTCGCTGGCGGACGTCGCGCGGCATGTGGGGCTCAGTGAATCGCACGTCCAGCGGCTCTTCACGCGCTGGGTGGGGATCAGCCCCAAGCGATTCCTGCAGCAGGCCACGGCGCAGTTCGCCCGTTCTCTGCTACGCGACCACCGGGCGGCGCTTCCGACCACGCTCGACGCCGGGCTTTCCAATCCATCGCGCTTGCACGAGCTCATCGTGCACGCCGAAGCGATGACCCCCGGCCAGGTGCGCCGCGGCGGGGACGGCGTCGAGATTGCCTGGGGATTCCACGAGTCGCCGTTGGGGACGGCGCTGGTCGCCGTGACGCCGCTCGGCATCTGCTCGATTCAGTTCGCCGACTCCGCCGCCGATCGCCGCGCCGCCGTCGCGCGACTGCGCGCCGAATGGCCGGCTGCCACACTCGTCCAGTCCACCGCCCGCACCCGCAAGGCGGCGCGGCAGGCCCTCGGTGCGCTCGGCACACCCTCCGGTCCGCTCGCCCTGCACGTGCGCGGAACCAACTTCCAGCTCAAGGTGTGGACGGCCCTGCTCGGCATCGCCCCCGGTTGCGTGACGACCTACGAGGAGATCGCCGATGCCATCGGCCAGCCGGCGGCGGCGCGTGCCGTGGGCAGTGCCGTCGGACGGAATCCCGTGAGCCTGCTCATCCCCTGCCATCGCGTCATTCGCAAGAGCGGTGGACTCGGCGGGTATGCGTGGGGATTGGAGCGGAAGGAGATGCTCCTCCGGGCGGAAGATGGGAGACGGGAGATGGGAGATGGGAGATGATGAGGAAGAGGCGACGCACGCCGGAGCCGAAGCTCCAGCACGCGCCGCCACTTTGTCTCTGGGATTCGGGACGTCGATCTCCCATCTCCCATCTCCCATCTCCCATCTCCTATCTCCCATCTCCCATCTCCCATCTCCCATCTCCCATCTGCCCCTACGCTGCCTCCGCGTACGCCAGACTCACCGCCCGCCGCGCGCCGCGCTTGACGCTCCGATGCGCCGCACGCGCGTAGCGCATGAAGTTCTGCCCCGCCCACGGATAGCGGGTGAAGAACTCCACGGGGAGCATTGATCCCTTCAGCTGATTGCAGTTGAGGCACGCCGCCACGAGGTTGCCCGGCGCGTGATTGCCTCCGCGCGACAGCGGGATCACATGGTCGAGTGTCGCGGCCTCCAGTCCCAGACGGGCCGCACAATAGACACAGCGGCGGCCACAGTCACGGAAGGTGGCGCGCTTGACGTGGCGCTTCTGGTGGGGGACGCCGTGATCGTGACGGCGGGCCAGGCCACGAGGTGAACGGGCAAGCGCGAACCGGTAGAGACTCCGATGAGACATTGAACCTCGCCGGAAAAGACGACGCCCCGCACCGGGACAGAGATCCCGAGCGGGGCGTGGCTGATGGGGAGGAGGCTCCAGCGCGCGTCCTCAGATGGACGCGGATGTCGTCGCTGGATAGGCTGTCCGTGCGGAACGGCCATCTTCCTCCATGACGGGGGGGCTCCCTCGCGGGAACCAGCTTTCGTCTAATGGACGCACAGAGATTTGCTTCGTAACACGTGTCACCGCAAGAGGTCCGCAACGCGCCCCCGGCGATCCCACGACGCGCGCTGCGCTACCGCTCCGGCAGTTCCTTCAGAAAATCGCCCAGCAGGTGTCCCCAGACGGCCGGCAGCGAATGGGTGCCGTGGCCGCGCGTCTGCGGTGTGATGGGCAGCAGGATGAACCGCCCCTTCGCCACCTGCGGCATCAGTCGCTCCATCAGGCCAAGCTCCGGCGGGTTGACCTGATCGTCGGCCGAGTTGACGGCGAGCACCGGCGCCGTAATGCGCCCGAGATGCGACGACGGATCGTACTCGCGCGACGAATCGAACTGGTAGACCATGTCGTTGGCGTCGGTCGCGCGGAACCGCGCCGCGAGATAGGCCGTGATCACCGAATCGGCGGCATCGCGCGTCGGCGCCTGCTGGTGCTGCAGCAGGGGTGAGCTCCCCATCATGTACAGCAGCTGCAGCGCGCCAAGCAGTCCGCGCGGCTGCGACGTGTACTCGCCGTTCCTGTATTCCGGATCGGTCCTGATGTTGTCCATCATCATCTTGCGCATCATCCGGTTGCGTCCGACGATCGCCGCCGGCACACAGGCGAGCGGCACCAGCCCGTCGGCGAACTCGGGATACGTGTACCCCCAGACCCAGGCGTGCATGCACCCCATCGACGTGCCCATGATGAAGCGCAGGTGGTTCACGCCCAGTCCCTGCGTGAGCAGCAGGTGCTGGGCGCGCACCATGTCGTCGTAGGTGTAGCGCGGGAACTTCGCGCGCAGTCCGTCGCTCGGCTTGCTCGAACCGCCGTGCCCGATGCCATCGGGGAGCACGATGTAGAACCGCGTCGTGTCGAGCAGTTGGCCCGGCCCGAAGAGGCCGCCAGCGTACGTGGGCGTGAGGAACGACCGTCCCGACCCGCCGGTGCCATGCAGGATCATCACGGCGTTCCGCACCACGCCGGCGGCATCGCGCCGCGGCACGCCGAGCGTGGTGTAGTGAAGCCGCAGTTCAGGAAGCACCTCGCCGGTGGCGAAGCGGAAGTCGCGGGCGACGAAGTCACCCTGCGCGCCCTGGGCGCCAGCCGTGAGGGCGCAGATCGAGAGCGCGAAGATCAGGCGAGTTGTGTGCATGCGAAACTCCGACTTACGGTGCGAGCAGGCGGTCCACGAACGCCGCCATGCCGTGCAGCAGGTCCACGTGATCGGGGGCGGAATTGCCCGCGAAGCCGAGCGCCTCAAAGCGACCCTTGCGCGTGCGACTGAGCAGCTGCGTGCCCATTGGCCCCCACTCCAGCACCGGCACGCGCTTGAGGCCGAGCGCGTCGAGCACCCAGTCGGTGCATTCCGTGGTGCTGGCGAATGTGCCGGGGAAGATCTCGGTGTGCGTGATGACGAAGCGCTTGCTGCCGGCGGCGGCGAGCCGCGCGAAATCGGAGAACGGCGTGAGCCCGGTGGTGTCGAGCACGCCGCCGTCGGCCAGCGGCTTGCGCTCGGGGATGTAGCCCGTGTGGATGCCGTCGAGGAGGAGCACGCCATCCACCAGCGGCAGGTACTCCGGGCGCCGCAGGATCTCGCGGATGGCGCCGTACCCGGCGCTCCAGCCACTCAGGTAGACGCCGGCAATGCGGGGCGCGCCGGTGACCTGCGCGATGCGCGCCTTGATGGTATCGAGCATCAGCGCGTAGAGCAGCGTGTCGCGCGCAAACGGGCGGGCGTAGGTGGCCGATCCGCTGCCGAAGTAGGCGGCCGCCACGATCACCGGGCGCTCCATCGTGGCGATCGCGCGCCGCGGCACCCACGTGGGCCCCATGAGGTGAATCAGCAGCGGCGCCGAATCCGCGGTGAGCGCGCGCTGAGGGATGAACACCTCGATCGGCCCGGGGAGGAGGCTGTCGATCGGGAGGTTGACGCCAATGAGCTGGCGGCGCTGCTCGAGGCGCTCGTGCGTGCGCGTGCGCTCCTGCATCGGCGACGGGTTCTGCGGCATCATCGCGGGCGGCGGCGCGGGGGCGGGCGCAGGGGTCGTCCCCACGGCGGGCGCAGGCGTCGCTGCTTCGAGAGGCGGCGCTGGGCGTGCGCCCGGCGACTGCGGTGACGGCGCCCGCCCCGGCGGCGCGCCGCATCCGGCGACGGCCGCGAGCAACACCACGCGGCACAATATAGTAGCCATTTGATACTTATTCATCATCCGCCTCCGCCAGCGCCCGCGGATAGACCTTGACCTTGTCCCAGCGCCGCAGCTGCACTTCGCCCGCCGGCGATCCGCGCTCCTTGCGCACGTCACTCGCCCAGCAGACGTGCACCTCCACCTTGCCGCGGGCCTCGCGCGCCTTGCTGTAGTACGCGGCGTACTCCGCGGCGCGCTCGACGACCGGCTTGGGAATCTCCGGGAGCTTGTCAGGATTGCGCACGACCACGTGGCTCCCCGGTACCGCGGCGACATGCAGCCACAAATCGTGCGGCTTGGCCACCTTCAGCGTGAGGTGGTCGTTGTCCGTGGCCGCCTTGCCGATGAGGACCTCGAAACCCTCGACTTCCACGGTGCGGTACGCGCGTCCCTTGCTCGGCATGCCACAACGCTACTGCCTCGGCGCCGAACGCGGGAGCGCGGCGCCGCTGATGCCGACGCCGCACGCGTACCACTGGAGTGTCACCGGCGCGCCGGATACGGCGCGTGGCGGCGCGTGATGTCGAGGTTCGTGATGTGCATGTTGGTGCCGCGGCCGATGCGGAACCCGTACACGCCGTCCACCGGCAGGGCGGAGCGCGGCCAGGCCCCGACGCGGGTGCCGTCCACGAAGTACCGCACCGAGTCTGGCTCGGCGAGCACGCGCACCACGGTGCGCGCGGTGCCGTCGGCGGCCGGGGGCTTGATCCCCTCGCGCGGGGCCCAATCGCTGACGGGGCGCATCTGGCCGTCGCTGAACGCAAAGACGCCGGCCTGTCCGTCGCGTCGCACCACGAACCACGAAACCGACTCGCCGCCGGGCCCGCTGTCGCGGCCGCCGATGAAGAGCCCAAACTCGTCGTTCGTCGAACTCGGGAACAGGATCATCTCGGCCTGCACCGCGAACCGCCCGCTGGCCGTGTGGGCCGTATCGTACAGGAAGCCGCCAGGACCCATGGTGACATGCCAGCCCGGCGCCATGTTCTCGAAGCGGAACGTCGAATCGGTCGCGGCAGCGTTCGGGGCGTTGGCGATGCGGCCAGGGGTATCCAGGCGCCACTGCCATCCGGACGGCGCGGCGGGGGTCTGGGTCGCGGCGGTCTGCGCGGCCAGCGGTGCCGCAATGAGGAGACAGGCGAGGAGTTCGGCGGAGCGCATCAGGGGGCCTCGGGGAGCGGGAAGGTCCGCAGAAATTCAATTCGGCGGGCGCTTCGTCAAGGGAGTAGCTCCCCCTCCCCCATCGTCGGGGCTATTTTGCAGGGTTACCCGGCCGACCAGGCCCCGCTGGCCCCCGACTGCCCCAACCCATGGCTGCTTCCCCAAAGACGGACCGCCGCGCGGCCCACGGACTGACACGCGACCAGCTGCTGGCCGCGTACCGGACCATGCTCCTTTCGCGCCGCATCGACGACAAGGAGATCCAGCTCAAGCGGCAAAACAAGATCTTCTTCCAGATCTCGGGCGCCGGCCACGAGGCCGTGCTGACCGCCGCTGGCTTTGCCTTCAAGGCAGGGCACGACTGGTTCTACACGTACTACCGCGACCGCGCGCTCTGCCTGCAGCTGGGCATGACGGCAGCCGACATGCTGTACAGCGCGGTCGGCGCCGCCGCTGACCCGAACTCGGGCGGCCGTCAGATGCCGTCGCATTGGGGCCTCAAGAAGGCAAACATCGTCTCGGCTGCCTCGCCGACCGGGACGCAGTTCCTGCAGGGCGTTGGTGCCGCCGAAGGGTCGATGCGCGCCAAGCTGCTCGGCATCACCGACGGCTTCCCCGGCGATGAGGTGGCGTTCGTCTCCACCGGCGACGGCACCACGTCGCAGGGCGAGTTCTGGGAGTCGTTGAACACGGCGTCCAACCTCAAGCTGCCGGTCGTCTACCTCGTCGAGGACAACGGGTACGCCATCTCGGTCCCGGTCGAGGTGAACACCGCCGGCGGGTCCATCTCCAAGCTCGTCGCGTCCTTCCCCGACCTGTACATCCAGGAGGTGGACGGGTGCGACTTCATCGCCTCGCTCGACGCGATGAAGAAGGCCGTGGCGTACGCCCGCGCGCGCAAGGGACCGGCGCTGGTGCACGCGCACGTGATCCGTCCGTACTCGCACTCGCTGTCGGACGACGAGGTGCTGTACAAGCCCTCCGAGGAACGCGCCGCTGAGGCGGCCCGCGATCCGATCGTCACCTTCCCCAAGTGGCTCGTCGCCGAAGGGCACGCCTCGGACGCCGACATCACGGCCATCCAGGAATCGGTGGACGCCGAAGTGCAGGCCGCCACGGACGACGCGCTGGAGCAGCCGCAGCCCGCCCCCGAGACGGCGATGTGGGCGCTCTATTCACCCGATGTGGACCCCACCAGTGCGGCGTTCGACACCGAGGATGCGCCGCAGTTCAGCGGCGCGCCGACGACGATGGTGGACCTCATCAACACGGCGATGCGCGACGAGATGCGGCGCGACCCGCGCATTCTCGTCTTCGGTGAGGACGTGGCCGACGTCTCGCGCGAGCAGTATCTCGGCAAGGTGAAGGGCAAGGGCGGCGTCTTCAAGGCGACGCACGGCCTGCAGACCGAGTTCGGCGGCGCGCGGGTCTACAACTCGCCGCTGGCCGAGGCCAACATCATCGGCCGCGCCATCGGGCTGGCGCACCGCGGCTTCAAGCCGGTGGTCGAGATCCAGTTCTTCGACTACATCTGGACCGCGTACATGCAGCTGCGCGACGAGATGGCGACGATGCGCTGGCGCTCCAACAACGCCTTCACGTCGCCCGTTGTGGTGCGCACCACGTACGGCGGCTACATCCGCGGCGCCATCTACCACTCGCAGACGGGGGCGTCGCTCTTCACGCACTGCCCCGGCTTGCGCGTCGTCTGCCCGAGCACGGCGCTCGACGCCAACGGGCTCCTGCGCACGGCGATCCGCTGCGACGATCCCGTGATCTTCCTCGAGCACAAGCACCTCTACCGCCAGACGTACAACAAGGGCCAGAACCCCGGCCCCGACTACATGATCCCGTTCGGCAAGGCCAAGGTGCTGCGCGAGGGGACAGACGTGACGGTGGTGACCTACGGCGCCACCGTGCAGCGCGCGCTGGCGGCGGCCAACCAGGCCGCCGATGCCGGCGGCCCGAGCGTCGAGGTGATTGACCTGCGCACGCTCTCGCCGTGGGACCGCGAGGCCGTCTACGCGTCGGTGCGCAAGACGGGCCGCGCCATCGTCGCCTACGAGGACTCCGTCTCGTGGGGGTACGGCGCCGAGATCGCGGCGCGCATCGCCGACGAGTGCTTCGCCTGGCTCGACGCGCCCGTCAGGCGCATCGCGTCGCAGGATGTCTGGGTGGGGTACGCGCCGTCGCTCGAGGACGTGATACTGCCGCAGACGGCGGATTTCCTCAACGCGTATTTGGAGATAGTGAAGTACTGATGGGAGATGGGAGATGGGAGATGGGTGATGGGTGATGGGTGATGGGAGATGGGTGATGGGTGATGGGTGATGGGTG
>JACREJ010000039.1 GCA_016218305.1 Gemmatimonadota bacterium | reverse complement strand
GTGATCGAGTTGATCGAGACCGTCGCGGGGATCGTGGCCGGCGCAGCGGTCACAACGACCGTGGCGCAGCCCTTCTTGCCGGTGTCAACCGTCGACGTCGCGCAGACGGAGATGCCGGGGTTGCCAGTCGACGGGGCGGTAAACACGCCCGCCGAGGTCACCGTGCCGGCCGAGGCCGACCAGGTCACCGTCGTCGCGAGGCCAGCGTCAGCATTCACGGCAGCCGTGAACGTGATCGAAGCGCCCGTGCTGACGGTCGCCGTCGCCGGCGTGACCTCAACAAAATTCACCTTCGGGGTAACGGGAGGCGGCGTGTACTCCGACACCGTCACCTTGTCGCCGCACGCTGCGAGCAACGCAGCGCCAACGACGAGAATCGTCTTACGAGAGAAGTTCATGAATCCCCCAGTGGAAGTAGCCCTACAAGAAACAGCTTCGAAATCACTCGCCCTTGCTCGCATGCCACGACTCCATCCACGGTAAGTCGTGCTGGCAAGGCAAAACACACTGCTGGCCAATCTCGTGGAATATGACGACAGTGCCGGCAACAGGCAACCCCAATTGGGGTCACAGTTTGCCTGCCTTGCCCGTCACAATTCCCATGCCCAGACCGGCCAGCCACTCATATAGTGGTGAACGGACCGGGAGCCAAAAGGTACGACCCCCGTTTCCCCCCGTCAAGAAGGGCGGGGGGGACTGGTGCCACCTGAGGACGAGCGGACAGAACTCGGGTAACGAGGAGGGGTGCAGGGGCTTGGGAGGAGGGAGGAGTGGAGCGATGAGGTTTGAGGGAGGAGGCATGCCCAGCAGGCCACCTCCCCCCTCTCCCCGCGCTCCACTCCTCTCTCCTCCTGAACCCCTGCACCCCTCCTCAACCCTGGAGAAGTCCCCGGCAGAACATCACCCGATGGTGGGGGGTGAGTCCCGCCTCCCGCAGCGCCGCGATATGCCTGGGCGTGCCGTATCCCGCATTCGCCTCCCAGCCGTACGCCGGGTGCCGCCGGGCGAGCGAGTGCATCAACCGGTCCCGCGCGACCTTCGCGACGATGCTGGCGCAGGCAATTGAATAGATGCGCGAGTCCCCACCCACGAACGCCCGGTGCGCCACGCCCAGCGTCTTGATCGGCTTGCCGTCCACCAGCACCGCGTCCGGACGCTCGCTGAGCCGGCGCAGCGCCCGCCGCATCGCGAGCGCCGTCGCCTGGTAGATGTTCAACTCGGCAATCTCGTGCACGCTCGCCGCGCCGAGCGCCACGCAGAGCGCCTTCTCCCGGATCTTCGCGGCCAGCCGCTCGCGTTCCGTGGCGCTCAGCTTCTTGGAGTCCTCGACCCCGGCGATGGCCCGCGCTGCCGGCGGCATGATCACCGCGCAAGCAAAAACGGGACCCGCGAGCGGGCCCCGTCCGACCTCATCCACTCCGGCGATGAGCCGGGCGCCTTCGGCGCGCAGCGAGCGCTCGACCGCGCTCCAGCGCCCCACCCGCGTTACGCCTCTTCGGCCGAGCCCGTAACCGGCACCGCCACGCGGATCTTCTTCTCCTTGATGCGCGTCGCCTTGCCCGTGAGCTCGCGGAGATAGAACAGCTTGGCCCGGCGCACGCGGCCGCGGCGCACGACGCTCACGCTCTCGAGCATGGGCGAGTGCAGCGGGAAGATGCGCTCGACGCCGACGCCGTTGCTGATCTTGCGCACGGTGAACGTCTTGCTGACGCCCTCACCCTTGCGCGCGATCACGACGCCCTCAAAGGCCTGGAGGCGCTCCTTGTCTCCTTCCTTCACGCGCACGTTCACGCGCACCGTGTCACCCGCGCGGAACGGGGGGACGTCCTTGAGCCACTCTTTCTGCGTTTCGATGAAGGGATGCATAGCGCTATCCAGCGGAGGTAAGTGCGATAGTCGAGCCTTGAAAGCTAGCCGAGTTCCCGGCTATCGTCAAGCGCTGGAATTGCTTGGGGTTAGAGGATGGGTGCAGGGGTTTGGTAGGGGGAGGAGTGGAGGGATGAGGGAGGGGTGGGGAGGCGACCTCTCCCAGCCGAGAGGGCCACCTCTCCCCTCCCCCCTCTCTCCACTCCTCTCTCCTTCCAAACCCCTGCACTAATCCCCCTCCTCACGCAGCCTGGTCAACCGCTCCCCTTCAGCCTTTCTCCACTTCTCAATCTCCGCATGGTGCCCCGACAGCAGCACGTCCGGCACCACGTGCCCGCGGAACTCCGGCGGCCGCGTGTAGCTCGGCGCCGACAGGCCCCGCCCGTAGAACGAGTCGCCGCGCGCGCTGTCGTGGTCGCTCATCGCGCCGGGGAGCAGGCGCACCACGGCATCCACGATGCAGAGTGCGGCCGGCTCGCCGCCCGAGAGCACGAAGTCGCCGACCGACATCTCCTCGGTGGCGAGATGGTCGGCCACACGCTGGTCCACGTCCTTGTAATGGCCGCAGAGCAGCGTGAGCTCTTCGCCCGCGGCGAACCGCTCGGCGTCGGCGTGCGAGAAGACCTTGCCGCGCGGCGACAGCAGCACGATGGGGGCCTTGGCGCCGAGCGCCTCGACGCACTCGAAGAAGGGCCCGGGCTTCATGACCATGCCGGCGCCGCCGCCGTACGGGTAGTCGTCCACCGTGCGGTGCCTGTCGTGCGTGTAGTCGCGGAGGTCCACGACATGGTACGCGACGCTCCCCGCCTCGCGCGCCTTGTCGGGAATGCTCAGCGACAGCGGGCCGGCGAAGAACTCGGGGAAGATGGTGACGATGTTGATCTTCACTCGAGCAGGCCTCCCGGCGCGTCGAGCGTGATCACCCGCGCGTCACGGTCGAAGGCCTGCACGAAGGCGTCGTTGAACGGCACGTCACGCAGGCCGCGCGGCGTCTCGATCTCGAGCACGAGCCCCTGCGGCAGCTCGTAGTAGCCGTGCACGTCGCCGATGAGGTCACCCCGCGGGTCCACGACGCGCATCCCGGGGAGCTCGTGCGCCCACAACTCGCCCTCGGCCGGCGGCTCGAGCTCGCTCACGGGGACGAGCAGTGAGCGGCCGCGCCATTTCTCCGCCTCGGTGCGATCGGCGATGCCGGTGAAGAAGACGAGCAGGCCATCCTGGAACGGGCGCGCGGCGTGCACGACCAGCTCGACGAGCCGGCCGGTCCTGGCGTCAGGGGCGAGGTCGCCGTCCGGGGTCCCCACGATGACACGCGCGCCGGGCGCGAAGATCGCGTCCGGCGCGTCGGTCTCGAGAGCCACCACCAGTTCGCCCTTGATGCCGTGGGCGCGACGGACGCGCCCAACGACCGCGGTGGGGCCGATGGTCACGGTGTTACTCGCGGGTCTCCGTCACGGGGACCGCGGCGGCGCTCAGCTTGGCCGCGAGGCGCGTTTCGTGGCGCGCCTTGAGGACGCCCGCCTTGCGGAGGAGCGACCGGACCGTGTCGGACGGCTGGGCGCCGTTGTCGAGCCAGTAGTTGGCCCGCTCGGTGTTCAGCGCCACCGCCTTCTCGCCCGTGCGGGGCTGATACTGGCCGATGACTTCGATGAACTTGCCGTCGCGCGGCATGCGCGAGTCGGCGACGACGATGCGGTACATGGGGGCCTTCTTGCGGCCCGCGCGGCGGAGACGAATCGAAACGGCCATCGGATGCACTCGGGAGAAGCGGTAAGGAGCTGCCGGCGGGCTCATCGCGGGGCCGGAATGTCCGGTCCGCACCCGGGGCCAATCCGGTTGGATCGGCTGGAGCAGCGAGCCTAATAAGATAGCTGGCTCAGGGCGGGGGCTCAAGTCCCAAACGACGATTGGGGAGTATGAGCTCGGATTGGGATTAGGGGATTTGGATTGGCGATCTGGATTGGTGATTGGGATCCCGATCACGAATCCCGATCACGAATCCCGATCGCCAATCCAAATCGCAAATCCCCATCCGAGCTCCCTATCCGAAATCAGATCCTATCTCATCCCCGGAAACTGCATCCGTCCCCCGCCCTTCATCGACTTCATCATCTTCTGCATCCCGCGGAACTGCTCGAGCAGCTTGTTGACCTCGCTGATCGGGCGGCCGCTCCCCTTGGCGATGCGCGCGCGGCGCGAGCCGTTCAGGATGTCCGGCTTCTTGCGCTCCTCGGCCGTCATCGAGAGGACGATGGCCTCGAGGTGCTTGAGGCGCTTGGGGTCGGTGTTCGCCTGCTTGAGCATCTTGGCGTTCACGCCGGGGAGGAGCTTCAGGATCCCCTCCATCGGCCCGAGCCGCTGGATCTGCTTCATCGCGGCGAGGAAGTCGGAGAGGTCCATCCCCTCCTTCCGCACCTTCTTGTCGAGGCGCTTGGCCTCGTCGGCGTCGATGGCCCCCTGCGCCTTCTCCACCAGCGTGAGCACGTCGCCCTGCTGGAGGATGCGCCCGGCCATGCGGTCGGGATGGAACTCCTCGAGGGCATCGCTCTTCTCGCCGACGCCGATGTACTTGATGGGCTTCTTGGTGATGCCGTAGATGGAGAGCGCCGCACCGCCGCGCGCGTCGCCGTCCATCTTGGTGAGGATCACGCCGGTGAGGCCAAGGGCGCTGTCGAAGCCCTGCGCGATCTTCACGGCGTCCTGGCCCGTCATGCCGTCGGCGACGAGGAGGATCTCGTCGGGGCGCACCGCCTCCTTGAGGCGGCGCAGCTCGTTCATCATCTCGTCGTCGATCTGCAGGCGGCCGGCGGTGTCGATGATCAGCACGCGGTCGCGCTCGCGGCGCGACGCGTCGAGCCCGGCGCGCGCGATCTTCACGACGTCGGTCGTCGACCGATCAGCGTAGACGGGGATGTCGAGGTCTTTGCCGAGCGACTCGAGCTGGTCGATGGCGGCGGGACGATAGACGTCGGCCGCGACGAGGCGCACCGGCCGCCCCTCGGCCTTGAGCCGGCGCGCCAGCTTGGCGGCCGTCGTCGTCTTGCCCGAGCCCTGCAGGCCGACCATCAGCACCACGGTGGGCGGCACGGTCGAGAGCTTGAGCCCTTCCTTGCGCTCGCCCAGCATGGCCGTGAGTTCGTCGTAGACGATCTTCACGAGCTGCTGCGCCGGCGAGACGGTGCGGATCTGCGAGACGCCGACCGCCGCCTTCTCGACGCGCTCGAGGAACTCGCGCGTCAGCTGGAAGTTGACATCGGCCTCGAGCAGGACGCGGCGCACCTCGCGCAGGCCGTCCTTGATGTCGGCCTCGCTGAGCGTGCCGCGGCCGCGGAGCTTGGCGAAGGTGGCTTCGAGCTTGTCGGAGAGTTCCTGGAACATGGAGCTAAAGATAGTCTGGAGGGGCGCGCGAGTGATGGTAGATGGTGGACGGTGGATGGTAGATGGGCTTTCGCGGAATTGCGCAATTGCTACCTTAGTACGCGTGACCGCACCCGGGCCGTCCTTCCCCGCCGATTCCGCCCGCACTGACCGGCCGCTGCTCGTGCTGCGGTCCACGGCGGTCTTCCCCCGCGGCACCGTGGCCGTGCAGATGGGGGCGCCGGAAAACGTGGCGCTGCTCAAGGCGCATCCGGAGCGCGACCTCGAGGTCATCGTCGCCGTCGCGCCGGTGCGCGACCACGCGGGCGACGCGGCGGCGCAGGTGGGACGCATCGGCGTGCTGGCCCGCGTCGTCTCGCGCGCGGCGGTGGCCGGCGACACGCTGCAGGTGACGCTCGAAGGAACGGCGCGGGTGCGCATCGCCGCCGTGACGCGGCGCGACGCCGTCACCTACGCCACCGTCGACCCGGTGACGGAAACGGCGGCCGACGTGCCGTCGCTGCGCGCCCTCCTCGTGCAGCTCGCCGATGCCACCGACCGCCTGGTCGAGATGATCGAGACGACGCCGCCCGAGTTGTCGGCGCTCGTCCGGCTCAATGCCGGCGCGCCGGGCTATGCCGCCGACCTCGTCGCCGCGCGCGGGCCGTTCCGCGCCGCCGACAAGGACGAGGTGCTGCAGCGACTCGACGTCGCCGACCGCGTGGCCTTCGTCCTCGCGCGCGTGGAGAAGGAACTCGCGCGCTCGGCGGTGCTCGAGGACGTGCGCGTGCAGACCGACGCCAACATCGAGCGCCACCATCGGGAGTTCTACCTGCGCCAGCAGCTGCGCGCGATCCAGGCGGAACTGGGCGAGGGCGATCCGCAGGACAACGAAACGGCCGAACTGCTGCGCCAGATCGAGGAGGCGCCGCTGCCGCCCACCGTGGCCACCGAGGCGCGCCGCGAGGTGACCCGCCTGCGCGGACTGTCAAGCGCATCGAGCGAGTACCAGGTGCTGCGCAACTACCTGGAGTGGGTGCTCGCCCTGCCGTGGGGACGCACCGGCGGCACATCGGACATCGCGCTGGGTCGCGTGGAGGAAGCGCTCGACCATCGCCACTGGGGACTGCGCGAGGCGAAGGACCGCATCCTCGAGCATCTCGCGGTGCACAAGCTGCGCGGCGGGAATGCGCCGGGTCCGATCCTCTGCTTCGTGGGGCCGCCGGGCACGGGCAAGACCTCGCTCGGCGAGGCCATCGCCGCCGCGATCGGGCGCAAGTTCTACCGCATCTCGGTGGGCGGCGTGCGCGATGAAGCCGAGATCCGCGGACATCGCCGCACGTACGTGGGCTCGCTCCCCGGACTCGTCGTGCAGGCGCTGCGCCGCGTCGGCGTGAGCGACCCGGTCTTTCTCATCGACGAGATCGACAAGATGACCTCGGGCGGGCCGGTGGGCGATCCGTCGGCCGCGATGCTCGAGGTGCTCGACCCGACGCAGAACGCGTCGTTCGTCGACCACTTCCTGAACCTGCCCGTGGACCTGTCGTCGGTGCTCTTCATTGCGACGGCCAACAACCTGTTCGACATCCCGCCGGCGCTGCGCGACCGCCTCGAGGTGATCCGCATCGCGGGCTACACGATCGAGGAGAAGGTCGAGATCGCCTGGCGCTACCTGCTGCCGCGCCTGCTCGACGAGAACGGCATCGCCGACGTGGACCTGCAGTTCACCGACGAAGCGCTCGGCTTCCTCGCCAGCCGCTACTCGCGCGAGGCGGGGCTGCGCAACTTCGAGCGCAACCTCTCCGCCCTCATGCGCAAGCGCGCGCGGCGCAAGGCCGACGGCGAGCTGGGCGCGTGGGTGGTGGACCAGGCGCGCATCGAAGAGGTGCTCGGCCCGCCGCGTTACGCGGCCGAGGAGGCGGAGCAGGCGGCCGAAGTGGGGGCGGTGACCGGACTCGCGTGGACCGCGTCGGGCGGCGAGCTGATGTCCATCGAGGCGCTGCTGATGTCGGGGAGCGGGCGGCTGCTCGTCACCGGGCAACTCGGCGACGTGATGCGTGAATCCGTGGACGCGGCCTGTTCGTACGTACGCTCACGCGCACGGACGCTCCGGCTGGGCGATCCCGAACTGCGGCATACCGACCTGCACATCCACTTTCCGGCGGGGTCGGTGCCGAAGGACGGCCCGAGCGCGGGCGTGGCGGTGACGCTGGCGATCGCCAGCGTGATGAGCCGCCGCGCGGTGCGCCGCGACATTGGCGTCACCGGCGAGGTGACGCTGCGCGGCAAGGTGCTCGAGATCGGAGGCGTGAAGGAAAAGGTGCTGGCCGCGTACCGCAGTGGATTGCGCGAGGTGATGCTCCCCGCGGCGAACGAGAAGGACCTGCGCGAGCTCCCTGACGAGGTGCGGGCGCAGGTGCGGTTCACGTTCGTGCAGAGCATGGACGAGGCGATCGAGCGGATGCTGCTCCCCGCCCCGCCGCTCGGCTTTGCCGACGACCTGCCGCTGTTCGAGGACGGACGGCAGACGGCAGGCGGCGGACGGCAGAACGCGGTCCTGCCCCCTGGCGCCCTGCCGACGGACGCACCGGCTGCCGATGACCTGCCGCTCACCGACGGACAGGCCGCCGTCGCTCCGCAGCAGCCAGTCCGGCCAGCAGCCGAGCGGCCGGCGACCGACCAGCCGCGCTGAGCCGCCGATGCCGCGCCGCACGCCCCGCACGCGCGTCTCTGCGCTGCCGCTCGCGTCCCCTTCCCAGTATCGCCGGCGCCGGTCGGCGCGCCACGGGCTCGGCGTCTTTGCCGTACGGCCCATTGCGGCCGGTACGCGCATCATCGAGTACACCGGCGAGCTGATCTCGCACGCCGAGGGCGAGCGTCGATACCCAACCGCGCCCGACGGCCACGAGGACGCGGAGCACACCTACCTGCTGCAGCTCGACGACGACCGCGTGATCGACGCCAACGTGGGCGGCAACGACGCGCGCTTCATCAACCACTCGTGCGCGCCGAACTGCGAGCCGATGCCGGCCGGCGACCACATGTGGATCGTGAGCGTACGGCGCATTCGCGCGGGCGAAGAACTGGGCTACGACTACGCCATCGAGCTCGACGAACCGCACACGCCGGCGCGCAAGCAGCGCTTTCCGTGCGAGTGCGGCGCGCGCGCGTGCCGCGGCTCGCTGCTCAAGCCGAAGCACCAGCCGCACCATCCGCTGGTGCGTGCGGCGCGGCGGCGCTGGGCCCTGTCGTGAGGCACGCCGACCGATGACTCCCGAACTCCTCCCCGCTCCCGACGACGCCGCACGGCAGGCCCGCCTCGACAAGATGCGGGCGCGGGCCACGGGCCTGCTGGTGGCCGCCGCCGTGGTCTTCCTGGTGTCGCGTCATTACACGCCGGTGTATCCGTGGCTCGACTGGGTGCGCGCGGCCACCGAGGCGGCGATGGTGGGCGGACTCGCCGACTGGTTTGCGGTGACGGCGCTGTTCCGGCGCCCCCTGGGCCTGCCGATTCCGCACACCGCGATCATCATGACGCAGCGCGACCGCATCGGCCGCGTGCTCGGCAATTTCGTGCAGCGACATTTCCTTACGCGCGACGTCGTGGAGGCCGAGCTGCGGCGGCTCCATCCGTCAGAGCGCCTGGCCCGGTGGCTCTCCACACCCGACAACAGCGCGCGTGTCGCGGCGCTGCTGCAGAGCGGGTTTGCGCGCACGGTGCAGGCGGTCCCCGATGAAGAGTTCCGCGCGCTCATCCGGCGGGCTGCCGTGGAGCGCGTCGAGAAGACGCTCGTTGCCCCGATCCTCGGCGACGTGCTGGAGATGGTGACGAGCGACGATCGGCATCACGAGTTCCTCGACCAGGCGCTGCAGCTGGTGCTCACGGCGCTCGCCGAGAACCGCGAGACGATCCGTGCGCAGATCCACAAGGAGAGCCCGTGGTACGTGCCGGGCGTGGTGGACAACGCCATCTACAAGCAGCTGCTGCGCGCCACCGAGAAGACACTGGCCGACGTCCGGGCCGACGCGGCGCACCCGCTGCGGGTGACGGTGGACAACGAACTGCGGGCGCTGGTGGAGAAGCTGCGGCACTCGCCGGACATGAGCGCGAAGGCCGAGCAGCTCAAGAGCCAGCTGCTGAACGCCGACGTGGTGGAGGGGATCGTGGATGGCGTGTGGGATTCGGTGCGCGCGTCGGCGCTGCGCTACGGCGCCGAGGGCGAGGCGCCGTCCGCCGGGCTCGTGCGCGGGCTGTCCGCCGCCGGCACGGCGCTGCTCGCCAATGAGGCGGTGCTGGCCGAGCTCGACGAGACGCTGATTGACGCAGTGGCCGACGCCGCCGAGCGGAATCGCGACCACGTGGGCGCCCTGATCGCGCGCACCGTGCAGGCGTGGGACCCATCAGTGGCGGCGGCGCGTCTTGAACTCGCCGTGGGGCCGGACCTGCAATACATCAGGATCAACGGGACGCTGGTGGGCGCGTTGGCAGGGCTGGGGTTGCATGCGCTCGCTAAGGCGTTGCCTTAGCAGAGAGACAACAGACAAACAACAGAGAGACAACAGAGAGACAACAGAGGTGGCCACGGTCAAACGCGGTCACCTCTGTTGTCTTTCTGTTGTTTTTCTGTTGTCTCTCTGTTGTTTCTCTTCAGTATGTAAATACTGCTATGGTTTTGCCCGCTCCGGCTCCCGCTCCCGATCCGGTCCCCGTCAGCGTGCCCGTGAAGATCTTCGGCGGCAGCCCGCGCAGGTTGATCGTCACCGTGTAATTGGTGCTCGACGCGCCGCAGCTCGACCAGTAATCCACCCGCAGGATGTACTCGCCGCGCGGCACCACGATTCCGTCGCCCCAGAAGATGTTCTCGGCGCGCGGTCCATCGGTGCCGCAGCCGGCGTTGGAGTCGAGGTCGAGCTGGCCGCCCGTCGGCGAATTGCGCGACGCGTAGTAGATCTCCTTCCCGGACGGATCGATCAGGTGCAGATCCACGTCCGCCGGCGTGTCCCACATGACGTTCGTCTGAATCTCCCCCGTGCCGACGAAGATCACGCCGAGGTCGGACGACTGGTACGGTCCCGTGTTGCTGGCGCCACCGCCGGCGATCTGCAGCGTGAAGAGCGTCTTGGGCATCTCGACGGCGATCACCATGAGCACGGTGACGCTCGTGATTGGCGAGGCGAGCTGCAGCTCCCAGTGGTCGGTGTTGCCGGGAACGCTGAAGACGGCGCGGCTGAACGGGGAAGTGGACGTCAGCGTCGTCTGCACCGTGCCGCCACGCAGCACCTGGTTGGGCAGGACTGCCGTGACCACGGCGCCGCTTCCAGGCGTCGGCGCGGCGCGCGCGACGAGGTTGGCGGTGCGCGACCCGTCGAGCGTCTGCACCAGCGAGATGAAGCGCCGCACCGACTCCTCCGGCGCCGCGGTCGTCTGCTTCCATTCGATGCAGCCGGCGCTCGCCAGTGTCAGCAGCGCCACCAGCGCGCAGCGCGCTCCATCGCTCAGGGACTCTCGTCGCATCAGGCGTTCCTCCCCTACCGCTCCGTCAGCCGCACCTTCGCGGCGTCGATGAGACGGGTGCCGCTGCCGGCCGGCACATCCGTCCAGATGATCGCTGCCTTGCCCTGCAGCGTGGCGGCAACGATCTCCACCACGCGTCCCTTCCCTTCGAACCGCTTCCGATCCGCCACCCCGCTTCCGGCCGAACCCAACCGGCGCTGCGCGGCCCGCTGCGCCGCTTCCCGGAACTCGCCGGCGTCAATGGGCGTGTCCCAGACCGTCACCCACACAATGCCCGCCCCGCCGGGGAGGTCAACGACGACATATCGATCCCCGCCCCACCCCTCGGCCGATCGTGCCGACGTGCCCAGGTCCTGCAGCGCCTGAAACAGGAACAGGCGCGTCTCGAACTCACCAAGGTCGTTCTCGTACACCTTGCTGCCCGCGAGCAGCGGCGGCAGCTCAACCCGTACCGGCTGCTCGCCGGCCAGGTACTTGTCGAAGTGCATCACCTGCTCGGTGCTCGCCGGCAGCGGCTGCCAGGGCGGCCGTCCCGTCTTGGCATCCTTGAACCGGTGCATGAACTCCGCCCCGCTCAGGTACGGAAAGAGGAGCGACTCCTGCAACAGCATCGGCGCGCTGGCAAAGACCGGCATCGCCGTCTGGTTCTCCCGAATCATCGCGCGCACCCGGTCCCATCCGCCGGGCATGCGTGCACCCAGGTCGCCGCCGAGCATCGAGGACATCTGCTCGTAGGTGGCCTGGCCCTCCATGACCGCCTGTGCCGCCGTCAGCCGGTCGTTGTCGTCACGCTGCTTCTGGATCGAGTCCAGCGGGACATACTGGTCCTGCAGGGCGTGCACCAGCTCGTGCGCGATGGTCACCTCCACCAGTGACGAGCGGCCGGCGGAGGTGTCGCTCACCACATACAGGACTTTCGTGGCCGGATCGTAGTAACCAATGACCTGTTCGCCGAGCAGGCGGAGCATGAATCGGCGGAGGTCCATGGTATCGGGGAGGAAGCCGAGCAGCTTGTACGCCCGCGACGCCCCCTCGAGCTCGAGGGCCGGCAGCTTCTCATTGAATTCCTTTTCGAGGAAGGCGCGCACCTCCTCGGTGGAACGCTGTTCCACCTTGGGCGGCGTCTTGAACGTGAGCCCGGTGGCCTTCTCGACTTGCGGCACGTACTTGCCGACGAGGTCGCCATAGGGGCCCGGGTACTTGTTGGCCTGGCTGTCGCCGCAGGCCGGCAGGACGGCAAGCGCCGCAGTGCACAGCAGGGACGCGCGGCGGGATAGGGAATGCATGAAACCTCGCAAAGTTGGCGCCGCCGCAGGCTGCGGCTCAGCCGAACATCCGCCCCACATACCAGTTGAGCAGGGCATTTCC
Organism: Gemmatimonadota bacterium; assembly: GCA_016218305.1. GTDB lineage: Bacteria > Gemmatimonadota > Gemmatimonadetes > Gemmatimonadales > Gemmatimonadaceae > PNKL01. The sequence continues at coordinate 30,940 of JACREJ010000039.1, read as the reverse complement.
GAAAAGCAACGTGAGGAGCGCCGCAGGCGCAAGGAAGACGCCGAATGGCACGAGCGGCGCCTCGAATTCCACGCCCGCACGTCGCGCCCGCCACCAGCCCACGGGATAGACGACGAGCAGGAAGGTCGCCGCGGCCAGCGCCGCACCGACGAAGATGCAGAGCAGGGCGCGCACGGGGCCGAGGGTGGCGCCAACGAAGGCCATCAGCGTGGCGTCGCCATAACCCATCGCCTCTTTCTTGAGTGCCACCTCGCCAAGCCAGCCGACGATGGTGATGGCGCCGGCGCCGACACACGCGCCCAGCACCGCGTCCCACGGGCCCGCGAACGGAAGCTGCTCGCCAAGGAACGCGCCGAGGACCGTGCCGGCGGCCGCGAGGGCGAGGCCCGTCACCGTGAAGCCATCGGGGATCAGGTAGCTCTGCGCGTCGGTGACTGCCACGCCCAGCAAAAGCGTGGCCACGAGCGCCAGCCGCACCGCCACGACCGAAGGGCCGAGCAGCCACAGCGCGCCGAGCCACAGCACGGCGGTCGCCGCCTCGACGAGCGGGTACTGAGCGCTGATCGGCTCGCCACAGGTGCGGCACTTTGCCCGCAGCAGCAGCCAGCTGATCACCGGAATGTTGTCATACCAGGCGATGGCGCCGCCGCACCCGGGGCAGCGCGAGCGCGGGCGCACCACCGACTCGTCCTTGGGCCACCGCGCGATGCAGACGTTGAGGAACGAGCCAATCACGGCGCCAAAGGCGCCGAAGACCGGTGCATACGGCACGAAGTCCGCGGGGATGCTCACGGGCGGTGCGGGGTGCGGGGTGCAGGGGTGCTATGGCTCACGGGCGAAGTGCGAAGAGGGTGATGCCGGCGGCCACCGCGACGTTGAACGACTCCACGTCCGGCGACATCGGCAACGAGACGACGGTCGAGCACCGCGCGCGCAACGCGTCCGACATCCCGGCCCCTTCGTTCCCGACGGCAATGGCCAGTCGATCGGGGGCCTGTACGGCGTCGACTGGGGTCCCCGCGGCATCCGTCCCCCAAAGCGCCACGCCGTGGTGCGCGAGGTACTCCTGTAGCGCGGGGAGTGTCGCCTCGACGGCCGGGAACCGGAAGTGCGTGCCAGCCGCGCTGCGCACGACCTTGGCGTTCCAGACGTCCACGGTGCCGGGGAGCGCGACCACCGCGCTGGCGCCCAGCGCCGCCGCCGTCCGGATCAGCACGCCAACGTTGCCCGGGTCCTGGATGGCGTCGAGCACCAGCAGGCGCGCCTGGACGCCCAGCGACAGCGCGCCCAGCGCCTGCTTCGGCTGGCGGGCAATGGCGAGCAACCCCTGCGGGTGCTCCGTGTCGGCCGCCGAATCGAACTCCGCATCCGTGACCTCGAGGACTGGGACGCCGCGCGCAGCAAGGGCACGCGCCGCGGCACCCGCGCGTTCATCAGGGGCGGCGCGTTCAGCGAGGAGCACCGCCTCGACGACGAGCGGCGAGCGCGCCAGTTCCTCGACCGTCCGCACGCCTTCGGCGACGAAGAGGCCGTTCCGCTCGCGCGCCTTGCGGCGCTTCAAGTCCCTTGCTGTCGTGAGCCATTTCACCGCTATTTTGTCTCCATGCACACTCGTCTCGCCCGCGCGGCCCGCGCCGCCCTCATCACCCCGGTCCTGCTCGGCTCCGCCTGCGCCGTGTCAACGCAGCAGGAAGTCGAGATCGGGACCAACTACGCCTCCCAGATCGCCAAGGAACTCCCGCTGATCAAGGACGCCGAGATCAGCCGTTACATCACGGCGCTCGGGGACTCCCTGGCCCGCGTGGCCGATGACCGAAATCTCGACTGGCACTTCCACGTTGTCGATAGCCGCGAGGTAAACGCTTTCGCGGTGCCGGGCGGCTACATCTACGTCAATCGGGGGCTCATCGAGCGCTCCACCACCATGGCACAGGTGGCCGGCGTCCTCGGCCACGAGATCGGCCACGTAACGCGCCGGCACAGCGTGAAGCAGATGCAGAAGGCGCAGGGCACCAACATTGGCGCCACCCTGCTGTGCACGCTGACCGCCGCGTGCAACTCGGGCCTGTCGCAGGCCGCCCTGCAAATCGGGGCCAGCGCGGCGTTCGCCAAGTTCAGCCGCACCGACGAAGCCGAGGCGGACGAAGTGGGCGTCCAGTACGTGGTGAAGGCGGGGATAGACCCCAACGGCATCCCCGAGATGTTCGAGATCCTGCAGAAGGAGCGGAAGACGACGCCCACCGACGTGGACCGCTTCTTCGCGTCGCACCCGATGGAGGAGTCGCGCGTCACCGAGACCAAGCGGCAGATCGCGGCGTATCCGCCTGCGCAGCTGAAGGGACTCAAGCGCGACACGCCGGAATTCCAGGCGTTCAAGGAGCGACTGCTGGCGCTGCCGGCGCCTCCGGCGGCGAAGTGACGGATGCGAGATGGGCGATGGCAGATGAAAGCAACGCCCTCTCCATCTCCCATCGCCCATCTCCCATCGCTCATCTCCCATCTCCCATCTCCCATCTGCTACAACGCCCGCACAAACTCCGCCACCAGGTCACAGAACTTTTCGCCCGCCGCTTCCGCCGCGCGCATCACGTCGGCGTGGCTCAGTTTCTCGGAGGTGAGCCCCGCGGCCGGGTTCGAGATGAGCGACACGCCCACCACTTCAAGGCCCAGTGCGTTGGCGAGGATCACCTCGCCGACGGTGCTCATGCCGGTGGCGTCGGCGCCGATCTTCTCGAGCATCCGCACCTCGGCGAGCGTCTCGTACGTCGGCCCGAGCAGGCCGACGTAGACACCGGACTGCAACGCGATGCCCAGCCGCTGCGCCGCGTCGCGCAGGAGCACCTTGAGCCGCGCCGAATACGGCGCGCTCATGTCCGGGAACCGCTCGTCCGTGGGTTCCACCGGCCCGGACAGCGGGTTCACGAACTGCAGGTTGATGTGGTCTTCAATCACCATCAGGTCGCCGGCGCTGAACGTGCGGCGAATGCCCCCCGCAGCGTTGGACACGAAGAGCGTGCGCGCGCCGAGCGCGTGCACGACGCGCACCGGAAAAGCGCTCACCCACGGCGCGTGTCCTTCATACATGTGAAAGCGCCCGGCGAGCGCGATGACCTCGCGGCCGCCCAGCGTGCCGGCGATCAGCTGCCCCTTGTGCCCCACGACGTGCGTCGCGTGAAAGCCGGGGATCTCGGCGTACGAGAGGTGGCGCGCGTTCTCAATGCGATCGGCAAGCTCGCCGAGACCGGAGCCGAGGATGATGGCGCAGGCCGGCGATTCGATGCCGAGCCGCGCGCGTACGACGTCAGCGGCGGCGCGGGCGTCGGCAGCCCCGTGCGTCCGCGTGGGCTCGCCGGTCACTTGCGCACCTCCGCCATCAGCGTCGCCATGTCCTGGTCCACCGACGCCAGCAGGGCGCGGCGCTCGTGCTCGTGCAGGAAGGCGCTGGTGAAGCCGTTGCGCGCCACCCTGGCCAGCTCCTCGAAGCTGAAGCCGAGGTGCTGCGCCGCCTTCTGGTACTCGTCAACGAGCGTGACGCCGCTCATCAGCCGGTTGTCGGTGCTGAGCACGACGTTGAGGCCGCGGTCGTAGTAGGCGCGCAGCGGATGCGCGTCCAGCGACGACGTCGCCCGCGTCTGTACGTTGCTCGTCAGGCAGCATTCGATGGTGATCTGCCGGTCGGCCACGTACTGCGTAAGCGACTCGTCCTCGATGAGGCGCGTGCCGTGGCCGATGCGGCACGCGCAGCAGCGGTGCACGGCGTCGCGCACCGATTCGGGCCCGTCGCCCTCGCCGGCGTGGCAGGTGCACGGCAAGTCGTGTTCACGGGCGTAGTCGAAGGCGTCCTTGTGGCGGCTCGCCGGGTTGCCCGCTTCGCCGCCCGCAAGGTCGAAGCCCACGACACCGCGGCTCCGGAACGCCACCGCCAGCTTGGCCAGCTCGAGCGACACCTCGGGGGCCATGTTGCGGATGGCGCAGACGATGACGCGGCCGACGATGCCGTACTCCTGATGGGCCCGCGCGAGCCCGCGCAGCGGCGCCTCGACGGCCTCCTCGAGCGAAAGCCCGCCGCGCACGTTGAGCACCGGCGCATAGCGCGTCTCGAGGTAGCGCACTCCTTCGCGCGCCGCATCCTCCGCCAGTTCGTACGTGATGCGCTCCAGCGCCTCGCTGGTCTGCATGACGGACAGCGTCACGGAGAAGCGCTCGAGGTAGTCCTCGAGGCTCTCCGCGTCATCCACCAGCATGTAGCCGGCCAGCGCCTCCGCGTCGTCGGCCGGCATCGGCTTGTCGTACTCGGCGGCCAGCTCGAGCAGCGTCGCCGGGCGCACGCATCCGTCGAGATGGCAGTGCAGCTCCGTCTTCGGGAGACGGCGCAGCAGGTCAGACGTGGCGACCGTCACTCGGCGCCCGCTACGCGGACGGCGCGCGCCGACACGAGGCGGAAGATCGCGCCTCCATGCACGGGAGCCATCGGCACCACCGGAAGGCCGCGACTGTCGGTCACACCGCGCGTACCGGCGGCGAACGCGTCGCCCTCGCCGGCATCGAAGGCGCGCACCGCGTCGAGCACGGTGGCGTCCGGCGCCACCCTCACGGCGCGTGCGTTCACGAAGACGGTGACAAGCTCGGTCATGGGCGGGGATAGATGAGGCGCGGCGTCTCGTCGGCGGTGATCACCCCGCCGGGCAGGCCGCGCACATGGGCGATGAGGGCGTCGAGATCCTGGATGTTGAGCGGCTCCACGACGCGCGCCGCGTCGCCGAGGCCGAGCCCGTCGCCGCCCGTCAGCATGAAGTCGCTGAGCACCATGCGGTACTCGCGCGCGTCGTCGAGGGCGTCGCCATTCGGCAGGCGCGCGCCCACCAGGCGCTGGCCCGCGGGCTTGGCGTTGTCCCACGTGAGGGTGATGCCGCTCACGTGCACACGCGGCGCACGACGGCCGTCGTACATTCGTTCAAAGTAGGCGCGAAGGGCGTCGCCGCGCACGGTCACGCGATAGAGCACGTTGCCGAACGGCTGGACCTCAAACAAGGCGCCGTACGTCACGACGCCGGGCTGCACATCGGCGCGAATGCCGCCGTTGTTCATCACGGCAAAGTCCGCCTGACCGGCCGCCCGCTGTGCGTCGGCGATGAGGTGGCCAAGCGCATACTCCTCGCCCCGGCGCAGCAGCGGCGCGCGCAGCTCGCCCACCCGCTGGTTCACGCGGCCGGCAATGCCCGAGGTGGCATCGCGCACGAGCGCGGCAATCTCGGCGTCGGCGGGAATGCTGTCGCTCTTCACGTCGCGCACCCACGCCGTGGCGCGCCCGGCCACGGCGCCGTCGGGGCCGAGCGGGAGGTCCACGATGGCGATGGCGCGGCCGCTGGAGCGCGCCTGCACCACCGGCACGCCGCGGACTTCGGTGTTCAGCATCGAGTGCGTGTGCCCGCTGACGATCGCGTCCACCTTTTCGGTGATGCCCTGCGCGATCTCGAGCACCTCGCCGCTGCAGGTCTGCGCGTCGCCGCGCCCGCTGCAGAACGCGCCGTCGTGCGCGGCCACGATCACGACCGTCGCACCGCGCGTGCGGAGCGAACGGACCCGCTCGTCGATGACCGGCGCGGCTGGAGCGAAGCGCAGGTCGGCCACGTTGGACGCCTTGGTCGTGCGGGGCGTGAGCACCGACGCAACGCCAACGATGCCGATGCGGACGCCGCCTCGCACGACGATGGTATCGGCGCGGATCCACGGCACCGGACGCCCATCGGCATACGTGACGTTGGCGCCGAGCACGGCATGGCGCAGCTCCTTCAGGCGCGCGCGCAGCGAATCCTGTCCCCAGTCGAACTCGTGATTGCCGAGCGCGCCGGCGGCGAAGCCCAGCGCGTTGTGGAACTGCGCCACCGGCCGGCCGAAGGCGAGGTTGGAGGCCGCCGTGCCCTGGAACATGTCGCCGCCGTCAACGAGCACGGTGACGCAGCGGTCGCCGCATTCCTTCTGCGCGCTGCGGATGGCCTGCGCCACGTGAGCGGCGCCGCCGCGGTTCCCGAGGGTGCCCTCGGGACGCGGCTCGAGCGCGCCGTGGAAGTCATTGATGCTGATCACGCGCAGCGTGGTCGGGCGCGTCGCCCCCGGACCTCGTGCGGGCGATGGCGGCGTCGCGGCCGGAGCCGGCCGCGCCACCGCGACACGCGGCTGATGCAGCGCGCGATACGCCGCCGCCGCATACGCCGCCGGCTCGATGCGCCAGTGGCGGTCCGTGAACTCGGCCGCCTTGAGCGCGCCGCGCCGTTCGATCTCGGCGATGAGGAGGTCGCGAATCTCCACCTGCGTGTCGCGCAGCACCGGCGCGCCGCGCAGCATGCCGTAGCCGCCGCCCCCGCCCGCCCGGTAGTTGTTCACGGCCAGCGTGAACGAATCCGTCGGCGCGACGGCGCGGCCGCGCACGTGCAGGCTGGTGATGCGCTCGCCCATCGGACGCGACAGGTCGATCACATACTCCGCACCGCCGACGATGTCGAAGTTGTAGCCGGGAATGTCGGGATCGGTGGTGACCGTCGGCTCGGCGCCGGCGTGCACCACGAAGTAGCGCGCGCTCTGCTCGAGGTAGGCGCGCAGCGTCGCCCCGCTGATCTTCACCAGCTGCAGCGTGTTCTCGTAGGGATAGAGCCGCGCCAGCTGCGCCACCGTGATCTTCTGCGGGCCGAGCGAGGCCCCGAGGTCGAAGGCCGCGGTGGACGACAGGTCGGCGCCGAAGACCCGCCGCTCGACGTCGAGCACGAAGTCCACGAGCGGTGTGTCGTGCGTGCGCGCCGAATCGGCGCGCCAGGCCGCGCCCGTGGAGCCGATGGCGCGGTTGGTGGCCGCCCGCGCCGCATCGTGCTGCGCCGCGACCGCCTGCACCACGGCGGGCGACTCGTCGAAGCCGCGGGCGCGCACGAGCTGGCCGCGCTTCTCGATGACGTTCCACGACGCGCCGCGGTTCTGCAGGCGGACGGTCGCGACGGCGAGACTGCCCGCCCACTGTCGCGGCTGCATGATCAGCACGCCATTGATCGTCGTGTCGGCCACCTCGCGATGCGAGTGCCCAACCACGATGAGGTCGATGCCGGGCACCTGGCGCGCCACATCGCCGGCGACGTTCTCATTCCCCACACCCGTCGTGTCGAAACTCGGCGGGCCGCCGATGCCGGAGTGCAGGACCGCCACGACCAGCTCGGCGCCGGCTGCGCGCACGGAGTCCACCGCGATGCGCACGGCCGGCGCGATGTCGGTCACCGTCATCCGGCCCCGCAGGTGGCCCCGGTCCCAGATGTTGGCGCCGGGATTCGTCGCGCCGACGATCCCGACCTTCACGCCGGCGCGTTCGATCATCACGAACGCGGGGAAGGCGCGGGAACCGTCGATCCGGCGCGCGTTGGCCGCGAGGAACGGGAAGCGCGCCTGCGCCACGGCCTGCTCCAGGAACGGCACGCCGTAGTTGAACTCGTGGTTGCCGACGGCGGCCGCGTCGTATCGCATCGCGTTCATCGCCGCCATCACGGGATGCGGCATAGACGGCATGCGCGATGCCACGTAGGTCATCGGGTTGCCCTGCAGCAGGTCGCCGCCGTCGAGCAGGATCACGCGCCCGGGATGCACCCGGCGCAGCGAGTCCACCGCCGTGGCCAGCCGGGAGAGTCCACGGGTCGATTCGGCGGTGTCGGCAAAGTAGTCCCAGGCGCGCAGGCGCCCGTGCACGTCGGTCGTCGCCGCAACGACGAGGTCCACGGGGATTCCCTGGGCGCAGGCGGCCGGCGGGGCGAAGACGATGACGGCGCTCGCGAGGAGCGCCGCGCGGCTCAATGGCAACATGGACCAAAACTAAAGGGTCGGGTGCCCAGGGGGGAGCCATCGACGGGGACGAAGCCGTGGGGGGAGGCGATCCGCGTTGGCCCATCGCGCGCCGCACCGATACAATTCCGTGACACCGGCTCCCCTGTCAGTGGCGCGTCCGCCCGGACATCCTGTATTCGGACTCTTCTCTTCATGAAGCCTCTCATCATCGGCATCGCAGGCGGCACCGGTTCGGGCAAGTCCACCGTGGCGAGACGGATCGCGGAGGCCATGCCGGCGTCCGTGGCGTTCCTCGACATGGACGCCTACTACCGCAACTTCGAGCACTTGACGCTCGATGAGCGGCGCAAGGTCAACTGGGACCACCCCGACGCGTTCGACCTCGACCTGCTCGTGACGCACCTCGACCAGCTCGGGGCGCGCGTGCCGATCGAGAAGCCCATCTATGACTTCGTACGCCACCTCCGCGCGGAGGAGAGCAAGCCGATCGCACCGGCCGACGTCATCGTCATCGACGGCATCCTGCTCTTCGTGGATGAGCGGGTGCGCGCGCGCTGCGACGTGAAGGTCTTCGTGGACACCGACGCGGATGAGCGGTTGATCCGCCGCATCCGGCGCGACACGAAAGTGCGCGGGCGCCCGCTCGACGAGATCCTCAACCAGTACCTCACCACCGTGCAGCCGATGCACCTGCAGTACGTCGAGCCGAGCAAGCGCTACGCCGACCTCGTCATTCCGCGCGGCGGCCACAATCTCGTGGCGATCGACCTGATCATCGCCACCATCCTCCGGCGGCTGCAGGGACAGCAGACGTGAGCGAGGCCACGCCGCGCGAGCGCATCCTCGTGGTGGACGACGAAGCCGACATCGTTGCGCTGGTCGTGTACCACCTGGCCAAGGAAGGCTACCGCGTCTCGTCGGCGTCGAGCGGCACCGACGCGCTGGAGACGGCGCGCCGCGAGCGGCCGGCATTGATCGTGCTCGACCTGATGCTCCCCGGCCTCTCCGGATTCGACGTGCTCGAGCAGCTGCGCGCCGACGCCGCCACGGCGGGCATCGCCGTGCTGATGCTCACGGCGCGCAAGGAGGAGCCGGACCGCATCAAGGGCCTCTCGCTGGGCGCGGACGACTACCTGACCAAGCCGTTCAGCCCGCAGGAGCTCGTGCTCCGCGTGCGCGCGATCCTGCGGCGGAGCGCGGCGGCCTCGGCTGCCGGCGACCTGCTGACCATCGGGGCGCTGGCCATCGACCGCGCCGCGCACACGGTGACCGTGCGCGGCCGCGAGGTCGAGCTCACGCCCACGGAGTTCAAGCTGCTGCTCCTGCTCGCGGAACGGCGAGGCCGTGTGCAGGGGCGCGCACAACTGCTCGAGCACGTGTGGGAAGCCGCCCCCGACATCCAGACGCGCACGGTGGACATGCACGTGCAGCGTCTGCGCGCCAAGCTGGAATCGGCGGGCGACCTCATCGAGACGGTGCGCGGCTTCGGCTACCGCCTCCACCCCCCCCGCGACACATGAGGCTCGCCCACCGGCTCCTGCTCGGCGCGCTCGGCGTGGTCGGCGCGCTCGTGCTCCTCATGACGGTCGCCGTCAACCGGCAGCTCGCCACCCGCCTGACGGCCGAGACGACGTCGCGGCTGACGACCGAGGCCCGCCTCGTGGCTGGCCAGTGGTCCTCCGGCGTCGACGCCGACGCGCTGGCGGACCGCCTGGGCCGCGAGTCGGACCACCGGGTCACGCTCGTGGATGCGACGGGACGGGTTGTCGGCGACTCCGAGTTCGACGAGCCGGAGCTGAGCCAGCTCGAGAATCACGCCACGCGCCCAGAAGTTGCCGCGGCGCGCGAGACGGGCGTTGGCTCGTCACGCCGCCGCAGCGCCTCCGCGGGCAACGAGGAGCTTTACGTCGCCGTGCGCGCCCCGCTCGGCGTGGCGCGCGTGGCGCTGGCGACGACCTCGCTCGACGCGATCGTGAGCGATGCGCGGCGTGATGTGGCGTACGCGGGCCTGCTTGCCCTGCTTGTCGCGGTGGTACTGTCGTGGTGGTTCGCCCGCAGCGTGTCGCAGCCGGTGGTCGAACTGAGCGCCGTGGCCCGCGCGCTCGCCGCTGGCGACTTCAGCCAGCGCCCGGCGCGCGCCGCCCCTGGCGAGGTCGGCGACCTCGCGATCGCGGTCAGCCGACTGGCCGAGCAGCTGAGCGCGCGCGTGGACGCGCTGCGCGCCGAGGAAACGCTGGTCCGCGAACTCGCCGAGTCCCTGAACGAGGGTGTCCTTGCGCTCGACACGCGCCAGCAGGTCGTGCGCGTCAATGAAACGGCGCGATCCCTGCTCGGGATCCGTGCCCCGCTCCCGTTTGGCGCCGAGCAGCTGCCGCGCGATCGCGCGTTTCGCGACGCCATCGCCGCAGCGATGGTCGGCGAGACCGTGCTCGACATTGAAGTGACGCTGCACGGTCGCATCGTGAACGTGACGGCGCGCCCGCTCGATCACGGCGGCGCCGTGCTCGCCCTGCTCGACTTGACCCGGCTGCGCCGCCTCGAAACCGTGCGCCGTGATTTCGTGGCCAACGTATCGCACGAACTCAAGACGCCGCTCACCGTGGTGCGGGGATTCGCCGAGACGCTGGCCGACGATGATCCCCCCGTGGAGACGCGCCGCCAGTTTGCGCAGAGCATCGCCACGCATACGCGGCGCATGCAGCGGCTGGTGGACGACCTGCTCGACCTCTCGCGCATCGAGTCCGGCGGATGGGTGCCGGAGCCGCAGACGGTGGAGATTGCCGCCGTGGTCGGCGACGACGTCAGTGCGGCGCGCGCGACGGCCGACCGGAAGGGGATCCGCCTCGATGTGGAGATGGCAAGCGATGCGCAGGCCGTCTTCGTCGACCCAACTGCGCTGCGGCAGGTGATCGGCAATTTGGTGGAGAACGCCCTGCGCCACACGACGACGGGATCGGTCACGCTCCGCACGGTGCGCGAAGGCGACGGCGTCGCGGTGAGCGTCAGCGACACCGGCTGCGGCATCGCGTCCGAGCACCTGCCGCGGATCTTCGAGCGCTTCTATCGCGTGGACCCGGCGCGGTCGCGCGAGGAGGGCGGCACCGGGCTCGGCCTGTCCATCGTGAAGCACCTGGTGGACGCGCACGGCGGGCGCCTGCACGCCGAGAGCGCGCTGGGGGCGGGCACGACGGTCCGTGCCTGGTTTCCGGACCGGCTGGCCTCGATCAGCTGATGGGATGCCGGGTGGACGGCCCGGATTCGTGGCACGACCGTTACACGCCCGAGATGGCGGCGTCACCAAGCACTGGCATCGTTCCTTCGTCGGATGGCCGCACCGAGCGGCCCTGATCACCTGACGACCTATCTCCGGAGTTGCCCGTGCGCATTCGCACCCTTGCCGCGCTCATCGCCATTCCCGCTCTCGCCGCGATGGCGAGCGCCCAGTCGGTGGACCTGACCGGCGCTGGCGCCACCTTCCCGTATCCCATCTACTCCAAGTGGTTCTCCGACTACGCCACCAAGACCGGCGTGCGCATCAACTACCAGTCCATCGGGTCGGGCGGCGGCATCCGCCAGCTGTCCGAGCAAACCGTGGACTTCGGCGCGTCGGACGCGCCGATGAGCGATGACGAGCTGGGCAAGGCGAAGGGCGGGAAGATTCTGCACTTCCCGATGGTCCTCGGCGCCGTGGTCGTGACGTACAACCTCCCCGGCGTGCCGAAGTCACTGAAGCTCTCGGGCATCGTGCTGGGCGACATTTTCCTCGGCAAGATCACCAAGTGGAATGACCCCCGCATCGCCGCGCTGAACGCCGGCGTGCCGTTGCCGGCCAAGGACATCCTGGTCGTCCACCGCTCCGATGGCAGCGGCACGACCTACATCTTCACGGACTACCTGGCCGCAGTCAGCCCGTCGTGGGCGGCCGGCCCCGGCAAGGGGAAGGAAGTCCGCTGGCCGGTGGGCCTCGGCGGCAAGGGGAACGAGGGCGTGGCCGGTCAGGTGCGCCAGATTGCCGGCTCGATCGGGTACGTCGAGCTCGCCTACGCCCGGCAGAACAAGCTCTCCTACGCGGAGCTGCAGAACGCATCCGGTGCGTACGTCGCCCCCACGATCGATGCGATCACCGAGGCGGCGGCGTCCGCCGCCAAGAAGCTCGGCAAGAACACCGACTACCGTGTGTCCATCGTGAATGCGCCCGGGAAGAAGGCCTATCCCGTCGCCTCGTTCACCTGGGTGCTCGTCTACGAGAAGATGCCGAATGCCACGAAGGCCAAGAAGCTCGCCGATTTCCTGAAGTACGCCTGGACCGACGGGCAGAAGGCGGCGGCGACGCTGGACTATGCGCCGCTTCCGGGCAGTGTCGTGAAGCAGCTTGAGCAGCGCGCCGCCGCCTTGGCGGGCACCCGATAGACGCAGCGAGCCGGGTTGGGCGCCCCGTCCGCCGACTCGCTGCGGTCGTGGCCCCCAGCCATCCCACCGACCATACCCCAACACCCTCCATGTCCATCTTGCATCGTGCCGTCCTGCTCGCCGCCATTGCCCTGCCGTCGGCACTGGCGGCACAGTCCGCCCCGGCCTCCAAACTCGACTTCTCCGGCATCATGTTCGGCGCCTTCAGCGTCCGTACCAATCCAGAGGCCAAGGGCGCCAACCGATTCGACCTCGAGCGCGCCTACCTGAACTTCCGGATGCCGGTGGCCGACCGCCTTTCCATTCGGGTGACGCCCGACATCTCGCCGCAGCAGAGCGGCGTCGGCTACGTCTTTCGCATCAAGTACGCCTATCTGCAGTACGACCGGCCAGCCAGCAAGACCGGCTGGAGCAGCCTCGTGCGCGCGGGCGCGCTGCAAACGGTGACCATCGAGCATCACGAGACGTTCTGGCCGCGCTGGATGGGCACGGCGTCGACGGAGCGGTTCGGCTACTTCTCGTCCGCCGACGTGGGACTCGCAACACAGCTGAACTTCCCGAAGAAGAAGGGCGAACTGTATGCCGTGGTGACCAACGGCAACGGCTACGCCAATCCGGAGAGCGATCGCTTCAAGAGCTACGCGGCGCGCCTGACGCTGACCCCCCTCGCGGCCGGCACGCACGGCCTGCTCACGACACTGACCGTCTCGCCCTGGATCGACGTGAACCAGGGAGCCAGCAAGTTCGTGCAGGGCGGCGCCGGTCAGGTGGGCGCCGTGGGCGAGGGCCTGACGAAGAACCGCTTCGGCGTCTGGGCCGGCATCAAGGACCCGCGCCTCGTGCTGGCCGCGGGGTACTCGCAGCGCCTTGATGGCGTGGAGAGCGGCGCCAACACCACGGCCTCGCCGCGGTCGGTTGCCGACGTCACGGGCCGCCTGATTTCCGGCCTCGCCGTCTTCCGGCCCATGCAGTTGCTCGACAGCAAGTCGAAGTCGCCGCTCAGCGTCCTCCTGCGTTACGACGCAGTCACCCCCAACACCGACCTGTCGCAGTCGAACCACCTGTTCGAGGGTTCGCTCATCCTCGACCTGGTCCCGAACAAGCGCGCGCAGGTGGCGCTCGACTATCAGGAGACGCTGGGCACCGTTCCCGCCGCCACGATCGCCCCGTCCAAGATGTTCCAGCTCCGGTTCGTAGCGAACTACTAGCAAGCTCCGGGCACCTCGCTCCGGGCCGTCCGTCGACCGTGACAATTCCGTTACACGGCCGGCACGACACGGTGACTCGAAACGACCAAGATTAGGGAGGGCGGCGGAGGCATCCGCTGCCCTCTCCTTCTTTTCGGAATCCCTTGGCATCCACGCAGCTCCATGGCGCCTCGGTCGGCGACCGCATCTACCGGTTCACGACGACCGCGTTCGCGCTGAGCATTCCGCTCCTGCTTGTCCTGCTGGCCATCGAAGTGGTGGTGGCGGCATGGCCGGCGTTGAAGGCGTTCCACCTCGGCTTTCTCACCTCGAGCGAATGGGACGCGGTGAACGGCGTATTCGGCGCGGCGCCGGCGATCTACGGCACCCTCGTGTCGTCGCTGCTCGCGCTGCTCATCGCCACACCGCTGGCCATTGGCGTCGCGATCTTCCTCTCCGAGTTCGCCCCGCCCTGGCTGCGCCAGCCCGTCGCCTTCCTCGTCGACCTGCTGGCCGCGATTCCCAGCGTGGTCTACGGCCTGTGGGGCATCTTCGTACTCGTGCCGTTCCTGCGCGAGCACGTGATGCCCTTCCTCGCCGACCGGCTGCACCTCGGCGACACCCCGCTCTTCTCGGGACCGGCCTACGGCCCCTCGATGCTCGCCGCCGGGCTCATCCTCGCGATCATGGTGCTGCCGTACATCAGCTCGGTGACGCGCGAAGTGCTCATGGCCGTCCCCCGCTCGCAGCGCGAGGCGGCGCTGGCGCTGGGGGCCACGCGCTGGGAGATGATCTGGGGCGCCGTCCTCCCCTACGCGAGCTCGGGCGTGATGGGCGGCGTCATCCTCGGCCTCGGGCGTGCGCTGGGCGAGACGATGGCGGTGACGATGGTCATCGGCAACCGCCACGAGATCTCGTCCTCGCTCTTCGCCCCCGGCTACACGATGGCGTCGGTGATCGCCAACGAGTTCTCCGAGGCCACCAATGACATGCACCTGTCGGCGCTGATGGCGGTCGGTGCGGTGCTCCTCGCCATCACGCTCGTGGTGAACATCATCGCGCGCTGGCTGGTGTGGCGCGTCGAACGGCGGGGGCAGGCATGACCAGCCGCGCACCCCGGCGGTCCATTCGCGCAAGGCGCGCACGCAGCGCCGCGATGATCGCCCTCACGGTGCTGGCGGCGCTCCTGGCGACGCTGCCGCTAGTCCTCATCCTCGGCCTGCTGCTCAAGCAGGGGGCGAGCTCGCTCAACTGGGCGTTCTTCACGGCGATGCCCAAGCCCGTCGGCGAGTCGGGCGGCGGCATGGCGAATGCGCTCGCCGGCACGATGATGCTCATCGCCATCGCGTCGGCCATCGGCCTGCCCGTGGGAATCGGCGCCGGCATGTACCTCGCGGAGCACCGCGGGGGGCGCCTCGCCTCGGTTGTCCGCTTCCTCTCCGATGTGCTGAACGGCCTCCCCTCCATCGTCGTCGGCATCTTCGCCTGGCAGTTCCTGGTCCGCCCGGTCAAGCACTTCTCGGCGCTTGCCGGCGGCATTGCCCTGGCCGTGATGATGATCCCGCTCGTTGCGCGCGCCACCGAGGAGATGATCCGCCTGGTCCCCAACTCGCTGCGCGAGGCGGCCCTCGCGCTGGGGTACCCGCGCTGGCGCACGTCGCTCACGGTGGTGCTGCGCACGGCGCTCCCCGGCATCGTCACCGGCGCGCTCGTCGCCGTGGCGCGCATCGCCGGCGAGACGGCCCCCCTGCTCTTCACGGCGTTCGGCAACCAGTTCTGGTCCACGTCGCTCACGCAGCCGATCAGCGCGCTCCCCCTGCAGATCTTCTCGTATGCCATCAGTCCGTACGAGGAGTGGCACTCGCTGGCCTGGGCCGGCGCGCTCGTCCTCCTCGCCCTCGTCCTTGTCATCAGCCTCATTGCCCGCTTTGTCACCCGCTCCCGGTTCGGCCATGGCCACGACTGAGCCGCAGGTGCGCGCCACGGACGCCGCGGCGACCGCGGTGGCGGCCCCCGCGCCCACCGCGCTCGTCTCCGTGCGCGCGCTGGACGCCTTCTTTGGCCCGACGCGCGCCGTCCGCGACGTGAGTCTGGACTTCCTCGAGGGCCAGGTGACGGCGATCATCGGCCCCTCCGGGTGCGGCAAGAGCACGCTCCTGCGCTGCCTGAACCGCATGCACGAGACCGTCGTGACGGCCCGGGTCGAGGGCGAGGTGCGGCTCGACGGCAAGGACATCTACGATCGAGGCGTGAACCCCATCGAGGTGCGCCGCCGCATCGGCATGGTCTTCCAGCGCCCGACGCCGGTCCCCACCATGTCCATCCGCGACAACGTCACCGCCGGCTTCCGTGCCGCAGGCAGCGGCGCGCCCTCGCGGACCGAACAGCACGAAATCGCCGAGTGGGCGCTGCGCCGCGCGGCGCTCTGGGACGAAGTGAAGGACCGGCTGAACGACAGCGCCATGGCGCTCTCGGGCGGCCAGCAGCAGCGGCTGTGCATCGCGCGCGCCCTCGCGACCAGGCCACGCGTGCTGCTCCTCGACGAGCCCACGGCCTCGCTCGACCCGCTCAGCACGCAGAAGATCGAGGAACTCGTCTACGAGCTGCGCGGCGACGTCACCGTCGTCATCGTGACGCACAACATGCAGCAGGCGGCGCGCGTCTCCGACCGCACGGCGTTCATGCTGATGGGCGACCTGGTGGAAGTGGCGCCGACCTCGCGCATGTTCACCTCGCCCGCGGACGAGCGGACCGAGGCCTATATCACCGGGCGGTTCGGATGACCGACCAGAGCCCTGTCACGCGCGCCGGCAACGCCACCGGCGTGCCCCAGGTCGGCGCGGTGGCCGTCGAGAACTTCTCGTTCTGGTACGGCGCCAAGCAGGCACTCTTCGACATCTCGCTCAACCTCGTGCCGCGCGAGGTGACGGCGCTCATCGGCCCGTCGGGATGCGGCAAGAGCACGTTTCTGCGCAGCATCAACCGGATGCACGACCTCCTGCCGGGGACGCGGAGCACCGGCCGCATCCTGCTCGATGGTGAGGACGTGCTGGACCGGCGACTCGACGTCGTGCAGCTGCGCCAGCGCATCGGCATGGTCTTCCAGCGCTCGAATCCGTTCCCGAAGTCCATCTACGACAACGTCGCGTGGGGGCCGCGCCTCAACCGCCGGCCGTCGCGCAGCGAGCTCGACGAGATCGTGGAGCAGGCGCTCCGCCGCGCCGCGCTCTGGGACGAGGTCAAGGACCGCCTCCGCACCAGCGCCCTCGGCCTCTCGGGCGGCCAGCAGCAGCGGCTGTGCATCGCGCGGGCGCTGGCCAACGAACCTGAAGTGTTGCTCCTCGACGAGCCTGCCTCGGCGCTCGATCCCATTGCGACGCAGCGGATCGAGGAGCTCTTGTGGGAACTGAAGAAGGAGCTCACCATCGTCATCGTGACGCACAACCTGCAGCAGGCGGGGCGCGTGTCCGACCGGACGGCGTTCTTCTACCTGGGCCAGCTCATCGAATACGGCCCCACCGACCAGCTCTTCACGGCCCCCCGCGAAGAGCGCACCGAAGCGTACATCACCGGGAGATTTGGATGACCGCCGAGCCCACCGCCGGATTCCGGCATTTTCACGACCAGCTGGGCGAGCTCAAGCAGCGCCTCCTCGCCATGTCCGCGCGCGCCGAAGAACTGGTGGCGCTCGCCGTGGATGCGCTCCTCACGCGCGACACGGGGAAGGCGCAGGCTGTCATCGAGGCCGACCGCGAGATCGACCAGATGGAGCTCGACGTCGAGCAGCTCGCCGTGGAATTGCTCGCCCTGCAGCAGCCGATGGCGCGCGATCTCCGGTTCCTCGTCAGCGCCATCAAGGTGACGAGCGACCTCGAGCGCGTCGGCGACCACGCGGTGAACATCGCGCAATGCGCCCTGCGGCTGCACGAGCTCCCGACGCGCGTGACGCCCGAGCGTTCCATGGCCGAGATGGCGGAGCGCGTGCGGGGCATGCTCGCCGACGCGATCGACGCCTTCGTGCGCGCCGACGGCACGCTGGGCCGCGACGTCTGCCGTCGCGATGACGACGTGGACGCGATGCACGGAGCGCTGTTCCGCGTGCAGCTCACGCACATGATGTCCGATCCGCGCACGATCAATCCCGGCCTCGAGCTGCTGCTGGTCAGCCGCAACCTCGAGCGCGTCGCCGACCTCGCCACGAACATCAGCGAGGACGCCGTCTTCCTCGCCGAAGGCAAGCAGATCAAGCACCACGCCGAAGATCACGCGTCCTGAGGTTTCCCCGCGGAGCGGCGGGCATTAGCGTTGGGGATATCCCCGAGCCGGGAGCCGCCCGCATGACCTCGACCCCGCTGCGTCTCCACACCCCGCCCTCGCGCGCTGCGCGCGAGGACGGCACGCAGCGCTACGCGGCCATCGACATCGGCTCGAATTCGATCCGGCAGATCGTCGCCGACGTTTCGTCCAACGGCGCCATCCGCGTCATCGACGAGATGAAGGCCGCCCCGCGCCTGCAGGCGGGGTTGCACGAGACGGGCGCGCTCGGCGAGGAGCCGATGCGGCTCGCGCTCGAGGCGCTCACCCGCATGGCCACGCTCGCCCGGCAGCTGGGATGCAAGCGCGTCGAGGCGGTGGCCACCTCCGCGGTGCGCGGCGCGTCCAACGGTGCCGCATTCCTGCGCCAGGTGCGGGAAGTGGCGGGCCTCCGCGTGCGCATCCTCGACGGCGAGGAAGAGGCCCGCCTCGCCTTCCGCAGCGCGCTCGCCCACTTCGACCTCGGCCGTGGCCGCGCCGTCGTCATGGACATCGGCGGCGGATCCGTGGAGTTCGCGCTCGCCGCCGAGGGCATCGTCGAACGCTATGTATCGCTCCCGTTCGGCGCTGTGCGGCTCACCGAGCAGTACCTCCTGGACCGGCCGGCGCCGAAGGGCGTCAGGAAGCTGCGCAAGGCGATCCGCGACGACATCCGGCGCGTGCTCCCTGTGCGCGACTGGCGCGGCGCCGAGCTCATCGGCTCCGGTGGCACCTTCACGAACCTCGCGGGCATGGTGCTCGCCCGTCAGGGCATCCGCGTGGCGCACTCGGTGCACGGCACACGCATGCCGTGGCACGAGATCGAGCACCTGCTCGAGCTGCTGCAGGAGCTCACGCCAACCGAGCGGCTCGCCGTCCCCGGCCTCAACGTGGCGCGCGCGGACATCATCCTCGCCGGGCTGGCCGTCGCCGCCGAGGTCGGCGCGCGCCTCGAGCCGCGCGGCTTTGTGGCGTCGGCGTACGGCATCCGCGAGGGCCTGCTGCTCGAGACGGCACGGGTGGCGCCGGTGGTGAGCGATCCGGGCGAGGCGCGCGAGCGCTCGGTGCGGGAGTTTGCCGAACGCTGCCACTACGAGGAGCCGCACGCCCGGCAGGTGCAGCGCCTCGCGCTGCAGCTCTTCGACTCGCTCGGCGCGCGCCTCGGCTGCGTGCCGACCGACCGGCCGGTCCTGAGCGATGCGGCGCTGCTGCACGATGTGGGCTACCACATCAACTACCAGAAGCACCACAAGCACTCGTTCCATCTCATCCAGCACGCCGACTTCCTCGGGATGACGCCCGACGAACAGACGGTGGTCGCGCACGTGGCGCGCTACCACCGCGGTTCGGCGCCGGACCGGGTGAAGCACGCGGAGTACGGCGCGCTCGACCGCGCCACGCGCATGCGCATCCAGCGGCTCGCCGCGATCCTGCGCGTGGCGGACGGCTTCGACCGCGGGCATGCGGCCGCCGTGGAGCGCGTGCGCGTGCGCTGGCTGCGCCGGGCGCTGCGCATCACCGCGCACCAGAGCGACATGGCGCCCTCCATGCGGCTCGAACTGTGGGGCGCCGCCCGCAAGAAGGGGCTGCTGGAGGAGGTGGCCGGCGCGCCGGTCGAGATCGTCGCGCCCGACGGTTCCGTCGTGGAAGGCGCCGACAGCGAGTGACGGCCGGGGGGGACGTCGTCTGGGGGTTGATCCGCCGGCGGTGACGACCACCGGCGGTTGATCAGTCGGCGGTGACGACCACCGGCACCTCGCGCCCCGGCCCGGACGTGCGCGTCATCCCCCACGACTCGCGCAACAGTCGCTGGTGCGAGGCGTGCTCGGCGTCGTCACCGGCGCGACGCTGCACCCATGTGCCGTCGGCGTGCAGGTCCCACGCCTGACGATTGTCCGCCAGGAAAACGTTGAGCACCGCCTCGAGCCGCGGATGCAGCGCACGATCGAGAATCGGCACCATCGCCTCCACGCGGCGGTCGAGGTTGCGCGGCATCCAGTCGGCCGAGCCCAGGTAGTATTCCGGGTCGCCGCCGTTCTCGAAGCGCCAGAGGCGCGAATGTTCGAGGAACCGTCCCACGACACTCACCGCGCGGATGCGCTCCGACTCGCCGGGCACGCCCGGGCGCAGGCAGCAGATGCCGCGCACCAGGAGGTCCATCTCCACGCCGGCGCTGGACGCCTCACAGAGCGCGTCGATGACCTGCCCATCCACGAGGGCGTTCATCTTGGCGACGATGCGGGCCGGCTTGCCCTCGCGCGCGTTGGCAGCCTCGCGATCGATGAGGCCGATGAGGCGCTCGCGCAGGGAGACCGGCGCGACCAGCAGCGCGCGGTATTCCCGCTGCCGCGAGAAGCCGGTCAGCATGTTGAACAGCTCCGACACGTCGGCGCCGAGCGCCTCGCTGGCGCTGAGCAGGCCGAAGTCGGTGTAGGTGCGCGCCGTCTTGGAGTTGTAGTTGCCGGTGCCGATGTGCACGTAGCGGCGGATCCCGTCGGGTTCGCGCCGCACGACGAGCGCCAGCTTGGCATGCGTCTTCATGCCGGGCAGGCCGTACGCCACGTGGACGCCGAACGACTCGAGCGTGCGCGCCCACGTGATGTTGTTCGACTCGTCGAAGCGCGCCTGCAGCTCCACCAGCACGGCCACCTGCTTGCCCGCCTGCGCCGCCTCGGTGAGCGCACGCACCACCGCCGTGTCGCCGGACGTGCGGTAGAGCGTCAGCTTGATGGCGAGGACGTGCTCGTCGCGGGCCGCCTCGTCGAGGAAGCGCTCCACGGTGGCCGGGAACGAGTCGAACGGATGGTGCACGAGGACGTCGCGTTCGCGCAGCACGTCGAAGACCGAGCGGCCGTCACGGAGCTCCGGCGGCGTCACCGGCACGAAGGGCGGGTCGCGCAGTTCGGGCAGGTCGAGCGTCGAGAGCGCCATGAGGTCGCCGAGGTCGAGCAGCCGGCCGGGCTCGTGCACCTCGCGCTCCGTGAGGGGCGCCATCTCCGGGTCTTCGGTCTCGCGCAGCTCGCTGAGCAGCAGCGCGCGCAGCTGGGCCGGCATGCCGCGCTGGACCTCCAGCCGCACCACCTCCCCGAACCGCCGCTGGAAGACCTGCTCTTCGATCATCGCCAGCAGGTCCTCGGGCTCCTCGGTCGGCGCAATCTCGAGGTCCGAGAAGCGCGTGATCCGAAAGGCGTGATAGCCCGTGATCTCCATCCCCGGGAAGAGCAGCCCGAGGTGCGCGCCGATGAGATCCTCGAGCGGCAGGTATTGCAGCGACCGCACCGGCACCCAGCGCGGCAGCGACTTGGGCACCTTCACGCGCGCGAAGTGCTCGATCCCCGTCTCCGGTTCGCGCAGTTCCACCGCCAGCGACAGCGAGAGGTTGGAGATGTACGGGAACGGATGCCCCGGATCCACCGCCAGCGGCGTGAGCACGGGGAAGACCTGCGAGTCGAAGAAGGCGTCCACCGCCAGCCGCTCGCTCGCGTCGAGGTCGGCCATGCTCAGCAGCCGCACGCCATGCTGCGCCAGTTCGGGCAGCACCTCCTCCTCGAGGATCCGCGCCTGCTCGGCCACCATCTCGCGCACGCGCTCGTCGATGCGGTCGAGCAGCTCGGCCGGCGACACGCCGTCGCGCCCCACCTTGCCGAACCCGGCGGCCACCTGCCGGCGCACGCCCGCGACGCGCACCATGTAGAACTCGTCGAGGTTCGTGCTGACGATGGAGAGGAACTTCAGCCGCTCCAGCAGCGGCGTGCGCGTGTCCGCGGCCTCGTGCAGCACGCGCGCGTTGAACGCGAGCCAGGACAGCTCGCGGTTGAAGATCGAAATGCGCTGACGTGAGGCCACAGGGCGAGAAGCCGCGGATGGACCCGTCAGGCCCGAGCGAAGTGGATGACGAGATAACTCGCCGCGGCGACGAACGCGGCGGCGGGAATGGTGAGGATCCACGCCCAGATCATCTGCCCCGCCACGCCCCAGCGCACCGCCGAAAGTCTCGTCGTCGTTCCAACGCCGACGATGGCGCCGCTGATCGTGTGCGTCGTGCTGACGGGAATTCCCAGCCCGGTCGCCAGCAGGATCGACATCGCGCCACCCGTCTCGGCACAGAATCCACCCACCGGCCGGAGTCGCGTGACCCGCGAGCCCATCGTGTGGATGATGCGCCACCCGCCCATGAGCGTGCCAAGCCCGATCGCAATGTGGGCGCCCGCCTTCACCCACATGGGGATGTCGTTGGGATTGTCGACGCGCAGGAACGAGAAGGCGCCGCCCACCTGGCCCACCGCCACCTGACTCGCGAGCAGCAGGCTCATGATGATGCCCATCGTCTTCTGGGCGTCATTGGCGCCGTGCGAGAGCGAGAACAGCGCCGAGCTCGCGAGCTGCAGCACCCGGAACAGCCGATCCACCCGGGCCGGACGCGCATTCCGGAAGATCCAGAACGTGGCCGTCATCATGCCCAGCCCGAGGAGCAAGCCGATCATCGGCGACAGCACGATGAAGACAACGGTCTTGACCCACCCCGCCGGAATGACCGCCGAGAAACCGGCGCGCGCGATCGCGGCGCCGGCGTACCCGCCGAGCAATGCGTGCGAGGAGCTCGACGGGATGCCATACCACCAGGTAACCAGGTTCCACGTGATCGCGCCCAGCAGGCCCGCGAGAATCACGTCGGGATTCACGATGCTGATGTCGATCATCCCGGAGCCGATGGTCTTGGCCACGTGCGTGCCGAAGACAAACAACGCGATGAAGTTGAAGAACGCCGCCATGCTCACGGCGGCAATCGGGCTCAGGACGCGCGTGCCGACGACCGTGGCGATCGAATTCGCGGCATCGTGAAAGCCGTTGATGAAATCAAATATGAACGCGACCAGGATGATCGCGAGGATGTAGGTGAGCACGGTCAGCTATTCTTGAGTGCGATGCTCTCGAGGACGTTCATGACATCCTCACACTCGTCGAGGGCGTGCTCCAGGTTGTCGTAGATCTCCTTCCACCGGAGCACATCCAGCGCGTTGGCGTCCACCTGCCGGAAGAGCGCGCCGACGGCATCCGAATAGATGCCGTCGCCCTCTTCCTCGATCAGCTTCATCGCGCGGGCCGCCTCGATGACCTTCGTCGGGTCCTTGATGTGCTTCACGCTCTCGGCGATCACTTCGGCGCCGCGCACCAGCAGCGCGGAAAGCGCCTTCGCGGGATCCCGGCGGTCGGTGATGTTGAACATCAGTGCGCGCCGCGCCGTGCCGTCCATCAGGTCGACCACGGTGTCGAGCGACGACGCCAGCAGGTGAATGTCCTCGCGATCGAGCGGCGTCACAAACGAACGGTCGAGCCGGTTCATGACCTCGTGCACGATGTCGTCGGCCTCCCGCTCGACCAGCTTGATCTGCGTCGAGAAGAAATCGAGGCGGGTGGGTTCATTGAAGAGCTGGTCGAGCACACTCGCCGACTTGGTCAGTTTCGTCGACAACTGGTCGAACAACTCGAAAAAGCCTTCGTCCTTGGGGATCAGCCGCACGGGCGCCGCTCCAACGGAATGATGTTCAGTGTTTGGGCACTCGGCGGACGCCGAGCGTCAGGGGGCCGAGCGCGACACGTTGCCTTGCGCCTGGCCCGTGCTGAAAGCTACGCCAGCACAACGGGATGCGCCAAATGGCGTCCGGCGCGACGCGCGCCAATCAGGCCAAAGGGATCAGCGCGGCAGCGGCCCTGGTCGCGAGCACCTCACGCCAGCGCGTCAAACTCCTTGCGCGACAAAAGGATATCGTGTCGCCGCTGCAGGAGTGCGGGGTTCACGAACAGCCTGGCGAGCGACACCCCGGCCACAAACCCGCCCACGTGCGCCCAGAACGCGACGCCCCCCGCCATTTCGGGATTCGGCGAAAGCAACTCCGGAAGGCCGCTCAGCAACTGGAGGGTGAACCAATAAAGCAGCACGAGCCACGCGGGGAGCGGAATCACCTTCAGGATGATCACGAAGATGAAGAGCATGCGCACGCGCACCCTGGGAAAGAGCACCAGGTACGCGCCCATCACGCCGGAAACGGCGCCCGACGCGCCCACCGTCGGAACCGGCGACCGGGGATCCACCGCGATGTGCGCCGCCGCCGCGGCCAATCCGCAGATGAGGTAGAAGGCGAGGAACCGGCGCCGTCCCACGACGTCCTCAATGTTGTTCCCGAACACCCACAGGAACATCGCGTTGCCGATGATGTGCATCCACCCGCCGTGCAGGAACATCGAGATCACGGGTGTCAGCGCGTTGATGCCCTGATTGTCGATGACGCACGCAAGGTCGCGTCCGATGGGAACTCCCGACCCAAGCGGCGCCAGTCCGCTCAACTCGCCTGGAACCATTCCCAGGTTGCAGACACTCGCCGCGAGCAACCCCTCGTCACCGCCGGCCCCCTGCACGAGCACCCAGACCGCGAACATCGCGACGATCAGGAAGATCGTCACGACGGGAACGCGAATCGTCGGGTTGTCGTCGCCGATCGGGATCATCTCAGGACTGAATCAGACAGAGTGGGACGGAGTGCGACAGAGGACGGCAGTTCACCGCCGGCACGGCGCGCAGGCGCTGGCTTCCGCCTGGCTTGCTCCCGCCACGCCGTTCGGCCCCCGAAACTACCCGGGGCGCAGGTATCCCGTTAGACGCGCCTCCCCCCTCAAAAGGTTTCGCCAGCCCTGCCGATCCTGCACGTAGACGTCCCGCAAGTCGTTGTCCTGCCATAAGTAACAGTCAATGCGAGTCAATTCCGGTCAATTCGGCAGGGCTTTCGTGGCCCCACCCTTGCCTGATAGTTGGGGCAGTCCGGCGAAACCGGCGCCCCCGGCGTGTCGTTGGGGACCTTCGCGGCCCGGTTGCCGTGCGACCTTCTTAACGAAACGAGGACCAGATGGCAGACAAGGTCATTGGAATCGACCTGGGGACCACGAACTCCGTGGTCGCCGTGATGGAGGGTGGCGATCCGGTCGTCATTCCGAACGCCGAGGGCGGGCGCACCACGCCGTCGGTCGTTGGATTCACCAAGGACGGCGAGCGCCTCGTGGGCCAGATCGCCAAGCGGCAGGCCGTCACGAACCCCGCCAACACCGTCTTCTCGATCAAGCGCTTCATGGGCCGCAAGATGGCCGAGGCCACCGAGGAGCAGAAGCGCGTCCCGTACAAGGTGATTCGCGGCGGCAATGACGTCGTGACGGTCGAGGTGCAGGGCAAGACGTATTCGCCCCCCGAGATCTCGGCGATGATCCTGCAGAAGATGAAGCAGACCGCCGAGGACTACCTGGGCCAGGGCGTGACGAAGGCCGTCATCACCGTGCCGGCCTACTTCAACGACTCGCAGCGCCAGGCCACCAAGGACGCCGGCGAGATCGCCGGCCTGCAGGTGCTGCGCATCATCAACGAGCCCACGGCCGCCGCGCTCGCGTACGGCCTCGACAAGAAGGGGAAGAAGGACGAGAAGATCGCCGTCTTCGACCTCGGCGGCGGCACGTATGACATCTCGGTGCTCGAGCTGTACGAAGTCGACGGCTCCAAGCAGTTCGAGGTGAAGTCCACCAATGGCGACACGCACCTCGGCGGCGACGACTTCGACCAGCGCGTCATCGAGTGGCTGGTGGCGGAGTTCAAGAAGGACCAGGCGATCGACCTCTCCAAGGACCCGATGGCGCTCCAGCGCCTCAAGGAAGCCGCCGAGAAGGCCAAGATCGAGCTGTCCGGCACGCAGAGCACCGACATCAACCTGCCATTCATCACGGCCGACCAGTCGGGACCGAAGCACCTCAACTACCAGATGACGCGCGCCAAGTTCGAGCAGCTCGTGGATGACCTCATCACGCGCACGCTCGGCCCCATGGAGAAGGCGCTGAAGGACGCCGGCATGCAGCCGAGCGAGATCGACGAGGTGCTCCTCGTCGGCGGCTCGACGCGCATCCCGAAGGTGCAGGAGATGGTGAAGAAGTTCTTCGGCAAGGAGCCCAACAAGGGCGTCAACCCGGACGAGGTCGTCGCCGTGGGCGCGGCCATCCAGGGCGCGGTGCTCACCGGCGAGCAGAAGGACGTGCTGCTGCTCGACGTGACGCCGCTGTCGCTGGGCATCGAGACGCTGGGTGGCGTCACGACCGTGCTCATCCCGCGCAACACGACGATCCCGACCAAGAAGTCGGAGATCTTCTCCACGGCCGACGACAACCAGACGACGGTGGAGATCCACGTGCTGCAGGGCGAGCGCGAGCTGGCGCTGCACAACCGGACGATCGGCAAGTTCCAGCTGACGGGCATCCCGCCGGCACCGCGCGGCACCCCGCAGGTCGAGGTGACGTTCGACATCGACGCCAACAGCATCCTGCACGTGACGGCGCGCGACAAGGCGACCGCCAAGGAGCAGAAGATCCGCATCGAGGCGTCGAGCGGCCTCACGGACGCCGAGAAGGAGCGGATGATCCGCGACGCCGAGCTCAACGCGGCCGAGGACAAGAAGCGCCGCGAGGAGATCGACACGCGCAACCGCCTCGACTCGATGTCGTACGAGGTGGAGAAGAACGCCAAGGAGTGGGGCGACAAGCTGCCGGCTGAGCTGAAGACGCGCCTCGACCAGGCCGTGGAGCGCGCCCGCAAGGCGCACCGCGGCGAGGACTTCGGCGAGGTCAAGGCGGCGCTCGAGGAACTCAACGCCGCCTTCCAGGCGGCGGGGCGTTCGTTCTACGAGCAGCAGCAGGCTTCGAGCGCCGGCGACCAGGCGCCGCCCCCGGGCGCCGACGCGCCGCCGGCGGACAAGAAGGCCGACGACGTGGTCGAGGCGGATTACGAGATCGTGGACGAGAAGAAGAAGTAAGGGCAGATGGGAGATGGGAGATGGGAGATGGGAGAACCTGGATGCCGAATTCGCGGTGGAGCGTCTTTCCGGCCCGCCGAGTCCAGCCGCTCCCATCTCCCATCTCCCATCTCCCATCTCCCATCTCCCATCTCCCATCTGCCGTTAGGGAACTCTGACCCGGCCTCAGTTGTCTAACCAGTCGTCACTCTAAAGGGTTATTGTACGCTCATGTCCCTCCATTTCTCCCGTTCCAAGCTCGCGGCCATCGCCGCCTCCGCCTTCATCGGCGGGGTCTTCTTCGCCTCCTCGCTCGACTGGACGCAGGGCCTGTTCGCGCAGGGCGGCGGCAAGGTCAAGACCGAGACGATGGCGCCGATCCCGGCCGGTGCGCCGGGCGAAGGGTTCGCCACGATCGCCGAGCGCGTGACGCCCGCCGTGGTGTCCATCCAGGCCGAGCGCGACGCGCGCCGGCCGCGCGCGGGCACCCCGCAGCGGCGCAACATCCCGCCGGGCTTCGAGGAGTTCTTCAACCAGCTCGACCCGCGCCAGCAGGGGCCGGCCGAGTCGTCCGGCTCGGGCTTCATCGTCAGCAAGGACGGCTACATCCTCACCAACAACCATGTGGTGGATGGCGCCGACCGGGTGAAGGTGCTGATGAGCGACCGGCGGGAGTTCAAGGCGAAGATCGTCGGCCGTGACCCGCAGACCGACGTGGCGGTACTCAAGATCGACGCCAGCGGACTGCCGACGGTCGGCCTGGGCGACGACACCAAGCTCCGCATCGGCGAGTGGGTGGTGGCCATCGGCAACCCCCTGGGACTGAACTTCACGGTCACGGCCGGCATCATCAGCGCCAAGGGGCGCGGCAATGAGCTGTCCGGACTGAACCGCGACACGTACGCGATCACCGACTTCATCCAGACCGACGCGGCCATCAACCCGGGCAACTCGGGCGGGCCGCTCATGAACACGCGCGGCGAGGTGATCGGCATCAACTCGGCGATTGCCAGCCAGACGGGCTTCTACTCGGGCTACGGCTTCGCCATTCCGATCACGCTCGCGAAGACCGTGATGGATGACATCGTGGCGCACGGCCGTGTGCGGCGCGCCATCCTGGGCATCACCATCAACGACGTGAACGCCGAAGACGCCGCGGTGGCCGGGCTGAAGCAGATCGCCGGCGCCAAGGTGGGCGGCTTCAGCGGTGACGATTCGCCGGCCCGCAAGGCGGGGCTCGAGCCGGGCGACATCATCGTCCGCGTCGAGGGCAAGGACGTGGACCGCGTGTCCACGCTCCAGCGCCTCGTCCGCATGCACCAGCCGGGTGAGACCATCGACATCGACGTGGTGCGCTACGGCGAGCGGAAGAGCTTCAAGATCCGGCTGCAGGAAGCGCCGGCGGAAGCGGCGCAGGTGGCGAGCGCCGACGAGCGGCCGGCCGAGGGCGAGAGCGCCGCGAACGCCAGGCTCGGCGTCAGCCTCGAGGCGATCACCGCCGAAGTGGCGAAGGCCAACAACATCGAGGAGCAGTACCGCGGCCTGCGGGTCGTCTCGGTGGATGCGGCCGGACCAGCAGCGGACAAGCTGGGTCGCAACGACATTCTCGTGCGGGTCATCCGACCGGAGCCGGCCACGGCGATTCGGACGATGGCCGACCTGCAGAAGGTGCTCGCGCGCGTCAAGGACGGCGAGTACGTGTCTCTACTTGTGTATGCGCAGACTCAGAGTGGGCCGGGAACGAGAGTCGTGAATATTCGGATTGGTGAATAGAGAGACAACAGAGAAACAACAGAAAGACAACAGAGAGACAACAGAGGGCGCGGAGCCGACAGGCGCCGCGCCCTCTGGCTTTGACGGACGAGGGCTGGGTGTTCTACTTTGCGGGGACGCGGGAGTGGCGAAACTGGCAGACGCGCTGGACTTAGGATCCAGTGGGGCAACCCTTGCGGGTTCGAATCCCGCCTTCCGCATTTCGGCAGTGTGCGACGGAATAAGACGGAGCGTGGCAGCGGGCGGCAGGCGAGGGTGCTTTCCGGATCTGCAACCTCCGCGATTGCAAGTGCTTAGACGGCCGTACACCGGCGCGCTCCGCCGCACTCTGTTGCACTCTCGCACATTCCAATTCGGCCCCCGCCGACATAATTTGCCATTATAGTTGCCCCCGCCATTCAGAAGCCTGGATGGCGGGGGATTATTCCCTTTTTGCACTTTCGCCGGAATACGGCCGCAGATAAATGGACATTCAGATCACCAGCACGAAGTCAGAGGGCGCCGAGCGCCGCATTCAGGTCGCCGTGCCCGGAGCCACCGTCAAGGACGCCAAGAAGCGCGCGGCGCGCCGTGTGGCGCAGCAGGTGCGCATGCCCGGCTTCCGCATCGGCAAGGCGCCCGCGGCGATGGTCGAGAAGAAGTACGCCGACGTCATCCAGCAGGAGGCGCTCGAGGCGGTGATGCGCGACGCGTACCAGGCGGTCATCGAGCAGGAGAAGCTCAAGCTCGTGACGCAGCCGCACGCGCATGACGTCAAGTTCGCCGACGACGACGCGCTGTCGTTCGAACTGCACTGCGAGGTGCAGCCCGACGTGACGCTCGCGCACGTGGAGGGCTTCAAGGTCCGCCGCCCGGCTTCAACGGTCACCGACGAGCAGGTGAAGGAGCAGATCGAGCAGCTGCGCGACCAGCGTGCCACCTGGGCGCCGGTGGAGGAGAAGCCGGCCGAAGGCGACATGGTGGTCGTGATGCTCGCGATGGCGGACGACAACGGCGAGCTGCCGGAGGGGAAGGAATACCGGGTGGTCCTCGGCGCCGGACAGGCGATTCCAGCCATCGAGGAGCTGCTCATGGAGCTGACGCCCGGTGGCACGGTCGAGCGCCCCGTCCGCTGGCCGGACGATTTCCCCGATGAGGCGCAGCGCGGCAAGTCGAAGACGGTGCGTGCCGAGCTGAAGGAAGTGAAGCGCAAGTCGGTGCCGGCGCTCGACGACGCGTGGGCCCGCGAGATGGGCGACTTCGACTCGGTCGAGGCGCTCGCGGCGGTGGTGCGCGCCGACCTCGAGGCGAGCGCGGTGCGCGAGGCGGATGCCGCTGTCCGCGGGTTGCTGCTCGACGAGATCATTGGCTCCAACGCATTCGACGTGCCGCCGTCCTGGGTGACGCACCTCGTGCAGTCGTACGCCAAGGCGTACAGCGTGCCCGAGGAGGAGATGGAGCGCTTCCTCACCGAGTTCCGCGCCACGGCCGAGCGGCAGGTGCGCCGCGACCTGGTGATCGAGACGCTGGCGGAACGCGAGTCGCTGACGGCGAGCGAAGCCGACGTGGACGCCAAGATCCAGGAGATGGCCGAGAAGCGCGGCGTCAACCCGGGCCAGGTGTATGCCCAGCTGCAGAAGGCCGGGCGGCTCCGCGAGATCGAACGTGGCATCACCGAAGACCGCGTCTTTGCGTGGCTGCTCGCGCGCAACACGGTCGAGCAGGCGTAGGCCGCAGGACGATGAGGAACCGGGGGCTTTTCGGATCCGCGATCGGACCCGGGCAGCCAGACTCCCACGAAGAGGACGAACCACGCATGCCGATCATTCCCAATCCGTACGTCATCGAGCGGTCGAGCCGCGGCGAGCGCAGCTACGACGTCTATTCGCGCCTGCTGATGGACCGCATCATCTTCCTCGGCACGCCGATCAATGACGACGTGGCGAACATGGTGATTGCGCAGCTGCTCTTTCTCGAGGCGGATAACCCGGGACGCGACATTCACCTGTACATCAACTCCCCGGGCGGCAGCGTGTCGGCGGGGCTGGCGATGTATGACACGATGCAGTGGCTCAAGTCACCGGTGAACACGATCTGCATGGGCATGGCCGCCTCGATGGGCTGCTTCCTGCTGGCCGGCGGCTTCAAGGGCAAGCGCTCGGCGCTGCCGCATGCGCGCATCATGATGCACCAGCCCTCGGGCGGGTCGTCGGGCACGGCGGCGGACATCGAGATCCAGGCGAAGGAGATCCTGTACCTCCGCGCGCAGATGAACGAGCTGATGTCGCACCACACCGGGCGCCCGGTGGAGCAGATCGAGCGCGACTTCGACCGCGACTTCTACATGTCGGCGGAAGAGGCCAAGGCGTACGGCATCATCGACCACGTGGTGACGCCGCGCGAGCGGGATGCGGAAGTCGTGGCGGCGGTGACAGCTACGAAGTAGGAAGGGGAAGGGTGCAGGGTGTGGAAAGGGGAGAGGGGACGGGATGGTCCCACCCGGACATTCACCGAATTACTTGCTCCCGGTCCACGCGCGGTGTTACTAGAAGAGGGGTGGTGCGTTCTTAGGGCGGCACCCCTGCGGTACCTCAACGGCTGAGGCCCGATGAACTCGATGTCCCACGATCGCCACCTGCGCTGCTCGTTCTGCGGCAAGTC
>JACREJ010000004.1 GCA_016218305.1 Gemmatimonadota bacterium | reverse complement strand
TGCGCGTGGGCGAGCATGCGCGTGAGGCCGCATCCGGCCGCGAGCGAGTACCAGACCCACCTGGCGCGCGGAAAGAGCCGCGCCAGCGCCGTGGCCGCCGCAAACGCCACCATCGTGTGGCTGCTCGGCCACGCGAGCCCGCTCGTGCTGAACGGGTTCTCGCTCCACAGGCGGAAGCTGTAGTCGCCGGCCAGCACGTTCGGGCGCTCGCGCCGCAACAGGAGCTTCATGATCTCGGCGCAAAGTCCGCCGGCGAACGGCGTGACGAACAGGTACCAGGCGCGCGCCTTGGCGCGCGGCGCGCTCTCGGGACGTTCGTGCAGCCACATCGCGAGCGCCGCGATGCTCCACGTCGGGGCGAACCCCATCACGCGCAGCAACCGCGCCCAGTCGAGGTCGTAGATGTCCTTGTGATACCAGTTGTCGTAGAAGTACCGGTCGGCCAGCATCGGCAGCGCACCGAACACGAGCACACAGCCGATGAGCCACATCGTGCGCTGCGCCGTGCCGCCACCCCAGTTCGGCTTGGTCTCGCTCATCGCCAGTGCCCCTCGAAGGTGCGCAGGATGTGCTCGGTCATCCCCCAGATCACGTGATCGCCGACGCCGATGGCCGAACGCTTCATGTTGATGCCGGGAAAGTGAATGGTGATCTCCTGCCGGCGCTCCGGACTGAAGACTTCGCCCAGCGGCGTCCAGAACGCCTCGGCCACTTCCTCGCTCAGCACGAACTCCGGCCGATCGGCCACGGCAAAGACGTACGGCCGGACGACGATCGGCGGCAGCAGCGGCGAACGGGGACGAAGTTCGTCGAGCTCGCCGAGCAGCACCCCGTTCGTGGCGAGGTCCACGCCGATCTCCTCGTACGTCTCACGGATCGCCGTGAGCAGCAGCGTCGGCTCGTCGGCGTTGCGCCGCCCACCCGGCAGCGCGATCTGCCCGCTCCACGGGTCGCCCTCGCGTGTGGCGCGCTTGATGAACAGCGCCTCGAGC
This sequence comes from Gemmatimonadota bacterium, assembly GCA_016218305.1. GTDB lineage: Bacteria > Gemmatimonadota > Gemmatimonadetes > Gemmatimonadales > Gemmatimonadaceae > PNKL01. Next base: position 2,113 of record JACREJ010000004.1, on the reverse strand, counting down.
CCGTCGTCCAGCGGATGCAGGACGAGCGCCACCGCCGCCTCGTGGAACGGCTCATCGCGCGGCGCCGGCGTGGGCGTGGCGGCGGTGAGCGCGCGGAGGATGCGCGCGAGGTCGGGATGGAGGGCGGAGTGCACGAAGACAGACGGTAGAGGGTGGACGGTAGAAGGTAGACGGCGAGGCGACCTGCCGCCGCACAATATCGCCTCAACCCCTCGTTTCCGCTTGCGCACGCCGCGGTTCGGCGCGAGCATCTACTCCCTCTCCCCCTGCGAGTCCCGTATGCGCGCCTCCGCCATCGCCCTGTGCTGTGCTCTCTCCTTCGTCGGATCCGCCATCGGCGCGCAGGGAGCGCCGCAGTCCCCGCTCAAGCGCACGGTGCTGCAGACGCACGCCCTCACCACCGCGCCTGGGCACGAGGGCGTCATGGTGCAGGCCGAACTTGCCGTGGGCGGCGCCGCGCCGCGGCACACGCATCCGGGCGAAGAGTTCGTCTACGTCCTCGAGGGGACAGCCACCTTCGACATGGCCGGACGGGCGCCGCTCGCCATCAAGCCGGGAGACGCCTTCGTCATTCCGCCGCACACGCCGCACGTCGCGACCAACACGGGCACGGTGCCGGTAAAGCTGCTGAGCACCTACATCATCCCCAAGGGCCAGCCGCTGGCCACGCCGGCGCCGCTGCCGCCGCCAGCGCCGTAATAGCGACTACCGAGTTCCGCGCGTAGCTTTTCCGCGTGCCCTTCGCCATCAAGGTCCTCATCGGTCTGGCCGCGGGTTTCGCGGTCGGCCTGTTCATCGCCAGCGGCAGCGTCGGCTTTCTCGCGCCGGTGGCGCGCTTCCTTGAAGTGGTCGGCACGATGTGGATCGCCGCGATCCGCATGACGGTGATTCCGCTCGTGATGAGCAGCCTCATCGTGGGCGTAAACCGCGCGCCGAACCCGGCGACCATCGGCCGGCTCGGCGGCCGCGCCATCACGTTCTTCGTGGTCGCCACCACGCTCGCCGCCATCATGGCCATCACCCTTGGGGCGCCGCTGATGGCGCGCATCCAGCTCGACCCGGCGGCGGTGGACGCGCTGCGCGCGACGGCGAGCACCGCGGGGGCGCCGCCAGGGACGATGCCGACGGTCTCGCAGTGGTTCATCGACCTGGTGCCGCTGAACCCGGTGAAGGCGATGGCCGACGGCGCCATGCTGCCACTCATCACCTTCACGCTCGCCTTCGCCATCGCCCTCACGGGCGTCGCCGAGTCGAAGAAGGCGCCGTTCCTCGCGATGGTGGAAGCCGTGCAGGGCGCCACACTGACCATGGTGCGCTGGGTCATCGACACGGCGCCGTACGGCGTCTTCGCGCTCGCCGTGCCGCTCGCCACCAAGCTGGGGCTCTCGGCGCTCGGCGCGCTCGCGGGCTACACCGTCATCGTCTGCGGCGTGACAACGCTGTACTGCGTGACCGTGCTGTATCCCGCCGCGGTCTTCCTGGGGCACGCGCCGCTCAAGAGCTTCTGGCGCGTCTGGCTGACGCCGCAGTCCATCGCGTTCAGCGCGCGGTCGTCCATGGCGGCCCTCCCGGCGATGATCGAGGAAGCGCGCGACCGGCTCAAGCTGCCGTCGTCCATTCACGGCTTCCTGCTTCCGCTCGCCGCCTCCACCTTCCGCCCCGGCGCCGGAGTGGGCCAGATCCTCGGCGCGCTCTTCATCGCGCGCCTCTACGGCATTCCCATCGGCCCTGACGCGCTGGCGGCGATTGCCGCCACGGCCATCGTGACGTCGTTCTCGGTGCCGGGCATCCCGGGCGGTTCGATCATCGCCCTCGTGCCGGTGCTGATGGTCGTGAACCTCCCCGTCGAGGGCATCGGCATCCTGCTGGGCGTGGATACGATCCTCGACATGTTCCGCACGACGACCAATACCACCGGGCACCTGAGCGCGGCGATGGTACTGGCGCATGGGGAGCGGGAGATGGAAGACCCGCCGAGCATCGGGTGAGGGGAGGAGTGCAGGGGTTAAGGAGGAGTGAAGAGTGGAGAGAGGGGGATGAGTGAGGCGGCCTCATCCCCCTCCCTCATCGCTCCACTCCTCTCTCCTTCCAAACCGCTGCACTCCTCCCCCTC
>JACREJ010000042.1 GCA_016218305.1 Gemmatimonadota bacterium | reverse complement strand
TGATGGTGCCGGTCTTCGCGATGCGCTCCATCAGCTCGTCGCTGTACCAGCCGCCGGCCTTGGCCATCGCCACGAAGTCCTCGTTCACGTCGGGCATCATCACGCCGGCCTGGTTGCGCATGAACGCCACGGCAAACAGGGGCTCGAGGCCCGACGAGCAGCCGGCGATGATCGAGATCGTGCCGGTGGGCGCGACCGTTGTCACGTTGCAGTTGCGGAGCAGCTGCATCGGGCGGATGCGGTTGCCGTCCGCGTCGCGCGCGCACGTCGCGTCCGGACCCCAGATGGACTTGGCCCACTCGGGGAAGGCGCCGCGCTGCTTGGCCATCAGTTCGCTCTGCGCCTTGCCCTCGACGTCGAGGAACTCCATCACGCGGCGGCCGAACTCGACGCCCTCGGGCGAGTCGTAGCGGATGCCGAGCTTGATGAGCGCGTCGGCGAAGCCCATCACGCCCAGGCCGATGCGCCGGATCTTCTTGCTCAGCGCGTCGATCTCGGGGAGCGGGTACTTGTTGACGTCGATGATGTTGTCGAGGAAATGCGTGCTCAGCCGGATGTCGGCGCGCAGCGCCTCCCAGTCCATCGACCCGTCGTGGGCGTAGATGCCGATGTTCACCGAGCCGAGGTTGCACACGTCGTACGCGAGCAGGGGCTGCTCGCCGCACGGGTTGGTGGCCTCGTACTCGCCGAGGTGCGGCACCGGGTTGTACTTGTTGGCTTCGTCGATGAAGAAGACGCCGGGCTCGCCGGTGCGCCAGGCGCCCGCGATCATCTTGTCCCAGACATCCTTGGCCTTGAGCGTCCCCACCACCTGCTTGGTGGACGGGTGCACCAGCTCGTACTCGCCGTCGGCCTTGAGCGCATCCATGAACTTGCGCGTGATGCCCACGGAAATGTTGAAGTTCACCACCTGCGTCAGGTCTTCCTTGCAGGAGATGAACTCGAGCACGTCGGGATGATCGACGCGCAGGATGCCCATGTTGGCGCCGCGGCGCGTGCCGCCCTGCTTCACCGCCTCGGTGGAGGCGTCGTACAGCTTCATGAATGACACCGGGCCGCTGGCCACACCGGTGGTGCTGCGCACCATCGAGCCGCTCGGACGCAGGCGCGAGAACGAGAAGCCCGTGCCGCCGCCGCTCTGGTGGATGAGCGCCATCGACGTCAGCGTGTCATAGATGCCATCGTGCCCGTTGCTGAGCGCGTCAGCCACCGGGAGCACGAAGCAGGCCGAGAGCTGCCCCAGGGGACGGCCGGCGTTCATCAGCGTCGGCGAGTTGGGCTCGAACCGGCGCTGGGTCATCAATTCATAGAACTGCTTCGCGGTGTCGTACACCTCCTGCTCCGAGGCGCCGTACCGACGATCGGCCTCGGCCACCACTGTCGCTACCCGCCAGAACATGTCTTCTGGTGTCTCCACCGGCTTCCCGCTCTTGTCCTTGACGAGATAGCGCTTCTCGAGGACGGTCCGCGCATTTGCAGACAGCGAATCGGGGGAGCTGGGCGGGTTCACGGGCAGGGGCATTTCGACTTCTCCGCAGTATGAAAGCAGTTACAGATGTTGGGGGGCTTCTTTGAGCAACTTCAGCGACATCAAGTCGCAGGGGCGCCAAGCTAGGCTAATCGTGAGTCCGCGCAAGAAGCGGATAACTACTTGTCAAATCACAACTTTGCGAACCAGAGTCACTTTCATGAAAAGGGCGTGTGGATAAGCACCTTTTCCCACAGCGACACCAAAACGGAATTGAAACGACAGCAGAAAGACACCGAAGCCAGCATATGCACCCAGTGTCCTAACTTCTTACAGTCTCGTTCGATACGTACAGCCGACCGCGTCGAGGTGCGGACCGAAAGCAGTGCGCTCACGAGGCGGGGGCTTATTGTACCAGACCCAGGTGCGGAACGCCAGATCTTGCCTGCAAGCACAGGCTGTATTACCGACGAGCGATCGTTCCGGAGGTTACGTCGACGGGCTTTTTTTGCGAGCTTAATTGGCTATGCCAGACCTCAGCGAGCTCGTTGCGACCACCAACGACGTGGATGCTGTCCACGCGCTGCTCGCTGCCGCCGGCGATCGGCTGGCGAAACGCGGCTTTCCCAACTGGCTGCCGGCGTACCCGCGTGAGCGTGTCGCGGAGAACATCGACGACGGCATCGTGCGGGTGGTGCGGGGTGCAGGGGAGATTGTCGCCACGTACACGCTGCGCCCGCTCGCAACGCATCCATACAAGTACATCGACTGGCACGACCCCGACGCCATCGCCCGTTACCTGAACCGTCTCGCGGTTGACCCGCGTCACCAGGGGCTGGGGATCGGTCGCTGGTGCCTCGCGCGGGCCGCCGAGGAGTGCATCCGCGACGGCGCCACAGCGGTGCGCTGCGACGTGCTGCAGGCCAACGTCCCCCTGCGCCGCTTCTACGAGCGCCACGGCTACGAGTCGCGCGGAGAGCGCTTCCACTCGGGGTGGCACTTCACCGTGTACGAGCGGGTGCTGGCGACTAGCGCAGCCAGGTATTGAAGAAGGCCGCAATCGCGTCGAGGTTGCCCGCCGCACCGAAGCTCGGACCGCCGTGCCCATCGGTCGGGAACTCGGCCCATGTCACGCGCGACGCGCCTAGCACGGGGAGGAGCGCATCGCGCATGCGGCGCCCCTGGTTGGTCGGCACGGTGCAGTCCTGACCGCCATGCTGGATGATGAACGGCGGATCGTCGGCGCTCACCCACGTCACCGGGCTCGCCTTCATCGCGACGGCGGGAATGGACGACGGCTTGCCGCCCAGCCAGAGCCCCTCGGGCGAGCGCGCGTCATCGTGCCCGAGGCCGCCGAACTTGGGACACCCCTGCGCCGCCGCGTCGGGTTCCATTGTCAGCATGTCGGCGGGACCATACCAGTCCACCACCGCCTGCACGCGCGACGACTGCCCGGCGTTGCCGAGCATTGCGTCCTCGAACTCGGCGACGCCGCCTGTGACGCCGAGGAAGGCGGCGAGGTGCCCACCGGCTGAGCTCCCCCACGCGCCGATCTTGTCGGGCGCGATGCGATACAGCGCGGCGTTGGCGCGCAGGTGACGGACGGCCGCCTTGATGTCGAGCACCGCGGCCGGGAAGATCGCCTCGCCGCTGAGCCGATACTCAAGCGACGCGATGGCGAAGCCCTTGGTGGTCAGCTGCCGCGCCGCCGAGTTGGCCGCGAGCGATTTGCTTCCGCCGAGGAACGCGCCACCGTGGATCCAGGCCACGAGCGGGAACGGGCCGTCGCCAGTGGCGGGCAGGTAGAGATCGAGCCGCTGGGCATTGGACGTGGTGGCGTAGCGCACGTCGAGACGCACGCGTTCGATGGGCGCTTGCGGCGTGGCGCTCGTGGGCGAACTCGACGCGCAGCCGATGACGGAGCAGGCCGCGATCAGCAGGAGAGGGCGCATACCATATGGACGCGAGGCGTCACCGTGCGTTAATGCGCCGCGGCGGTCGTGCGTCACCGCGGCGGTCATCCTGCGCGCATCGAGCGCTCAGCCACGCCCCTCAACCCGCAGGGTGATCTGCCGCCCTGCCCCGCCCACGGTCGCCAGCTGGATCCAGAGCACGCACAGGTTCTCGAGCAGCGCCGCGTTGCGAAGCGGTCCCGCGTCGCGCGCCACGAAACCCATGCGGTTCGCGAGGTCCATCACACGCGCCTTGGCCGGCGCATTGTCGGCGGCGAACAGCGCATCGGCCGGGCCGTGCGCCATCACGGGGTTCTCCATGACCTCGACGCCGAAGTGATTGAAGCCCTTCACCACCGCGATGCCGGGCAGGGCCGCCGCGATCGCCGCCGAGACCGAGCCTTCGGGGGGCGGATTCCAGACGGGGCCGTTGTCCCAGCGCAGGGGATTCGTGGCGTCCACCACCACCGTGCTTCCGAGCGGCCCGGCGCCGAGCAGGGTGGCAACGGCCGCCGCCGCGGGAACGCAGACGATCGCCACGTCGGCGCCGCGCACCGCGTCGGCGGTGCTTCCCACAAAGGCCGTCGCCAAAGTCCCATCAAGCTGCGCCCGCGCCTTGGCGGCATCCCGCGTTCCGAACCGCACCACGCCACCAGCGGCAACCACGCGCGAACCCAGCGCGCGGGCCACATTGCCGGTGCCCACAATCGCAACCGTAGTCATCTCGTCCGCTCCAACGTTCGCACTCTCTCGACGTACGACGCGGCCCCGCGCGCGATGCGCGCGCGCAGCTCGTCGTCCACCGGCCGCACGACCTTCGCCGGTACTCCAAGCACCAACGATCCCGGCGGCACCACCGTTCCCTCGCGCACCACGGCGCCGGCCCCGATCACCGATCCGGTGCCGATCACCGCGCCGTTCAGGATGATCGCCCCGATGCCGATGAGGCAGTCGTCCTCGATGGTGCAGCCGTGGATGACGGCGCGGTGCCCGATGGTCACGCGATGGCCCACGCGCACGGGGACGCCGGGGTCCACGTGAATGATGGTCCCGTCCTGCACGTTGGTCTCGTCGCCAATAACGATGGCATCGCTGTCGCCGCGCAGCACGGCCGTGGGCCACACCGATGCGTCGCGCCCCAGGGTGACGTTGCCGATGATGACGGCGGAGGGATGGATGTAGGGCATGCTAGAAACTCAGCCCCAAACTGAAGTATGCACTCCCATCCGGAGCGTCGGCGTACGACTTGCCCCGCACCGGCCGCGCGTACCCGAACCGCAGGCGATACGGCGCGTCGTATTCGAGAATGGCGGCGTCGAAGATGATCTCGCCGCCCACCGACGCCATCCACTCGCGCGGCGTCGCACCGCGCGGGCAGCCGACGCCCGCGCGCGAGCCGGCAGGGCACCAGGCCGCACCGGCATCTCCGAAGACCGTGGCACTCAGGCGCTGCGCGAAGAACGGAACGAACCCGCGCCCCCAGTTCATCAACACCAGCGGTGCGCGCCACTCGGCGCTGGCCCCCAGCGCCCGAATGCCGGCCTGCGCGCCGGGGGCAAAGCCGCGCACCGCAAACGTGCGCCGCGCGTCGCCAATCACCACACCCGACGCAATCTCCTCCGACGACCCGCTCTCGCCGCCGGCTTCGAACTCGCTGTTGGTCTTGTCGTCGGTCGTCCCGATTGCTCCGCGCAGTGCGAGCACATGATGCGCCGGGCCAGGAATGAAGCCGAGCGACTTGTACGCCGCCCCGGTGCCGACGTAGCCGGCCGATCGCGTGGCCGACGCGTCGTCGGTGCGCCAGCGCCAGCGCCCCGTTGCGGCCACCGAGACGCCGTCTTCCGGACCGAGTGCGAGGATGGGCGAGCGGGTGTTGGCCCATCCCACCATCGCGGTGAAGGTCGGGTACTTGAGCGTCTTCGCGAAGAGCGGACTGCCCAGCCGGTCGATGAGCGGCGCGGGGTCCGTGACGAAATCGCGGAACTCCAGCTCGGCCCCCGCACTGAACACGGTGGCGGTGCGCACGCGCTGGCGCAGGTAGGTGAGCGACGTGCCCACGAAGCGGCGACGGCGCGAGAGCACGCCGGCGGGCGCGTTGGCAGAGTCGACGATATCGGTGTGATCCCAGCTCTGGCGCGCGCCGACATCGACCAGCGGCAGGCCGAAGCCGGCGTAGCGGTACGACAGGCTCCCCGTCGTCTCGCGGCGATCGGGCTCGTGCGCCAGCGAGAGCGCGTACGCGTGGCGGCCCGTGATGTCGCTCGAGGCGATCCAGGCGCCGTAGCGCGAACGATCCTCGTCGGTGGCCTCGATGAGCGGCAGCCAGAAGCGCGGGAGGAGCTGACGCAGCGGGCGATACGGGCGCACCGCGCCGTCGGCAACGGCAGGCGGTTCGGCGCCCGATTCGTCGGCGATTGACGGGAGCGACGCGGCCTCGCCGGCCTCGCCCGACGTCGCGATGCGCGTCAGGCGCTCGCCTGCGGCCCGCGTCTCCACCGCGACCACTCCGCCGCGCACCGACAGCGGTGAGTCAAACGAGGTCGTGGCGGACCCGACCACGCGCAGCGTGCCGGTGGCGACGTCGGCCGACCAGACGACGCCGGTGCCCGAGGTGTTGGCCATGAAGAGCACGGCCGAGTCGTCGAGGGTCCACGACGGGTCATCCACGGTGGCGCGTGCCGACGCGAGGACGCGCGCGGTGTGTCCGGACGAGTCGAGGACCATGATGCTCATCGTGCCGCCGCGCACCCAGCGCGTGGCGGCGATGCGCGTGCCGTCGTGCGACCAGCGTGGGGCGCTCCAGTTGGTGTCGAGTGCGGCGGCGGTCAGCGGCGTCACCACACCGTCCCAGCCCACGCGCACGAGGCGCGTCGAACCGGCGACGACCTGCGTGGCGACGATAGCGCCGTCGCGTGCGCGGGCGTCGGGGGCGATGAGGCGCGCGCGGTGCGTGAGGCGCCGCTCGCGGCCGTCCACCTCCCGCACCCACAGGTCGGAGCGCAGGCGCCACGGATCTTCCCATTCGCCCTGCGCGAACAGCACGCGCCCGTCGGCGATTCGCACGTTGGCGTCGAGCGTGTTGCGGCGGGCGATGCGGCGGGGAGTCGCGGTGCGCGCGGAAGTCGCTGGCGTCGGCGATGTCGCCGGAGACGCCGTCATCGCGACCGGCGCGTCAACTTCGCTCGCTGCGATTTCGTACAGTCCCGTCGCATCGCGCCCGTTGGCGGCAACGAAGAGCACGCTGCCGTCGGCGGCGCGGCGCGGGTAGCGCGCCACCCACGACGCGGTGGTCAGCGGCGTGATTCCCGGACCACTGGCGCCGCCGCGCACGGCGCGCGTCACCGAGTCGGCGAAGGCGCGCCACTGCGCGGCGAAGCTCGTCCCGAACGCACGGCGCGCCGAGCGCTCGAAGCTGAACGGGTTCAGGCGTCCCGACGCGCGCTCCACGAAGCGCTCGACGGCGCCGCTGCCGCCCTTGGCGCTCATCGCCTCGAGCAGCATCGTGCCGTACACGTACGCGCCGCCGCCGCCGGGATAGTCAAGCGACGACGTGGACCACGCCCCCAGCGGACGCAGCGCCTCGTCGGCGGCGCGTCCGTTCAGCACGGGCACCAGCGCCATCCCCTCGGCGCGCCCGCCGTCGCCGAGCTTGGACTCGTAATGCACCGCGAGCCCTTCGATGAGCCACGACGGCGCCCAGGCGTTGGGGAAGAGCAGCGGCTGCCGCCCGAACACCGCCTGCGCCACGCGCCACCAGCCGCGCGTGCGGTCGAGCTGGAAGACGTGCACCAGTTCGTGCTGCACGACGAGATCGAACCAGTCCTCGCGGAAGCGCAGCGTGCGCTCGTCCACCGGCGGCCGCGCGAAGATCACGATGCGCGGCGATGGCGAGACCCACGCGTACCCGTTGGTGAAGTCGGCGTGGTCGGTGACCACCAGGTCGATGCGCCCGCGGGCCGG
>JACREJ010000040.1 GCA_016218305.1 Gemmatimonadota bacterium | reverse complement strand
CTGGGGCTGTACGGTAACTCGAACGGCGTTCCGTACGTACATATCGATGTGCGCGGAAAGCGGGCGCGATGGAAGGGCTGATGGTAGAGGGTGGATGGTAGATGGTAGAGCCTCGCACGCCGAGGTGCCGCCGTCGCCAGCTCACCCTCCTGCCAGTCCGCCGCCGTTCATCTACCATCTACCATCCACCATCTACCATCTGCCTCAGATGAACCAATCTCTCCGCGACAGAATCACCCGAAAACTCGACTCTCTCTCCGACGACAGGGGCTACCAGGTCCTCGATTACGTCGAGTTCCTCGAGTCGAAGTACGCCGAGCGGCAGGCGCCGCCGCCAAGCGTCTTCCAGCGCTTCGCCGAGGGCGTCGAGGATACGATGCGCGCCGGGCGCATCTCGACGCAGGCCATCGGACAGACGATGGACCTGATGAACAAGGCCATGGGTGTGCTCAGCGGCGTGACGGCAGCGGGGAAATCGGTCGCCGACGACCTGCTGACGACGGCCTCGCAGATCACCACGAATCCGCTGCAGAATCCGCCCGCTGCGGCCGCTCCGGCAAGCGTTGCCGCGAAGTCGGTGGCGCCGGCCGCGGTCGCCCCCGCCACGTCATCCCCACCAGCTACCCCAGCCGCCCCGGCCGCCCCGGCCGCCCCGGCCTCTCCGGCGGCTTCCGCCGCCCCATCCGCCCCTCCCGCGCCGTCGCCCGCGCCGCGCCCGGCCGACACGCCGTAGCTCCCGTCGGCGCCCAGCCAAATCGGCGCCGGCTTAAGCTTGACTAACAAAGTTGAGCTAGCTTAACATAATGGTATTCCCGCCTCCACCTTTCTCGGAATGCCATGACCTCGATTCTTCGACTGCTCGCCGCAGTCCTTGCCTTCGCACCAGCCCTGAGTGCGTCGGCGCAGGCTCCAGCCCACGGCGTGCTGCTGGTCGCCCACGGCGGTGGCCCCGCGTGGAACCAGCAGGTGATCGACCTCGCCGCCGCCGTGCGGTTCACCGGCCCTGTGCGCGTGTCGTTCCTCATGGGACCGGGGGCGAGCGAACGCCCGTTTCAGCGGGAAGTCGCGGCGCTGCGCTCCGCCGGCGCCGCCCGCATCGCCATCGTGCCCCTCTTCATCTCCAGCCATAGCGAGCATCTCGACCAGCTGCGCTACCTGGTCGGCCAGCGTGACTCGCTGGACGAGATGATGATGCACCACCTCCACATGGGCGGCATCGAGCGCCCCACCGACCGCACCGGCCTGACATTGCTCTCCGCGCTCGATTCGGCGCCGGAACTCGCCGACGCGCTCGCCGAGCGCGCTACCGCGCTCATTCCAGACCGCGCGCACCGCGCCGTGCTGGTGCTCGGCCACGGGCCCAATGGCGCCGAGGACTATGCGCGCTGGATGGCAGCCCTGCGTCCGGTCGCCGAACGCGTGCGTCAGCGCGCTGGCTACCGGATGGTCGCCGTCGAACTCGTCCGCGATGACGCGCCCCCCATGGTGCGCGCCGAGGCCGTGGCGCGCGTGCGTGAGATCGTGCGCTGGCTCAGCCAGATCACCGGCGCGCCCGTGGCCGTGGTGCCGGCCCTCGTTGCCACCGGTGCGGTCAGTCAGGTGACCCTGAAGAAGGACCTGGAAGGCCTTCCAGTGGTGTATGCCGGCGATGCCGTCCTCCCCAATCTCGGCATGGCGCGTTGGGTGGAGCGCGTGGTGGCCGCCGCGCTCGCGACTCCCTAGACCGCGGGGCACACCCACGCTACATTTGGCCATGGCGACCACATTTGTCCCACCAACGGCCCGCACCGGTGCATTCCGGCTGCGGGCCGTCGCGCATTAGAGGGCCTTTCATGACCCGTGCACGCATTCGCGAAGACCAGGCGCTCACCTTCGACGACGTCCTGCTCTCGCCCGCCCACTCGTTGACGCATCCCAAGAGCGTTGACACGAGCTCGCGTCTCACGCGCGGCATTCCCCTCAACGTCCCCCTCGTCTCGGCGGCCATGGACACCGTCACCGAAAGCGAGATGGCCATCGCGATGGCCCGGGCTGGGGGGATTGGGGTTCTCCACAAGAACATGTCCATCGACCGGCAGGCCGCCGAAGTGGATCGCGTCAAGCGGTCCGAGAGCGGAATGATCCTGCACCCCATCACGCTGCAGCCCGACGCCAACCTGCGCGAAGCCGTGGCGATGATGGCAAAGTTCCGCATCTCCGGCGTGCCCATCGTGGACGCGGGAGGGAAGCTGGTCGGCATCATCACCAACCGCGACCTGCAGTTCGAGCGCGAGCTCGATCGCCCGATCCGCGAGGCGATGACCAGCAAGCAGTTGATCACCGCGCCGAACGGGACCACGCTCGACGAGGCCGAGCGAATCCTCGGCAAGCACCGCATCGAGAAGCTCCCCGTCGTGGACGACGCGGGCAAGCTCATTGGCCTCATCACGGTCAAGGACATCCACAAGCGCCGGCAGTATCCCGGCTCCAACACAGACCAGCACGGACGCCTGCGCGTGGCGGCGGCCATTGGCGCCGCCGGTGATTTCATGGACCGCGCGCGCGCCCTCGTGGACGCCGGCGTCGACGTGATCATCATTGACACCGCGCACGGCCACTCCGAGGGCGTGCTGCAGGCCACGGCGCAGGTGCGACAGGCGCTGCCGAACGTGCAGCTCGTGGCGGGCAATGTCGCCACGCGCGAGGCGACGGCCGCCTTGGTCGAGCGCGGCGTGGACGCCGTGAAGGTGGGCGTCGGGCCGGGGTCCATCTGCACCACGCGCGTGGTGGCGGGCGTCGGCGTACCGCAGCTCACCGCGATCCTCGACGCCGTCGAGGGGGCCGGCGACGTGCCGGTGATCGCCGACGGCGGCATCAAGTACTCGGGCGACATCGTCAAGGCGCTGGCCGCCGGTGCGTCGAGCGTGATGATGGGCTCCATGCTGGCCGGCACCGAGGAGAGCCCGGGTGAGTCGTTCCTGCTCGAGGGGCGCCGCTTCAAGATGATCCGCGGCATGGGCTCGCTGTCGGCGATGCAGGACGGCAGCGCCGACCGTTATTTCCAGGACGGAGAGCTCGGCGCCAAGAAGCTGGTGCCCGAGGGCATCGAGGGGCGCGTGCCGTACAAGGGACCGGTGGGTGACGTGCTCTTCCAGATGATCGGCGGCCTGCGCAGCGGCATGGGATATGTGGGCTGCGAGAACATCGAGGCGCTCCGCACCCGGCCGACGTTCGTGCGCATCACCACGGCGGGGCTCCGCGAGTCGCATCCGCACGATGTGACAATTACTCGGGAAGCGCCGAACTATAGCGTATGAGGGGCAGATGGGAGATGGGAGATGGGAGATGGGAGATGGGAGATGGGAGATGGGAAATGGGCGATGGGCGTTGGGCGATGGGAGATGGGCGATGGGCGATGGACGACAAACAAAGCGAGGCGACACCCAAGGGTGCCACCCCGCTTCGCCTATCTCCCATCTCCCATCTCCCATCTGTATCTACCGCTCCGTCTCCCCCGGCTTCGGCGGCACCGCCGGCCCAATCCCGTCCGGGTCGAAGTGCTTCTTATCCTGCAGCAGCTTGTAGAACGACCAGAAGGTCAGGCCGAGGACGAACGTCCAGCTGCCGGCCATGAAGACAATCGCTGAAGTGGACATCAGGCGCCCTCCCCACTGCGGTCAACTTCCACAAAGCCCTTGCGGTCGTCGTACTTGTTGCGGGCCCAGGCCATCTTGATCAGCACGACGGCCGTGATGGCGAAGAGCACGATGATCGCGCGCGCGAACGTGATGTACGGCGTGTTGGCCGGGTCGAGCACGCCACCGCCGGCCGACTTCTCGTTGAGCAGGATCGGGATCGCATCCACCCAGCCCCACCAGCCGAGGATGAAGAGCAGGTAGAGCGGTGTCACGTACGTCATGATGAACTTGAAGATCTGCGGAATCCGGATGTCGGCCCCCTGGTGCATGCTCTCCCATGCCTTGTTCGGCTTGAAGATCCACATGAAGAGGATGACCTCGATCACCGCGACGACGACGAGGCCGAACGTCCCCGCCCAGTAGTCCCACTCGTCGAGCACGCCGTGTTCCAGCCAGTAGACGTGCATCAGCCCAAAGACCAGGCAGAGCGCGCCGAGCGACCAGGCCACCGTCTCGCGCTTGAAGCCGAACTCCTCGCGGAAGAAGGCCGTGATCGGCGTCAGCATCGCCACCGATGACGTGATGCCGGCGAAGAACAGGAGGCCGAACCAGGCGACGCCCAACAGGTTGCCGAAGGGCAGCTGCTGGAAGACCACTGGCATGGTGGCGAACCCAAGGTCAAACGACCCGCCCTGTGCGATGGCCATCGCGCCCGACACGCCGAAGAAGGTCACCGCGGCCGGGATGGCGATCGTACCGCCGAGCACCACTTCGGCGGTCTCGTTGGTCGCCGCCGTGGCGATGCCATTGAGCGTGATGTCGTCCTTCTTGGACAGGTACGATGCGTACGCCGTGAGCGTGCACATGCCCACGGAGAGGGTAAAGAAGATCTGCCCCGCGGACGCCAACCAGACGCCCGGCTCGCCCAGCCGCGAGTAGTCGGGCTTGTAGATGAACTCGAGCCCCTGCCATGGCGTCGCACCGATGCCCGGCTGTGCCGGCAGGAAGAGCACCACGCCGGCGAGGACGATCGCGAAGAGGAACAGGATCGGCATGCCGATCTTGGCCAGTTTCTCGATGCCGCCGCTGATGCCCTTGGACAGGACGTAGATGTTGATGAAGAGCGTGCCGATGAAGAACGCGTACGGCGTCCACGGCTTGTGGTAGACCGGAGCGCCCTCAGGCGAAATCGCCTGGAAGGACTGCAGGTAGCCGATCATCCCTTCCTGCGTGGTGTGGCCCCAGTAGTCCTTGGTCAGCGAGAACCAGGCGAACGCCGCCGTCCAGCTCTCGATGTACGTGTAGTAGATCATCACGACCAGCGGGACGACGAGTCCGACGGCGCCAACGTACTTGGCGGCCGGGTGACGCCAGATCGCGGCGAACATCCCCGGAGTGTGCCCCTTGCGGTACCGGCCGCCGTTGCGGCCGATCCCCCACTCGATCCACATGAGCGGGATGCCGAGCAGCAGCAGGGCGATGAAGTACGTGATCATGAAGGAGCCGCCGCCGTTGGCGGCAGCCTGTCGCGGGAAGCGCAGGAAGTTGCCGAGTCCGATCGCATTTCCCGCCATGGCGAGGATCAGCCCGATGCGGCTTCCCCAAGCTTCATGTGAGTTGCCGCTGCCGCTGGATGCCAAAATCCGAACTCCTGATCGGGGGTGAATCGGTAAAAACTGTGCGCGGGGGGCGGGGGCGTCCAGTCACTATCCGCAGGTTTTGTCGGGCGCCGCGCCCTCGTCTCCCAGCGCCCGAGCGGGTCCGTGCGTAGGACCATCAATCACCGCGGCGCATTGACGGCAGTCCGCGCGCCAACCAGCTTCACCCGGTTCGCTCGACCGTTCCCCCCGCCACGGAGCGCTGTTCCGCTCCGCCCGCCTCACAACACTCGGAGATCTTACATGGGCCTCTTCGTCAAGAAGCCGATGTCCATCCTGATGCAGGAGGCGAGCAGCGAGGGAGAGCATTCCCTCAAGCGCTCCCTCAGCGCCCTCAACCTGACCGCGCTTGGCATCGGGGCGATCATCGGCGCCGGCATCTTCGTGCTCACGGGCACGGCCGCCGCGACGCACGCCGGCCCGGCCATCGTCCTCTCCTTCGTCTTCGCCGGACTCGGCTGCGCCTTCGCCGGGCTCTGCTACGCCGAGTTCGCCTCGATGATCCCCATCGCCGGCTCCGCGTACACGTACGGCTACGCGACGCTGGGCGAGTTCTTCGCGTGGATCATCGGCTGGGACCTGATCCTCGAGTATCTCTTCGCCGCCTCCACCGTCGCGGTGGGGTGGGCCGGGTACTTCTCGCGCATCATGGCCGACATCGGCTACCCCATTCCGGCGGCGCTGTCCAACGCGCCCTTCCGGGTGGAGGGGACGCACACGCTGGTGCCGACGGGAGCGATCATCAACCTGCCGGCCGTGCTGCTGGTGCTCGGGCTGACGGCGCTGCTGGTCGTCGGCATCAAGGAGTCGGCGCGCTTCAACAACTTCATCGTGGCGGTGAAGATCGCCATCGTGCTCCTCGTGATCGGTTTCGGCATCATGTTCGTGGACCAGGCCAACTGGCACCCGTTCATCCCGGCCAAGGAGATCGTGGATGCCGCCACCGGCACCACGCGGTACGGCTGGACCGGCATCTTCGCCGGTGCGGGCGTGATCTTCTTCGCGTACATCGGGTTTGACGCGGTCTCCACCGCGGCGCAGGAGGCCAAGAACCCGCAGCGCGACCTCCCCATCGGCATTCTCGCCTCGCTCGCCGTCTGCACGGTGCTCTACATCCTGATGGCCGCCGTAATGACCGGCCTGACACCGTTCCGCAATCTCGCCGTGCCGGACCCCGTCTACGTGGCGCTCGACGCCGCCGGTCCGGGGCTCGCGTGGCTCAAGTACCTCACGACGATCGGCGCCGTGGCCGGCCTCGCCTCGGTGGTGCTGGTGATGCTCATGGGCCAGCCGCGCATCTTCTACGCGATGTCGCGCGACGGACTCCTGCCGCCGCTCTTCGGGCGCGTCCACAAGCGCTTCAAGACGCCGTACCTTGCGACGATCATCACGGGCGTGGTGGCGGCCGGCGTTGCCGGTGCGTTCCCCATCGGCCTGCTGGGTGAGCTCGTCTCCATCGGGACGCTCCTCGCCTTCGTGATCGTCTGCGCCGGCATCCTGGTGCTGCGCTACGTCCAGCCGGAGCTGCACCGTCCGTTCCGCACGCCGCTCGTGCCGTTCGTGCCGATCGGCGGCATCCTCGTATGCGGGTGGCTGATGTGGTCGCTGCCGCGCGACACCTGGCTGCGGCTGCTCATCTGGATGGGGATCGGTCTCGCGATCTACTTCCTGTACAGCCGGAGGCATTCCAAGCTGCAACAGGCCAACGGTTGAGTGAATCGGTTATCTTTGCGGCGGCGCCCGAGTGACGGGCGCCGCCGCATCGATTTCCCCCTTTGGTTCGCCCGTGATCACCGACCTGTTCTCTGTTCCCCCCGGCCGGCGTGCCGACATCGAGCGCCTGCTAGCCGAGCTGACGCCCGGCCAGACCGTGGCGCTGAGCACCCACATCAACAGCGACGGCGACGGCTGCGGCTCCGAGGCGGCGATGGCGGGCCTGCTGGCCCACCGCGACATCCAGGCCTTCATCGTGAATCCCACGCCGTGGCCCGCGATGTTCCGCTACCTCCTCACCGAGGGCGGCATCGAGGACCGCAGCGCGCAGGGGGCCAAGGCGCTCGCCAAGGCCGATCGCCTGATCGTGCTCGACATCAGCGACGTGAAGCGGCTCGGCAACCTGGCCGACGCCGTGCGGGCGCTCCCCAAGCCGCCCCTCGTCATCGACCATCACCTGCCGGGGGACGAACCCCCGGGCACACTGCACGTCACCGACACCACGGCCTGCGCCACCGGCGAGCTGATCTACGACGTGTCGCAGGTCATGGGCGCCACGCTGACACCGGCCGTCGCCACCGCCATCTACACGGCGATGCTCACCGACACGGGGGGCTTCCGGTTCGCCAACACCTCGCCGCGCTGCCACGCCGTGGCGGCGGCGCTGCTGCAGGCGGGGGTGGATCCCGAGGTGATGTACCAGCGCATCTATGCGTCGGTGCCGCGCGGCCGCATTGCCCTCATCCGTGACGCGCTGGAGACCCTCGGCGTCGATGAAGCGTACGGGCTGGCGTGGGTTGATGTGCACAACGGATTACTGGATCGTCACAATGTGACGGCCGAGGATCTTGACGGGGTGGCCGAGTACCCGCGATCTATTGAAGGGACGCGGCTCGCCCTGCTCTTCCGTGACCTCGGTCACGGCAAGGTGAAGGTGTCGTTCCGCAGCGTGGGAGACGTGGACAGCAATGCGCTCGCACGCCAGTTCGGCGGTGGTGGGCACGCCCGCGCGTCGGGCGCGCTCATCGCCGGGACGCTCGACGAGGTGCGGACGCGGGTGCTCGATCAGGCACGCGCGTTCATTGGCCGTCGCAGCTGACGGCGCAGGAAGGGCGGGCGGACCATTTCGCCCCGGGAAGTGGAGGCCGCGCATGATCCAACTGAAGACGCATCGCCGCACGGTGCGCGGTGGCTTTACGGCCATCGAGATGCTGATCGTCGTGGCCGTCATCGGCATCATGGCGGCGGCGGTCATGCCGCGCATCAGCCGCATCGTGGCCGAGGAGCGGATCCGCAAGCTGCAGGGCGCCGTGGCGGTGGATCTCGAGCTCGCGTTCTCGCTGGCCAATCGCGAGCGCAAGCCGGTGACGATCACGTACAACACCAGCACGAAGGTGCTGGCGGTCACGGACCGCGCGACGAATACAGTCCTCAAATCCCGCTATCTCGGCCAGAGCCAGAGCTTCTCGACGACGGCCGTCACGTTCTCCCCGACGAACGGGGTCACGATCTTCCCCAACGGCCTGGCCACGGCCGCCGTCACCGTCACCGTGAGCAACGGGACGTTCACGCGCACGGTCTCGGCGACGCGGGCCGGCCTGGTGACGAAATCATGATGCAGCCCTCGGATCGTGGCGTCCTCGCCACTCCCGTACCCCGCTCGCGCCCGCGCCGCGGCGCCGGCCTTGCCGAGATCATGGTGGCGATGATCATCTTCGCCGCGGTGGCCACGTCGTACGCCGCGGTGACGCTGCGCTACGCCGCGCGCATGAAGACCATCAGCAAGGGCGCCGCACGGTCGGCGGCCATCGCCGAGTACGTGAACCGTCTCATGGCGGTGCCGTTTGACTCGCTCTCGGGCCGGGCGGGCACCTTCACCACCACCACCGGCACCTTCCCGAACACGCGCGTCGTCACGGTGACGGGTTCCGGCAACTCCCGCACGGTCACGCTCATCCTGACGCCGAGTGATGCCGCCATAAAGCCGGACACCGTGGTGCTCACGCGCGCCAAGCGCTACGAGGGGAGTCCGCTCTCATGACGACGTCTCGCACGCGCCTTCGCGCCCGACGCGGCTTCTCGCTCATCGAACTGCTCATCACCATCGTGCTGGTGGGCATCATCGGCGTGGCGGCGGGCCGCATGCTGATGAGCCAGACCCGCTTCTACTCGCGCCTCGCCGGCCAGAAGGACGCCCGGTCGGTGACGCGCAACGCCCGCAACATCATCCAGACGGAACTCGCGATGGTGCAGGCCGACAACGGCGTGGTGGCCGCTTCGAACGACTCCATTCGCGTGCGTATGCCGATCATGTGGGGCGTGTTCTGTTCGAACAGCACCATCATGTACCTGCCGTACGACTCGGCCATGTTCGCCATGGCCTCGTACGCGGGGTACGCCATCAAGGACACCACGGCGGCAGGCACGTACTCCTACACGTCGGCCTCGTCCGCGCCGACCGCCGGCACTGCGACCAATTGCACGGCGTCGCCGGTGGACATCACGGCCCCGACGAACGGCGGGTATCGCGCGCTCTCGCCGACGGCCACGGCCACGGCCGGCTCCCCGGTGTTCCTGTACCAGGAAGTCACGTACAAGTTCGCATCGTCGGGACTCTTCTCGGGCAAGCGCGGGCTCTTCCGCCGCGTCGCCAACGGGACCTACGAAGAGCTCCTCGCGCCATTCGACACGTCGGCGAAGTTCCGGTTCTACAACCTGTTTGCCGACACGGCGCAAACCGCCGTGCCGACGCTGGCGAACATCCGCGGGGTCGAGCTGATGCTCGACGCGCAGAGCCCGACGCGTACCAGCGGCCAGTCGAATCCAGAGACGGCGAGCATCAAGACGGCGATCTTCTTCCGCAACAGGGTGGACTAATGCGCACGAACTGCAGGCAGGGGCACGGGCACGGGATGCGGCAGCGCCACGGCATGGCGCTGCCCATGGTGATCGTCGTACTGCTGGTCCTCTCGGCCAGCTTTGCGGGCGGCGTCGCGCTGGCGCGCGGTGAGCGGGCCCTGGACGACGCGGGCAAGTCAACGGTGCTGGCGCAGACGTATGCCGAGACGGGCTTGCAGCGCGTGACGGCCGACCGCGCGGCACTGGGCTTGACGGGCCAGCCGGGGGCATCGGACTCCGTACGCGTCACCTTCTCGGGTGGCTACTACGATGTGACGACCACGCGCCTGCGTCCGGCGAGCGGCGCCACCATTCCCGCCCTGTACTATCTGCGTTCCCACGCGGTCGTCTCGCGCTCGGGAGTGGCGGGCGCACCCTCGGCCGAGTACACCGTCACGGCGCTCGCCACGTGGCTCAACGCGACCATGACGGTGCAGAGCGCGCTCACCGGGTACAACGGCACGGACAAGGCCGGCGCGGCTGGCGCCATCAGCGGCGTGGACGAGTGCGGCGCGACCGCCACGCTTCCCGCCGTTGCCGTGCCGACGACGGCGGCGGACGGCGGCCCGGGGTACGACGGCTCCCTTGCCCCGCTGGCCGGTGGCCCGCCGTTGGTGCAGAGCATCGGCGCGACGCCGGCCGCTGCGGCGGCGGCGTCGCCCATTGACTGGCCAGCCATTTACAACGGCACGGCCATCACCGCCGACTTCACGTCGGACTGGCAGGGGAATGGCTTTCCGACGACCGCCTGGTTCACCGCGAACCCGACGGCCTTTCCCGTGATCTTCGTGTCCAACGGTCCGCCGAACGGCGGCAACGAGTTCGTCCTCAACTACTTCGGCCGCGGCATGCTCATCGTGCAGGACGACATCCGGCTCAACGGCAACACGGCCGGCTGGGACGGCATTCTGCTCGTCGGCGGGCGCATTCGGACCAACGGTTCCAATCGCGTGTCGGGCGCCTCGGTGGCCGGCCTCAACACGCAACTCGGCGTGACGCCACTGCCGTCGGACATCAACGACCTGAACGGTACCAAGGCCTTCCTGTACAACTCGTGCAACGTATCGGCTGCCACCGCCGCGCTCGGTTCGATGCGAGTCTACCGGAACACGTGGACGAACAACTTCAAGACGTACTAGGCGAGTGAAGGGGAGGAGGAGGGGGGCAGGGGCTTGGTGAAGGGGGAGGAGTGGAGCAAGGAGGAGAGGGGGGCCGAGAGGCCTCCCTTTCCAATTCCGCCCTCCACCGTCCACCGTCTACCTTCGACCGTCTACCATCACCCACCTCCCTTCCGGTATCCTTCAGGGCGCACTCCGCTCCCCCAGCCCGAGAACTCCATGTCCCAAGCTCTCACCGCGCGTGTTTCCGCCGCGCTGCAGCAGATCGTGAACCCTCGCACCGGCGAAGACCTGGTGTCGAGCGAACAGGTGGCCAACATCGGCGTCACGCTCGAGGGCAAGGTGCGCCTCGAACTGCGCCTCGCGTCCGCTGACGACGCGACGCTGGCCCGCACGGTGCGCCAGGCCGTCGAGAAGGTGGATGGTGTCACGGCGGTGCACGTGGACGTCCGCGACGCGGTGCAGGTGACTGTCACACCCGATGCGGGACCCACGGCGCGGCAGCCGCGCACCCTGCCGGTGATGAGCCAGCCAAGTTCTGCGCAGCAGCCGTCGGCCCCACAGCCGATCGCCTATCCGCACCTCGGGCGCATCGTCGCCGTCTCGTCCGGCAAGGGCGGCGTCGGCAAGTCGACCGTCACCGTGAACCTGGCCGTGGCGCTCGCCCAGCAGGGGAAGCGCGTCGGCATTCTCGACGCCGACATCTACGGCCCGAACCTGCCGCTGATGCTCGGCGTCAACGCGCCGCCGGCGGTGGAGAACGAGAAGATCATGCCGCTCGAGGCGCATGGCATCAAGGTGATCTCGCTTGGCTTCCTCATCGAGCGCGACCAGCCCGCCATCTGGCGCGGCCCCATCGTGATGAAGATCATCACGCAGTTCCTGCGCGACGTGGACTGGGGTCAGCTCGACTACCTCTTCGTGGACATGCCGCCCGGCACGGGCGACGCCCAGCTGTCGCTGGTGCAGGCGGCGAAGATCGAGGGTGCGGTGATCGTCACGACGCCGCAGGAAGTGGCCGTGGGCGACGCGCTGCGCGGCGCCAAGATGTTCGAGCGCGTCGGCGTGCCCGTGCTGGGGATCGTCGAGAACATGAGCTGGTTCGAGTCGCCGGACACCGGCAAGCCGATGGCGATCTTCGGCTCCGGGGGCGGCCAGCGGCTCGCCGACGAGTTGGGCGTGCCGCTCCTCGGGCAGGTGCCGCTCTATCCTCCGGTGGGTGAGGGGGGCGACACAGGTCGCCCCATCGTCGTGGCAGACCCGTCGTGCAGCGCCGCGAGGCAGCTGATCGCGGTCGCGGGGAAGCTCTCAGCGAAGTAGGCGCGGAGCGAGTAAAAGGGAGACGGCACGCCCTTGTGCGCGCCTGCTGACCCTGCAATTTGCGCCCATGCCCCTCGCTACCCTGCTCACCGATTTCGGCACGGCCGACGGCTACGTCGCCGAGATGAAGGGCGTGCTGCTCTCCGGTGCGCCGGCCACCCAGTTGGTGGACATTTCGCATGACGTTCCCGCGCAGGACATCGAGTTCGCCCGGCTGACCTTCGCGCGCTACTGGCGCCGCTTTCCCGAGCGCACCGTGCACATCGTCGTGGTCGATCCGGCGGTGGGCACGGCGCGGAAGGCGCTCGCGATTGAGAGCGAGGGGCGGTTTGCCGTCGGCCCCGACAACGGTGTGCTCTCGCCCGCCATGCTGGTGCCGGGGGCGCGGGCCGTGGCGCTCGACATCCCGCACGGCGCGGCGCCCACGTTCCACGGGCGCGACGTGTTTGCCCCCGCGGCTGTTCGGCTGCTCCGCGGCGAGGAATTCGACACGCTGGGCACGCCCTACAGCGACGCAGCGCTGCGGCGGACTCCCGAGGCGCAGCGCCGCCCCGACGGCGGGCAGGATGGCGTGGTGCTGGGCGTCGACCGCTTCGGCAATTTGATCACCAACCTGACCGGTCGCGGTGAAGGCGCCGTGGAGATCGCCGGCAAGCTGCTGCGCATCATGCGCACCTACGGCGACGTCACCGAGGGTGAACTGCTCGCGCTTGTCGGGTCGCACGGCCTGCTCGAGGTGGCCGTGCGCGGCGGGAACGCGGCCCGCACGCTCGGCATTGGCCGCGGCACACCGGTGACGCTGCGGCGCGACGCCTAGGGCGATGCGCCGCGGGCGCGGCCGATAGGGCGTGGCCGCGGCCGGGAAGCTCAGTGAACCCAGTCGCTAGTGCGCCGCGCTGTTTGGCGACGAGGGCGTTGGCGTTGCGGTGGGCCTTCTCGCCGCGACGATTCCGCCAATGGGCGTCGGCGTCTGCCAGCCTGCGGGTGACGCTGGCGCATGTCCGACATGCAGGTGCACGCGCCGCACACCGCCCCGCGCCATCAGCGCGGCGCCCAACCCGGCGCTCGCGGCCACCCACGTGATTGCCACCGCGACGATCCGCGCGAGCATGCCGCCCCAGGGGCTGTTCACGAGCAGCGCCGAGGCCAGCCAGGGCAGCATGAGCAGGAGGGTGCCGGTCACCATGGAGCGCATGGCGCGCACGCGCACGTTCCGTCCCTCGCGCACCACCGCGTGGCCGGCCACCGACGCCGCCGCGAGTGCGCCGAGCGTGATCAGCCCCGCCACGCCGAGGATGTAGGCGACGACGGCGAAGGGGATGAGCAGGATGCCGACGATCGTGATGGCGAGCGTGAGGCAGAGCAGGACGAGGAGCGGGACCGCGCCAACCTGCGCGGCGACGCCAACGAAGAAGGCGGTGGAGAAGCGGTTTTCGAGCGCCTGCACGACCGCTTCGAGCTGCGCGCCGGAAAAGACGATCACGCCGAGCCCGACGAGCAGCACGACGACGAGCCAGCCCGCGGAGATCTTGAGCGCGTGCATCACGGCCGCTGATCCGGTGAGCCGTGGCTCCGCCTGGGCGGCGGCGGCGCCGAACGGCGCGACGGCCCGCATCTCGCCCCCGACGCGACCGCCATTCACGATCACCTTGCCCTGCAGGGCGAGGGCGGAACCGGTCACTTCACCTCCCGCATGCACGACGACGTCTCCGCCCACAGCGAAGACGTCGCCATTCACCAGCCCGCGAACGTTCACGGTGCCGCGCGCGGCAGCCACGGGGCCTGCCACCGTCTCGCCGGCGGGAATCGAGAGGTCGCCCCAGGTGAAGCGGTCAATGGAGGGCAGAGCGCGACCGGCGGAGGTTGCCCGCACGCTGTCGAGGATCGGCGTCAGTGAGTCGCGAGCCGCGGCGGACGGCGGCACGGGAGCCTGCTGGGCATGCACGCGAGAGGGGCCACCGATCGCGACGAGCGCGACGGCCGCCATCAGGACACGGCGCATGGTCAGCTCCCGCGCTGGCGGGAGGCTGACGCGAGGGCGCGGAATCCGAGGGCGGCGGCGCCGATGGCAGCGAGCAGGGCGACGCCGGCGGCGGCCATGGCCACCGAACCGTTCGCCTGCAGGGCCTGCGTCGCGCTGGCCCCGAGCACCGCCTCGAGCGCCTGCTGGAACCCCGCCACGAGCGCGGTCCGCATGCGTCCGGTCACGACGGTCGCCGAGCCGACGGTGAGGTTGGCGCTCAGGGCGATCCACACCGCGCTGGCCGAGATGGCCACCGACGTGAGCCCCACGGTCGCCAGTGCGACGGCGCGCAGTGGACGCGACTCCGGCACGAAGCGACGGGCGGAGTTGAGCGCGGCCACGTGCCAGGGCTCGACGATCTGCACCCGGCTCAGGACGCGCTCGGTGAATCCGGTGCGCGGAGCGAGGTGCGGGAGGCGTTCCAACGCGTCGGCGACCAGTCGCGCCTCGTCGAGGCGCGCCCGGCAATCGGCGCATTCATCGACATGCGCGCGCAGCGGGGCGACGCCGAATCCGGCTTCGCCATCGAGCAGCAGGTCGATTTCGTTGGATAGCAGATGACGGTGTTGCACTGGTCCTCCTGTCGTGCCTTACGTGGTCTACGCAGAACGGGTTTCAAAGGGGGTGAGTCCCGGCCGGCGGCGGTCACTCCCTGAGGTGCTCCAGGGCCTCCCGCAGTTGGTGCCGGGCGCGGTGGATGTAGGTCTTCACAGTGCCGAGCGGCAGGTCGAGGGTGGCCGCGATTTCCTCGTAGGAGCGGCCCTCGACGTGGCGCAGCATGATGCAGGCCCGGTACTCGGGCCGGAGCGCGCCGATGGCCCGCTCGATGGCCGAGCCCAGCTCCTTGGCTTCCATGATCTCGAGGGCCGACTCGGACTTGTCCGCGATGTCGAAGGACGTGGCCTCGACGTCGGCGGCGGTGGCGGCGTTCGGCGACCCGTCCATGGAGATCGTGTCCAGCTGCCGGCGCCGGAGGTGATCGATGGCGACGTTGTTGGCGATCTTGAACAGCCAACTCGAGAACTTGAACTCGGGGCGGTACTTGTCGACGTGGTTCAGGACCTTGATGAACGTGTCCTGGGCCAGGTCCTCGGCCACCGCGCTGTCCCGCACCATGCGGAAGACGAGCGAAAAAACGGGCCGTTCATAGCGGCGCACGAGCTCCCGAAACGCCGCCTCCCGCCCCTGTTGGGCCAGGCGGGCGACGTCGGCGTCGGGAAGGTTGGGAAGGTCGAGGGCGGGTGCCATGCGCAGCGGCGGAAAGGTAGCCGCGGCGCGTCCGAGCGACCAGCACATACGCGGGATTGGGGGTGGCAGGCGGTGCGTCTGGAGCCCGATCGCGTGCTGCGCTTGCTCCGGTGCGGCGGCCCGGCGAGCTTTCGAGGGTGATACCGACGACCGACCTCGAGGCGCGGGAGGCGAGCGCCGCGGCGGCGGGCGCCGCGGTGAAGCGGGCCTACGTGCAGCGCATGTTCTCCGACATCGCGCCGCGCTACGACCTGCTCAACCGCGTGCTGAGCCTGGGCATTGACCGGTATTGGCGGCGCGTGGCATTGGCGCGGCTGGGCTGGGACCGGGATCCCGGCGGGACCTATCTCGACCTGTGCGCCGGAACGCTGGACGTGGCTGCCGCGTTGAGTGCGCGGATCGGGTTCGCCGGTCACGTTGTGGGCGCCGATTTTGCGGAGCCGATGCTGCGGGCAGGGCGCGCCAAACTGAAGGGCCGGACCATCGCGCCGGTGGTGGCCGATGCGCTGACGCTGCCGGTGGCGTCGGGTTCGCTCGCCGGGGCGATCGTGGCTTTCGGCATCCGCAACGTCGCCGACCTGGATGCCTGCCTGCGCGAGGTGCACCGGGCGCTGGAGCCTGGCGCACGGTTCGTGATTCTCGAGTTTTCGACGCCCCGGCTGGCGCTGGTGCGGTGGATCTACCATGCGTATTTCCACCAGGTGCTGCCGCGGATCGGCGGCCTGGTGAGCGGGCACCGCACGGCGTACACGTACCTGCCCGACTCGGTCCGGAACTTCCCGGAGGGCTCGGTGCTCGCGGAACGGATGCGGCAGGCGGGGTACGGCGACGTGCAGTGGAAGCCGCTCACCTTTGGCATTGCGGCGGTGCATGTGGGGACAAAAGGGCAGACGGTAGATGGTGGAGCGTAGATGGTAGACAGCGCACGGGGACTATGACTCTCGATTCAGTATCCGACTTCATTCAGGCGATCGACGAGATCGGCGAGCTGGTGCGCGTCACCGAGCCGGTGTCGGTGCACCTCGAGATGTGCGAGATCGCCGACCGGGCGATGAAGCTCCCCGGGGGCGGGCCGGCGCTGCTCTTTGAGCGGCCGGTCCTGCGCGATGGCACGACGTCCGCGTATCCGGTGGCAATCAACCTGTTCGGCTCGATGAAGCGCATGGCGCTCGCCCTTGGCGTGGAGCGGCTGGACGAGCACGGCGATCGCATCACGCAGCTGATGGACCTGAAGGTCCCCGAAGGACTGGTCGGCAAGCTCTCGCTCCTGCCGCGCCTCTTTGAGGTGTCCAAGTTCCCGCCGCGCGTGAAGCATGGGGCCCCGCCGTGTCAGGAAGTGGTCTGGCAGGGCGACGACATCGACCTCGACCGGATTCCGGTGCTCACCACCTGGCCGGAGGACGGCGGGCCGTTCCTCACGATGACCGCGGTCATCAGCAAGGATCCGGCGCGCGGCATCCGCAACGTCGGCATGTACCGCGTGCAGCAGCTCGGGAAGCGCGAAGTGGCGATGCACTGGCAGCGCCACAAGACGGGCGCGGCGCACTGGCGCGGAATGGCGGCGCGCGGCGAGAGGATGCCGGTCTGCATCGTCATCGGCGCCGATCCGGCCTCGATGTACTCGGCCAGCGCGCCGCTGCCGCCTGGGGTGGATGAGTTCATCTTCGCGGGCTTCCTGCGCCGCGACCCGGTGAAGCTCGTGAAGGCGGTGACGTGTGACATCGAAGTGCCGTGGGACGCCGAGCTCGTGATCGAGGGGTACATCGACCCGGCAGAAGACCTCGTGGTCGAAGGGCCGTTCGGCGACCACACGGGCTACTACTCCGAGGCCGACCTGTACCCGAAGGTGCACGTCACCGCGGTCACGATGCGGCGCGACATGACCTACGTCGCGACCATCGTCGGACGGCCGCCGATGGAGGACTTCTACCTCGGCCACGCCACCGAGCGGATCTTCCTGCCGCTGCTCAAGCTGACGACGCCGGAAATCGTGGACTACCACATGCCGGCCGAGGGAGGGTTCCACAACCTCGTTTTCGTCTCGATCAAGAAGAGCTACCCCGGTCAGGCGTACAAGGTGATGAACGCGCTCTGGGGCGCCGGGCTGATGTCGCTGGCCAAGGTGCTCGTGGTCGTGGATGACTGGGTGAACGTGCGGAACACGCAGGAAGCGTGGTGGGTGGCGCTCAACAACATCGACCCCGAGCGCGACGTGCGCTTCACGCTGGGGCCGATGGACGTGCTCGACCACTCGAGTCGTGCCTTCACGTTCGGCTCCAAGATGGGACTCGACGCGACGCAGAAGATGCCGGAGGAGGGATTCACGCGCGCCTGGCCGACGGTGATCGAGATGGATGCGGCCACCAAGGCGAAGATGGACGCCGTCTGGGCGAGGCTGGGGCTCGCGAAGTGAACGCCACGGCGCGCGAGGGGCAGACGTACGGGGGCGCGTCGCGGCTGGTCCGCTACGTGAACTTCGTGAAGCTCCCGCATACCATCTTCGCACTGCCGTTCGCGCTCGTGGGAGTCACGCTTGCGAGCTGGATCGTCCTGGTCACGGCGGCGACGGTGATCTGGGTGGTGGTCGCCTTCACGGCGGCGCGGTTTGCCGCCATGGGCTTCAATCGCATCGCGGACCGGCGCTACGACGCGCTGAACCCGCGCACGGCGATGCGCGAAATCCCGAGCGGGGCGATGAGCGTGCCGGAGGCGGCGGCGAGCGTCTTCGTCGCGTCGCTCGTGTTCATCTTCGCGGCGTGGCGCATCAATCCGTTGTGCCTGGCGCTCTCGCCTGTCGCGCTGGCCTGGGTGCTGTTCTACAGCTACACCAAGCGCTTCACGCGCTGGGCGCACCTCGTGCTCGGGCTCGGACTCGGCATCGCACCAGCGGGCGGATACCTCGCGGTGACGGGCGCGTGGAGCGATCCGTGGTGGCTGCTCCCCGCGCTGGCGCTGGCCGTGATGAGCTGGGTGGGCGGCTTCGACATCCTGTATGCGCTGCCGGACGCGGAGTTTGACCGGTCGCAGGGGCTGTATTCGGTGCCGGCGACCATGGGCGCCGCGAAGGCGCTGCGGATCGCGCGCGCCTTGCACGCGGTGACCATTGCCGCGCTGGCGGCGGCGGGCGTGGCATCGGGGTCGAGCGTGCTCTACTTTGTCGGCGTGGTGGTGGCGGCCGGCATCC
Organism: Gemmatimonadota bacterium; assembly: GCA_016218305.1. GTDB lineage: Bacteria > Gemmatimonadota > Gemmatimonadetes > Gemmatimonadales > Gemmatimonadaceae > PNKL01. The sequence goes on along the minus strand of JACREJ010000040.1, from coordinate 44,655 downwards.
TCGGCTGGGAGCACTCGCTGGTCTCGTCCGACGATCTCTCCAAGCTCGACGCCGCCTTCTTCAGCATGAACGGCGTCCTCAGCGTCACGTTCTTCCTCTTCGTGCTCGCCGAGCGGGTCTTTCTATGAGCGAGATGCGCCCGATTGTCATGGCGATCACCGGCGCCTCCGGCGCGCCGTACGGCGTGCGCCTGCTGCAGGCGCTGGTGCACGCCGAGCGGAAGGTGTCGCTGATCGTGAGCGGCCACGGGCTGCGGCTCATCCAGACGGAGACGTCGTTGGGCTCGGTGGACGGCCTGCGCGCGCACGTGGGTGGCGCGGCGTGGGACCGCTGGGTCACGACGTACGATGACACCGACCGCGGTGCGGGCCCGGCGAGCGGCTCGCACCGGGCGAGCGCGATGGTCGTGTGCCCGTGCTCGATGGGGACGCTGGCGGCCATCGCGGCCGGGACGAGCCGGTCCCTGGTGGAGCGCGCGGCGGATGTCACGCTCAAGGAACGGCGTCCGCTCGTGCTGGTGACGCGCGAGACGCCGCTGTCGAGCATCCATCTCGAGAACATGCTGCGCGTGACGCATGCCGGTGCCGTCGTGATGCCCGCGTCGCCGGGGTTCTACAACAAGCCGACGAAGATCGAGGAACTCGTTGATTTCGTTGTGGCGCGAGTGATGGATCACCTTGGCGTGGAGAATGGGCTGGCGCCGAGGTGGGGAGAGACTCCGTAGGGGAGGGGGAAGGGTGCAGGGTGTGGTGCAGGGGCAGGGAACAGGGTGTGGTGCGGGGTGCGGGGCACAGGGTGTGGCGCGGGGAGCGGGGGGCAAGGACTGGGCCAGCTTACGCTGGCCCTTTGCGTCTGCGGTCGGCATCTTCGTGCGATTCGCACTCCGCAATCTTGATCGCAATCCCAATCGCGAATCCCGATCGCAATCCCGATCGCGAATCCGAATCCGAGCTCCCAATCCCCAATCAGTCGTGACGCATCCCGCACTGTTCGGCATCCTCTACTTCCCGTACGGCCTGATGGTCGGCGTGCCGGCGGTGATGCTGGGCTGGCTTGCGACGCGCGCCGGGCTGCCGGTGAGTGCGGCGGCGACGATCGTCGGCATCGCGTTTGCGCCGGCGGCGTTCAAGTTCCTGTGGGCGCCGGTGGGCGACCTCACGCTGACGCGGAAGCGCTGGTACGTGCTGGCCAACGCCTGCTGTGCGGCCGTCTTCTTCGGCATGTGCACCATCCCGATGAGCGCGCAGACGCTCCCTGTGCTCACCGGGCTCGTGCTCACGGGCGCGCTTTCTGCGACGTTCATCGCCTTCTCGCTGCAGGGGCTGCTGCTGCACAACTGCGACCCGGCGATGCTCGGGCGCGCGGCAGGCTTCTACCAGACGGGCAACATGCTGGGGCAGACGCTCGGCGGCGGTGCGGCGCTGTATCTCGTGCGGCACCTGCCGTCGCCGTGGATGGCCGGCGCGGTGCTCGCCGCGGTGGTGCTGGCGTGCAACCTGCCATTGCTGGTCCTGCGCGAGTCGCCGCCCGTTGGCCGGGGACGGCTCGGCGATCGCGCGCGTGAGGTGTGGGGTGAACTGCGCGCCATGCTCTCGAAGGTCGACGGCCGGCTCGCGCTGCTCCTCGCCTTCCTGCCGATCGGCACGGGGAATGCCCAGTTCCTGTTCTCCGCGGTGGCGCGCGAGTGGAAAGCCGGGCCCGACTTCGTGTCGCTCGTCCTCGGCCTCGTCGCGGGCATCGCCATCACCATCGGGACGCTCGCGGGCGGATGGTTCGAGGATCGGCTGCCGCCGCGCCGCGCCTATTTCTGGGCGTGCGCGGCCCAGGGCGTGCTCGCGCTGATGCTCCTGTACTCGCCGCGCGAGCCGTGGGCGTTCGCCCTCCTGACGGCGACCTACACGGCCACGCTCGGCGCGTGCACCGCGGCGCTCACCGGCATGGCGCTCGCACTCGCCAAGGGCGGTGCGGCGTCCACCAAGGTCAGCCTGTTCATCGCCTTCAACACGCTCGGCTCGCTCGGCCTCGTGAAGGGGGCTGGCTGGGCGCACGACGCGTGGGGCATGACGGGCATGCTGGGCGCGGAGATCATCACCGTGGCGGTGGCGCTGTACGTCTTCAGTGGCGTGTCGCGCCGCGTGCTGGCATGATCGAGATCGGGCTCATCTCCGACACGCACGGTCTGCTCCGCCCCCAGGTGCACGAAGCGCTGGCCGGCGTCTCGCTGATCCTGCATGCGGGTGACGTGTGCGGCGACACGATCCTCGACGAGCTCGCGCTCATCGCGCCGGTGCAGGCGGTGTGCGGCAACTGCGATGCCCCGTGGGATCCGGCGCTTGCGGCGGAACGGGTGGTTGAGGCGGAGGGTGTCCGCATTCACGTGTCGCACGGGCACGAACTCGGCCGGCCCACGGCGGAGCGCCTGATAGCGGCCTACCCCGGCTTCAACGTCATCGTGTACGGTCACACGCACGTGCAGAAGGTGGAGCGTCTGGGTGACGCGCTCGTCGTGAATCCGGGCGCGGCGGGCCACCGGCGATTTGATTTGCACCCGAGCGTCGCGCGGCTTCGCGTTGACGGCGGCCACGCGGAGGTGACGCTGGTCGCGCTGCCGGACTGACGGATGTCGCGCCAGCAGATGCCTGGCCGGTGTACGGCTCGCTGGCGGACGCCTCGCGAGCAAACGCCGCGCGAGCGGACGTCTCGCGAGCGGACGTCTCGCTAGCGGGCGCCTATCCCGAGATTGCGGCGCAACGCTCGTGCGCGTTCAGGCGCCGGGCCCGGCGAGCGCGGGCCGACGGCCCCTGGCACCCGGGCGACGTCGAGCAGGACGAAGGTCGGTCCCGGTGTGTCGAGGATCATCTCCACATGCTGCTCCCACTCGGCCGCGGTGGACCAATGATGCACCGACCGGAAGCCGGCGGCGCGTGCCATGCCGACGAAGTCCACGTACGCACCGTCAGAGCGAGCCCCCGGTGAGCCGGGCGTCGGCTGCGCGCCGGTCACCTCGTAGACCCCATTGTCCGCGAGGATGAGCGTGAGGTTCGCGGGCGCGGCCGCCGTGATCGTCACGAGCGACCCGAGGTGCATCAGCATCGCGCCGTCGCCGTTGACCACGATCACGCGGCGCTCGGGCTGGGCAAGCGCGATGCCAAGGCCGATGGCCGGCGCCGTCCCCATGCTCGACGGCACGAGCGGGAGATCGAGGGGCCCCGCGCCGAGCACCATCCAGTCGCGCGCGGCCCCCATGCTGGTGATCACGACGTCGCTGGCGCGCCGGGCGGCGTGCAGCACGCGCAGCGCTTCCATCTGCGACATGCGGGCCAGGGTATCGCTCATGCCTTGCCCTCGGCGATCAGCGCGGCGCCGGGTCGCGACGCGTCGCGACAGGCGATGTAGTGCGCGAGGATCTCGTCGCGCTGCGCCGGCGTGGTGATGAGGCGATAGTCGATGCGCCACGCCTCAAGCACCGGTTCGGTGAACACGAGGCAGGTGTCACCTGGGAGCGTGGTCTGGTTGAGGTAGCTGCGGTAGCCGATGATGGAGAAGATCGGCATCTGCCAGTCGTGCAGGATGTTGCGCAGCGCGTCGCCCGACTCGAAGAGGCCGGTGCACTGGATCATGACCAGCGGCGTCGCGCCGCCGAGGTAGAGCCCTCCGGCGAGCGCCCACGCCTCGCCCTCACGGCAGACGCGGATGAGCCGCAGGCCATCCGTCCGTTCGATGGCCGGGTGCCATGGGCCGATGGTGCTGTCGGCGACGGAGACGACGTGCGTCACGCCCATCGCCGTGCACAGCGCCGCCATTTCGTCGCCAGAGAACATGTCGGATATCAGTGGTGAATCGTCGGTCCGTCCCTTGCGAGGATAAAGTGGCGGGGATTGCGCCGAACCGATAGGCGGTGGGACGCGGGAAGGGGTGCGCGCATCCCATTCCCGCGCTCAGCTCCGAAGAAACGAAAACAGGTCGGCGTTCAGCTGGTCCTTGTGCGTGTCGGCGATGCCGTGGGGTGCGCCCGCGTAGACCTTCAGCTCGGCGTTCCTGATGAGTGCGGCGGAGCGGCGGCCAGCTAGGGCGATGGGTACCATCTGGTCGTCATCGCCGTGAATGACGAGCGTCGGCACGTCAAACTGCCGGAGGTCCTCCGTGAAGTCCGTCTCGGAGAATGCCTTGATGCAGTCGTAGGCATTCTTGTGCCCGGCGTGCATGCCCTGATGCCAGAACGAGTCCATCATGCCCTGCGACACCCTGGCTCCCGGCCGATTGGCGCCGAAGAACGGGCCGCTCGCGAGGTCCCGGTATTGCTGCGATCGGTCGGCGATGGCTGCCGCGCGAATGCCGTCGAAGACGTCCATGGGCACGCCGTCCGGATTGGCGGACGTCTTCAGCAAGAGCGGCGGCACGGCGGCGATCAACGCAAGCCTGGCGGTGCGCCGCGTCCCATGCCGGCCGACGTATCGCGCCACCTCACCGCCACCGGCAGAAAAGCCGACGAGGGTGGCTCCCGTCAAGCCCAGCAACTCGATGAGCGCGGCGAGGTCGTCGGCGTAGGTGTCCATGTCGTTGCCGGTCCACGGCTGGCTGGACCGGCCGTGTCCGCGGCGGTCGTGCGCGATGCACCGGTATCCCCTGGAGGCGAGGAACAGCATCTGCGACGCCCACATGTCAGAGCTGAGCGGCCAGCCGTGACTGAAGACGACGGGCGGTCCGGCGCCCCAATCCTTGTAGTAGATCTGCGTTCCGTCCTTCGTCGTCATCGTGCTCATGGCGGGCCCCCAAGTCATCGGTCGAAGCGAAAGATCTCGGCGTCGCCGTTCGGCGTGCCGGACACGAGATCGCGGATGATCCTGGCCGCGATCACGCTGAAAGTGATTCCGTTGCCGCCGTAGCCGAGCGCGAAGAGCCCGTGCTGGAATGCGGGGTTCGCGCCGATGTACGGCAGGCCGTCGGCGGTCTGGCCAAACGTGCCCGCCCACGAGAACGCCACCGGCGCCGTGACGGAGGGGAGCAGCCGGTGCAGCCGTTTTGCCAGTTTCCGCGTCTGCGCCGGCAGCATCACGTCGCGCAGCGTCGCATCGCGAAACGGCAGGTCGACGCCGCCGATGAGGATGCGTCCGTCGGGCGTTGATCGCATGTACGTGTAGGGCCGGGCGGATTCCCAGACGAGGCAGCGGTCCGCCCACGGGCCGAATGTCTCGACCGGTTCGGTCACGAGCGCGAAACTGCTGGTCAGCGTCACGAGTTCGTCGGCGACGCCCGGCGGCGATTCGTAGCCCGGCGCGAAGACCACCCTGCCGGCGGTGACCCGGTGGCCACGCGAGGTGTGCAGGGTCACGCCCGCGGTGCGGGCGGCGTAGTCGACTACCAGCGTCCGTGCGTAGAGGCGCGCCCCCCGCGACAGCGCGCGCTCGAGAAGGCGCGTGGTGAACTGCAGCGCATCCACTTCGGCACCCTGGCGCGACCGTATGGCGCCGTGCGCGGGAAAGCCATAGGTGTCGCGCACGCGGTCGCGCTCCCAGAACTCGGCGTCAAAGCCGTGGCGCTGACGAAGGGCTGCCTCCGACGTGAGGCGCTTTGCATCGCTCCGCGTGCTGGCCAGGTAGGTGCTCTCGCGCCGCGCGAACCCGCATCGATCGCGCATCGTGTCCACGAGCCGCTCCACGTCGTCGATGGCCTCGATCCCCAGCTGATAGGCGCGCACGGCCGCCGACGCGCCGACCCGTGCGATGAGGGGGGCGAGCTCGACGTCAATCTCATACTGCAGCAGCGCGGTGCTGGCGCAGGTGCTGCCCAGGCCGGCGTCACGCCGGTCGATCAGCACCACATCCTGCCCCAGGGCGGTGAGCGCATCAGCCACGAGCGCCCCGGTGACACCAGCGCCGATAATGGCGACGTCGCAGTGTTCGTCGTGCGAGAGCACGGGATGCGCGGCGCCAAGCCCGTTGCGGACGAGCCAGAATGGGGCGCCGGAGTGCAGATCCATGTGTGAATGATGCGACGTGCGGTCCGGCGCGCCTCCCACAGAAGAACTACGCACTTCAGCCGAGTTCTTTTTGCGCCGTCCGCGGCTATCGTGGGAAGAGCTCGGGCGCCGCCCGATTCGTCCCCTTTCGCGGAAGCGTTGTCATGTCGCCACGCCCTGATCTCAACTCGCACGCTGCCCGGCTGACAGCGCTCCTTGGCCTCGCCATCACGAGCCTCTCCTGTGCAATCTCGCAGCAGCAGGAAGTGGAGCTCGGGGCGTCGTATGCGACGCAGATCGACAGCCAGCTGCCGCTCATCCGCGATACCCGCGTCGTCTCGTACATCACGGCGCTCGGCAACCAGCTGGCCGCCGTCACCGATACGCGCGGTCTCACGTGGCATTTCGCCGTGGTGGACAGCAAGGAAGTGAATGCGTTCGCCGTGCCGGGCGGCTGGGTCTACGTGAACCGCGGGCTGATTGCCCGCGCGCAGACGATGAACGAGCTGGCCGGTGTGCTCGGGCACGAGATTGGGCACATCACCCTGCGGCACACCGTGGACCAGATGCAGCAGTCGCAGAAGGTGAACGGCGGGCTGATGGCGCTGTGCACCCTCACCAAGGTCTGTGACAGCGGCGCCGGCCAGGCCGCCATCAACCTCGGCGGCACCGCCTTGTTCGCCAAGTACAGCCGCGACGACGAGGCGCAGGCGGATGAAGAAGGCGTGGCAACGCTGGTGAAGGCGCGCATCGATCCCAACGGCATTCCGTGGATGTTCCGCATCCTGTTGGCGGAACGGCAGTCGAATCCGTCCGCGGTGGACGCCTTCTTCGCCACGCATCCGCTCGAGGAGTCCCGCATCGCGGCGACGCTCAAACAGATTGCGGTGTACACGCCCGCTCAACTGAAGGGCCTGCAGGTGGACTCGGATGCCTACCAGGCCATGCGACGTCGTCTCAACGCCCTGCCGCCGTCACCGACGCCGAAGCCGGCTGCGAAGTAGCCCGTCCCATCTGACCGCTGTCGCCTCGAGGGCGTCCGCCGGGGCGGCGGGGGGGGCCGCGCGGCGTCCCGCGCGAGGCGGGTTCAGCCGGAGAGGGCGGCGCACGCCTGCATGGGCGAAACCCGGCGTCGTCTGTCCCGTAGAGTGAGCGACGCACGATCGCTCGGTGTCATCGGGGACTCCAGTTCCTGCTGAAAGGGCTCGACATGGCTGGACGGCTTTCATTAATCCGCGGCGCGCTCGACCATCCATCGGTCCAACTTCCGATCGCCGTCGCGCTTCTCGTGCCGGCCGTCGCGACCACTGGCCAGTACGCGGCCTCCGGATACTGGGCCCAGTCGAGCCGCGTGGCGTTGCTCTTCTGGCCGGGCGCGGACGCCAGCTGGGGTGTGCAGCTGCCCGTCTGGCTCAGCATGGGGACGATGATTGCGTCGTACGCGGCAGGCGTGGGCTGGTTGTTTCGTCGCCGCACGCTTTCATCCGTCGTCCTCGTCGGTGCGTGCGCGCTGATCGTTGCCAACGCCGCCGCCGCGGGCCTCAACGCCGTGACAGGCTGGCAGGAACTCCAGTCCGCTTCAGCTATGGACCTCGCCGGGCGGGCGAACCGCGCGATCTTCGCGCTCTGGCATAATCCCGCGTGGGAGGAGATGGTCTTCCGGGGCGTGCCTCTTGGGCTCCTGCTGGTCGTGCGACGCCAGATGAAGCGCGCGGATCCGATCGCGACGTGGTGTTATTACTTGCTGCCGGCGATGGCCTTCGCCGTCTATCACGTGCCGGGGCACGGGCCGTCGCGGCTCGTCGACACGTTCATCCTCGGCCTCGCGTTCGCCTGGATGGCCCTGCGGTTCACGTTCTTCGCGCCGCTCGTCCTCCATTACGTCTTCGACGCGATGATGACGCTGTCGCTCGGAAAACTGCCCAGCGTTCCGCGTGCGGAAGTGTCGTGGCTGGCCACCCACGCGACCGCCCTCAACTCGGCATGGTCCGTCGCGCTCCTGTGCTGGTTCTTCGCCATCGCCACGGTGCTGGTGATTCACCGACTCGCGACGACGCGAAGAGCTCCCGCGTCCTGACCCGGCGGACGACTCGGCGCTGCGCGTCGTCGGCGCCGGGGCCAGGGCCGTCGTGCGCTCCATCTCCTTCGGGAAGCGCGTGAACCAGCTGGAGACGAGCAGCAGTTCGTCAATCTCGTGCGACGGCACGGTGCCGTCGGTCCGTTCGACGGGCGAGAAGATGCTGGCGACCTTGCCGTCGAACGCGCGCCGTTCGTCGGCCGTGCGTGGAGTCTGGAGAATGGCGCGCACGCGCCCGCGCCGGATGACGTAACTCACCTCGTTGCCGTGCGACGCGGCCGGCGTGTAGACGAACGACAACGACTCCACCGCGAACCGCAGCCGGGCGAACTGCGCGCGTAGCGACTCGAGCCGGGTGATCTTATCGCGCAGGCTCGCCGCCCGCTCAAAGGCGAGCTCGTCGCTCGCCCGCTCCATGGCATGGCGCAGCGCGGTCACCGGCACGTCGTTGGCGCCCTCGAGGAACGCGCGCGCCAGGGCGAACCGCGCCGCGTACTCGTCACGGCGCACCGCGGCCACGCACGGGCCGAGGCACTTGCCGATCTCGTGCCGGATGCACCCCGGGGTGTGCGGGGCGGGGAACAGGTCGACCTGGTCCGCGAAGTGCATGGGCTCGTCGAGCGCGCAGTCCACGAGGCCGAGCGCATCGTTGAGCTCGCGCAGGGCCTCCTGCAGCTGCACCGCGCCGCGGAACGGCCCAAAGAAGACGCCGCCCTCGTCGCTGCCCGCGCCGCGCACCACGCGGAACGACTCGGCGGCGCCGCGCGCCACGCGAATGAACGCGAAGTGCCGCGCGTCGCGCTTGCCGGCCACGTTGTGCCGCGGCCGGAAGCGCTTGATGCGCTGCAGCTCCTCGAGCAGCGACGCGAACTCCGACGGCACGTACTCCCACTGGATCTCCGCGGCCTCGCGCAGGATCCGCGCCCCCTTGTCGGCCGGATAGACGGCGCGGAAGTAGCTGAGCAGCCGCGTGCGGAGCTTCTTGGACTTGCCCACGTAGATGATCTCGCCGTCCGCGGAGCGCATCTCGTAGACGCCGGGCAGGTCGCGCGCCTCACCCTTCACCCGTGCCAGCATCGCGGCGGCGTGCGCGCCCGCCTCGGCGGCGGTCGGAATGAACGACGGGCGCTGTCGCCTCCGGCTCACTGCTGGCATCCCGCGCACCAGACTGTCGCGCGGCCATCGATCGCGTGGCTCGACTTGAGGGGCAGGCCGCAGCGCGTGCAGGGCTGGCCGCCGCGGCCGTAGGCCTGCAACTGCGACGCGAAGCCGCCTCGCGCGCCGAAGGCGTCGCGATAGTCGCGGAAGGACGTGCCGCGCGCCGCTACGGCAGCGTGGAGCACGGCGGTCAGCTCGGCGTGAAGCGTCGCGCGCTCGCGGCGCGTCAACGACGACGCCCGCCGCGACGGGCGGACTCCCGCGCGCCAGAGCGCTTCGTTCGCGTAGATGTTGCCGACGCCGGCCAACCGTGACTGATCCATGAGCACCGCCTTGACGGCCCGTTTGGAACCCCGAAGACAACCCGAAAATCGCTCGACGGTGAAGTCGGCGTCAAGCGGCTCCGGGCCAAGTGCCGCGCTCCACTCGGCAAACGCGTCGGACGACAGGAAGGCAACGGTGCCGAGCCGGCGCACATCGGTGTAGCGCAGCTCGCGCCCGTCTTCGAGGCCCATTCGCACGCAGGCGTACCGGTCTTCGGCCGCCGCCGCACCGAGGATCAGCGCGCCCGTGAAGCGCGGCGTCACGACCAGGTGCGCGTCGTGGTCGAGCGAGAGGACTACGCTCTTCGCCCGCCGCCATGCGCGCGAGACGGTCCGGCTGGTCAGCGACTGCCGTACGCGAGCCGCGCTGACGTCGCGCAGCACGTCGCGGCGCAGCACTTCGACGCTGATGATGACGGAACCGGCGATCGCCGCGTGCAGGTCGCGGGCGATCGTCTCGGTTTCAGGAAGCTCGGGCACGACGGGCGAGTTCGCGCCAGCCGACGTCGCGCCGGTACTGCTTGCCGTCGAACTGCACCTGTGCTGCGAAGCTCGCGCTCGCCTCGCGCGCCTCGGCGAGCGTCGCGGCAAGCGCCGTGACGGCCAGGACGCGGCCGCCCGCCGTGCGCAGCATGCCCTCGGCATCACGCTTCGTCCCGGCATGGAAGACGAGCACGTCGCGCGGAGTCGGCGGCACGGAGATGACGTCGCCGTTGCGGACCGTGCCCGGATAGCCCGCGGCGGCCAGCACGGTGGTGATGGCGGCGCGCGGCTTCCACTGCAGCGGCGCGGCGCCGGCGAGCGACTCGCCGCGCGCGATGGCGAGCATGGGGGCGAGCAGCGACGACCCGAGCAGCGGCAGGATGGCCTGCGTTTCGGGGTCGCCGAACCGACAGTTGAACTCGACGACCTGGATGCCGCGGGGCGTCAGCATCAAGCCCGCGTAGAGCAGCCCCGTGAACGGGCAGCCCGCGTCGCGCATCGCGCGCAGCGTCGGGGTGAAGACGCGCGCCACCGTCTCATCCATCAGCGCCTGCGGTGCGATGGACACCGGGGCGTATGCCCCCATTCCCCCGGTATTTGGTCCGGTGTCGCCCTCGCCGATGCGCTTGTGATCCTGCGCGGCGATCATCGGCAGCACGTGCGTGCCGTCTGTCAGGCCGAAGATCGACAGTTCCTCGCCGGTCATGAACTCCTCGACGAGCACCTCGGCGCCCGCCGCACCGAACGCGTTGTCCACGAGCATCGCGTCCACGGCGGCCTCGGCCTCCTCCAGCGTCATCGCGACGATCACGCCCTTGCCGGCCGCGATGCCCGACGCCTTCACCACGACCGGCGCGCCAAGCCGGCGCACCTCGGCCTTGGCGGCCGCCGCGTCGGTGAAGGTGCGCGCCATGGCCGTGGGGACGCCGGCGGCCAGCATCAACTCCTTGGCGAAGCGCTTGGACGTCTCGATGGCGGCCGCCGCCCTGGTTGGCCCGAACGCCGGCATGCCGAGCGCGCGCAGCGCATCCACGAGACCCAGTTCGAGCGGGGCTTCGGGGCCGACGACAACGAGGTCGGCCTGCTCGCGCTGCGCGAGCGCGCACAGCGCCGGCACGTCGGTCGCGGAGACCGGCTCGCAGCGGCCGAGTGCGGCGATGCCGGGATTGCCGGGGGCGGCGACGAGCTCGATGCGCGGATCATCCTGCAGGAGCTTCCACGCCAGCGCGTGCTCGCGGCCGCCGCCGCCGACAATCAGGACCTTCATCGCGAGCCGGTCTTGAACGCGTCGGTAAAGGCGTCCTTGGCGCGGCCGAGAATCTCCCCCGCCTTGGCCGCCGCCGCCTTCGCCTGGTCACCGTAGTACTCGCCGGCGGCGCGGAAATCGGCGCCGACTTCCTGCGCCGTCGGGCGCACGTCGCTGCGCCGGTCATACTCGCCGGCAATGATCTTGTCGTAGCGCCCGGCGTCGATGTAGCGCTGCAGCTCGCCGGCGCGCACGGTGTTGAACGGGTGCTCGCGGAATGCCGTGTTGAGCACCTGCAGCACCTTGTCCCAGGCGTCGCCCTGCGTCTCGTACTCGGCGGCCTGCTCCATGAACGCCTCGAGATCGATGGTGTGCCCGTGCGACGGGCCGCCCGCGACCTTCAGGAACGTCATCATCACGGTGCGACGGTCCTGCACCGCCAGAAGCGAGGCGCGGTCGGACGAGAGCTCGCTCTTCCGGAACCACTCCAGGAACGCCATCTGGAACGGGAAGATCACCGCAATGGCGAGGAAGGGGAGCGCGCCGAGGCCGAACGTCATGAGGATCGTGGCGACCGTGCGGTAGAGCACGTGCCCGCTCATGATGTGTCCCACCTCGTGCGCGACGAGCACCTTCTGCTCCTCGCGCTCCAGGTGCTCCAGCGTCGCGGAGTTGATGACGATGAACGGCTTGTCGAAGCCGAGCGCCGCCGCATTGACCAGCGGCGATTGCGTGACGTAGAGCTCGGGGCGCTGCGGCCAGTCCATCGTCTCGAGGACCTCCGTGAGCATCGCGTCGAGGTCGGGACGCTGCCGCGGCCCCACTTTCACGGCGTTGGCAAGGAACAACTGCCGCAGGCCCCGTTCGCCGAAGAAGGCGGCGATCTTGCGCACCACCGAGTCGAAACCCGGGATGGCGCGCAGGGCGTTGAGGGCGGCGCGGTCGGCTGGGTGTTCCCAGGACGTCGGCGCGATGTCGGTCAGGATGACGCGGTTAGCCATGTTCTCTCCTCGATGGACGGCGGGACCCAATGACACTCCCTACGAGTCCCCGCCGTGCGAAGTGTCGGCCTTACAGTCCCTTGAAGGCCTGTTCGAGGTCGGCGATCAGGTCGTGGGCATCCTCCACCCCCGTCGAGAGGCGGATCAGGCCGTCGGTGATGCCCATCTCGGCGCGCCGTTCCGGCGGCACCGAGGCGTGCGTCATGGACGCCGGATGGCTGATGAGACTCTCGACGCCGCCCAGCGACTCGGCGAGCGCGTAGACGTGGGTGCGGCCGAGGACCGCGGCGGCCTTCTCCCGGCTCCCCATCTCGACGCTGATCATGCCCCCGAAGCCCGACATCTGCTTCTTGGCCAGCGCGTGCTGCGGATGCGTGGGAAGTCCCGGAAAGATGACGCGCTCGGCCCCCCAGCGGTTGGCGAGCCATTCCGCGACGGCCCTGCCGTTGGCGTCGTGCGCCTTCATGCGGAGGGCCAGGGTCTTGGTGCCGCGCAGCGTCAGCCAGGCGTCCATCGGTCCGGGCACGGCGCCCGCGGCGTTGAGAAGGAACTGAAGCCGTTCGGCCAGGCTGTCATCGTTCAGCACCGCGATGCCGCCGACGATGTCGCTGTGCCCGTTCAGGTACTTGGTGCTCGAGTGGTAGACGATGTGCGCGCCGTGCTCCAGCGGTCGCTGGAAGGCCGGCGTCGCGAAGGTATTGTCCACGATGAACAGGATGCCGCGCCGCTTGGCAATCTCACCGATGGCGGCGAGGTCGGAGATCCACATCATCGGATTCGTCGGCGTCTCGACGATCACCGCCTTCGTGGAGGCGGTGATCGCGTCTTCGATGCGCTGCGGGTCGCGCGTGTCCACGAACGTGAAGGTCATGCCCATGCGGCGCAGGACCTTGTCGAAGAGGCGGAAGGTGCCGCCGTAGACGTTTTCGCCGGAGACGATATGGTCGCCGGCGCTGAACAGCTTCATGATGGAGTCGAGGCACCCCATGCCGCTCGAGAAGGCGAAGCCGTGGCGCCCGCCTTCAAGGGCGGCGACGTTGCGCTCGAGGGCTTCGCGCGTGGGGTTCTTGCCCCGCGCGTACTCGTAGCCCTTGTGGACGCCGAGCGCGTCCTGCACGTAGGTGGACGTCTGGTAGATCGGCGGCATGATGGCGCCGGTCGTCGGATCAGGGCGCTGGCCCGCGTGAATGGTCCGCGTCGCGAAGCGCGCATTGAGGTCTTCGTCGAACACCCGCGTCATGCCGGCTCCAGGAGCTGAGGAGAGAGCGAAATGGATGCCGGGTAAGATAGCCGCTGGGCGCGCCGCGAACGAGTCAGGCGCGCTTAGCCTCCTCAATGCCGCGCGCCACGCGCAGCGGCTCGCCGGTCAGCTGGCGCCAACGATCCTGCAGCGCCGCCGTGGGCGCCGGCCCGACGCACGTGCAGGCGCGAAGGCCCGTGGACGCGGTGGCGGCGGCGTGCGGTGCGAGCGCGTCCGCGATCGCCGCGTACATCGCCGCATCAGCCACGAGGTGCGTGACGCCGTCCTCGCGAATAAACCGGGCCGCCTCGGCGGCGTCGAAGTGCCCCATGGTGGAGACCCGCGCGCCGGCGAGCAGCGGTCCGGCGAACGCGAGCGCAAAGGCCTCCACGTCGTGGAGCGGCATCACGGCGAGTGCATGATCGCCGGTGCGCAGCGAGGTGGCGTCCACGGCAAAGCGCGCAAGCGTGAACAGGTCACGATGGGTGAACGTCGTTCGGAGCGCGGCCGCCGCGCCCGCGGGTGTGTAGCGGACGATGCACTCCTCGTCGCGCCCCTCGTCCTCCTCGCCTTCGAGGTCGAGCCCGAAATGCGAGCCCAGGTCAATCGCTGTCTCGGTGCCGCGCGCGCGCACCGTCGCGCTCCGCGGAGCGTCGTCCAGCAGCACGACCGCGCGATCGTCCGGAGGAATCTGTGGCGCCAGCGCGGAGGTGGTGAAGACCGCGCCGACGTCCCCGTCGTCGAGCATCACAGCCTGGGCGTCGCCGTGCGCGAGCGCCGGCAGCAGCACCGCCCCCCGCCCGTCGCTGGCGGCGAGGGCCGTGAGCACCGCAGCGGACGGCGGCAGGAGGATGGCGCTCCGGCGCCCCGCGAGCGCGCGCACGAGGGCCGCGGAGCGCTGGAGGAGCGTGAAGCCTGCGGCGACCGAACCGGCGGCCGGATGGCCGTCGATGCGGCCCTTGGCGGCGGCGAGGGCGATGGGGAGGAGCGCGAGTGGGTTGGACAACGGGGCGGCAGATGGTAGAAGGTTGATGGCAGATGGTAGAGCGCAAATTGCCCTGGCATTCATCTACCGTCTACCATCTACCCCCTACCATCTGCAACTTTCACCCATGACCGACTCCAGCAACCTCATGATCTCCGTCTCCGGCATTCGGGGACGGGTCGGCTTTGGACTCTCCCCCGAGGTCGTGGCGCGTTACGCGGCGGCCTTCGGCGCGTGGGCCCTGCAACAGAAGCGGGGAACGGCCGTGGTGCTGGGCCGTGACTCGCGCGTCTCCGGGCCGCTCTTCCATCAGGTGGCGCGCGCCACCCTCGAGTCGGTGGGCGCCGACGTCATTGACCTCGGCATCACGACGACGCCCACGCTGCAGATGGCGGTGGAGCACCATCACGCCGCCGGCGGCCTCAACATCACCGCGAGCCATAATCCCATCGAGTGGAACGCGCTCAAGTTCGTCGGGCACGACGGCCTCTTCCTGAACGCGGCCGACAATGCGGCGATGCGCGCGCTGATCGATGACATCCCGTACGCGACGTACGACAAACTCGGCGTGACCCGGTTCGATGGCGAGGCGATCGCGCGCCACCTCGATGCGGTGCTCGCCCTGCCGATGATCGACGTCGAGGCGATCCGGGCCCGGAAGTTCCGCGTGGCGTACGACGCGTGCCGTGGAGCGGGTGGCCTCATCATCCCGCGGCTGCTCGACCTGCTGGGCTGTGAGGTCGAAGCCATCGAGCTCGACGCCGACGGCCGCTTCCCGCGCCCGCCTGAGCCGGTGGCCGAGAACCTCGGCCCGCTGAGCGCACTGGTCAAGCGGTCGCGCGCCGACATCGGCTTTGCGACCGACCCCGACGTGGACCGGCTGTCGCTCGTGGACGAGAAGGGGCGCGCGATTGGCGAGGACTACACGCTGGCCCTGGCGTCGCGGGTGGTGCTCAAGCATCGACGCGGCGTGGTGGTGACAAACCTCTCCACCAGCCTGGTGGTGGACGACCAGGCGATGGACCACGGTTCCGTGGTGGTGCGCGCCCCCGTGGGCGAGGTGAACGTCGCGCTCGCGATGCGGGCCGAGAAGGCGGTCGTGGGCGGCGAGGGCAACGGCGGCGTCATCCTCCCCGACCTGCACCTGGGTCGCGACGCGCCGCTTGGCGTGGCGCTCATCCTCCAGATGCTCGTGAACGCCGGGGAGTCGCTGTCCCGCGTGGTGGCGCGCTATCCGTCGTACACGATCATCAAGGACAAGCTCGACCGACCGGCCGCGCCGCTGGACGCGGTGTATGCGGCACTGCGGGACGCGTTCCCCGACGCCGACGCCGACACGCAAGATGGCATGCGACTCGGCTGGCCGGGACGATGGGTGCACATCCGGCCGTCGGGCACCGAGCCCATCGTGCGCGTCATCGCCGAAGCGGAAACCGCCGACACGGCGCGCGCGCTCGTGGAGCGCGCCCGGGAGCTGATGGCGCAGCTCGCGCCCTGATCACACGCAGAGGAATCTCCCATGTGCGGCATCATCGGTTACGTCGGCGGCAAGCAGGCGACTCCGTTCCTCCTCGAGGGGCTCCGCCGCATGGAGTACCGCGGGTACGACTCCGCGGGCGTCGCCGTGGCGAACGGCGGCGCTGTGGTCACGTGTCGCGCCGCGGGCAAGATTGCGCGGCTGGAAAGCGCCCTCGCCGCCACGCCCGTGCACGGCACCGTGGGCGTCGGCCACACGCGCTGGGCCACGCACGGGCCGCCGACGGAGCGCAACGCGCACCCGCACGCCAGCGCCGACGGCACGGTGGCGGTGGTGCACAACGGCATCATCGAGAACGCCAACGCCCTGCGCGCGGTGCTGCAGGGGAAGGGGTACGAGTTCCGCAGCGACACCGACACCGAGGTGATGGCGCACCTGGTGCAGGAGCTGTTCGAGGGATCGCTCGAGGATGCGGTCATCAACGCGCTGCGCGAGGTCGAGGGCACGTACGGGCTGGCCATCGTGAGCAGCCGCGACCCGGGCAAGATCGTCGCCGCCCGCAAGGGCAGCCCGCTGCTCATCGGCATCGGCGACGGGGAGCACTTCCTCGCGTCGGACGCGTCGGCGATCCTCGCGCACACGCGCCAGGTGGTCTACCTCGACGACGGCGACGTCGCGGTCGTCCAGGCGGACGGTTATCGCGTGCTCGACCGTGACGCCGCCCCGATGTCGCGACGGGTGGAGAAGATCGACTGGGACCTGAGCGCGATCGAGCGCGGCGGCTACGCGCATTTCATGCTCAAGGAGATCTTCGAGCAGCCGCAGACCGTGGAGAACGCGATGCGCGGCCGGCTGATCGTCGAGGATGGCACGTCCAAGCTCGGTGGCCTGAACCTCTCGCACGAGCAGCTGATGGCGATCGACAACATCATCATCACCGCCTGCGGCACGTCGTGGCACTCGGCACTGATCGGCGAGATGATGATCGAGGAGCTCTGCCGCATCCCGGTGGAGGTCGAGTACGCGTCGGAGTTCCGCTACCGCAACCCGATCGTCACCGACCGGACGCTGTGCATCGTGATTTCGCAGTCAGGGGAGACGGCCGACACGCTCGCCGCGATGCGCGAGGCCAAGCGCCGCGGGGCCCGCACGCTGGGGCTCGTCAACGTGGTGGGGTCCACCATTGCGCGCGAGGACGACGGCGGCATCTACCTGCACGCCGGACCCGAGATCGGCGTCGCGTCCACGAAGGCCTTCACCAGCCAAGTCGTCGCGCTCGCCCTGTTCACGCTCAAGCTGGCGCGCAAGCGCGGGCTCAGCGTCACGCGCGGCATCGAGTTTGCCAAGGCGCTCGCGGCGCTCCCGGGGCAAGTGCGCGAGGTGCTCGACCGCGCCGAGCAGATGGAGCATATCGCCGAGGAATTCAAGCGCTCGCCCAACGTGCTCTACCTCGGGCGCGGCGTGAACTTCCCGGTGGCGCTCGAGGGGGCGCTCAAGCTCAAGGAGATCTCGTACATCCACGCCGAGGGCTATCCGGCGGCGGAGATGAAGCACGGCCCCATCGCGCTCATCGACGAGATGATGCCGGTGGTGTTCGTGGCGCCGCACGATGCGGTGTTCGACAAGGTCGTGTCGAACGTGCAGGAGGTGAAGGCGCGCAAGGGAACCGTGATCGCGGTGACGTCGCGCGACGAGCCGGCGCTGGCGGGGCTCCTCGACTACGAGTTCCGCATCCCCGAGACGGTGGACCTGCTGATGCCGGTGCTGGCGTCCATTCCGCTGCAGCTGCTGGCGTACTACATCGCGGTGAAGCGAGGGGCGAACGTGGACCAGCCCAGGAACCTGGCGAAGAGCGTCACCGTCGAGTAGCGCTCACCGCGGCCGCGTCGCGGCGATCAGCTTGGCAAAGAACTCGTCCATGGCGCCTCCGGCGATCCACCGCACCACGACCACGAGGTCCTGGTCGGGGGCGACGAGAATCACGTTGGTGCCGTTCCCCTCGTGCCAGTAGACGTTCTCCGGCACGTTGGGCATCCGCTTGCGGCCGGTGTTGAGGAACCAGTTCATGTAGCCGTAAGTCGGCTGCGGGCCGGTGGGCGTGAGCGAGAGCCGCACCCACTCCTCGGAGAGGATGCGCTTGTCGCCCCAGGCGCCGCGGCGTGCCGTGAGGAGGCCGAAGCGCGCCATGTCCCACGCGTTGATGAACAGCCCGCCACCCCAGTGGCCACCGCCGCTCACCACCTGCACCGGGCGGCCGTCGAGCGTGATCCACGCATTGTCGTAGCCGTACCAGCGCCAGGTGTGCGAGGCGCCGATGGGGCCCAGGACGAACTCCTGCGCCACCTCGGGGAGCGGCCGACGCCAGAGGTTGGTGGCGGCGAGCGCCAGGACATTCACGCGCACATCGTTGTACTCGTACGCGGTGCCCGGCGCATTCCGCGCGCGCGTCGTCCACGTGGCGGGATCCTGCGCGGGGCGGTCCGCCCATTCCGGCTTTCCCCAGAGCGTGCCCTCCCAGTCGCTCGTCTGGCGCAGCAGGTGGTCCCACGTGATGGTGCGATTGTGCGGCGTGTTCCACGGGTCGAGGAACATCGGCTCGCCATAGCGCGTCCCGGGCTCGCTCGGCGCGCTCAGGCGCAGCAGGTAGGTGGGCGCCTGCGATTTCCAGACCTCGTCGTGCACGCTTCGCAGCAGACCGCGGTCGAAGGCCGCACCGACGGTGGCCGACAGCAGCGACTTGGTGACCGAATGCGTCATGTCCACGCGGTCGGGCTCGCCCCACGCGGCGATCACGTATCCACCGCGCAGCACCACTCCGGTGGGCTCGCCGCGCGGCTTGAACGGGCCAATGCCCTGGCCGAACGGCTCGCGGCCGAAGGAGCGGTAGTGGTTCTCCTCCATGTCGCGCGGGGCCTTGTTCTCACTCCGGATGGCGAAGGCGATGGCGTCGGCGAGCTTGACGTCATCGACGCCCATCGCGGCCGGCGAGCGATGCTCCCAGTCGGCGCCGGGGACGTAGGGTGCCAGGGTCGCGGGACGCGGCCGCGCTTGTGAAGAAGCGGGGAAGGCAGCGACCGCGAGGAGCACGGGGAGAAGGGAGAGCTTCATGACGGCAGATGGGAGATGGAAGATGGGAGAGGGGAGATGCGAGCGTTGGCCGGCGCTTGGTTCGTCGGGGGCGGAGTCACGACCCCAGCGACCCGGGCGCCTGCTCGGCCTTGATCCGCGCGATCGCCGCCCGCGCTCCGTCCGCTTCCCGGCCCTCGGGGAACGTGTGGATGAACCGCCGCAGCTCCACGAGCGCACGGCCGGCGTCGCCGCCCGGCGCGAGGTGGATGTCGATGATCTTCTGCGATGCATAGCGCACGTGCTCCTCGCCGACGCCGGGCATGCGTCGCACGCGCTCGTAGAGTTCGAGCGCCGCGAGCGCGTCCTTGAGGTGGCGCAGCTGCAGGTCGGCGGCGCGGAGCAGCGGCGACGGGTTGGCCGGCTGCGATTCCGCCACCTGCAGCCAGGCGGCCAGCGCCTCGGCGAACCGCTCCTGCACCTCGAGCGCCTGGATGTGCGAGTACTGCGGCGCGTAGGTCCCCTTGGCGTCCGGCATCACGAGCTGCTTGGTCAGCTCCTCGCTGCCGCTGAAGATCGCGCGCGTCACGAACCGGAAGATCGACCACCCGACCACCGCACCGCCGAGGGCCATGAGCCAGAGCGGGGCGCGGGGCCCGATCCCCGCCACGCGCATCAGGATGGCGAAGAAGGCGCCGAGCAACGCGCCGCCGGCGGCCTGCAGCGTGCCGCCGTGGGCGAACTTCGTTATGCGGTTCTCGTGGGAAGACACGCGACAATGATAGCACCAGCCCGCCGCGCCCCCTAGCACCCGAGTCGCCCACTGGCTCCCTCCCCGAGAGCCGCGGGGTCCGGTAGCTTTCGCGAATGCGTGTGCTTCTCCAGCGGGTATCGCGCGCCGAGGTGCGTGTCGGCGACCGCGTGACGGGTGCCATCGAACGAGGATTCCTGCTCCTCGTTGGCTTCACGCATGCGGACACCGAGGCGGCCGTCGCGTGGATGGCCGACAAGGTGGCCGGGCTGCGGCTCTTCACCGACGCCGAGGGGAAGATGAACCTCGGCCTGGATGACGTGGGCGGCGCCGTGCTGGTGGTGAGCCAGTTTACGCTCTACGGCGACGCGCAGAAAGGGCGACGCCCGAGCTTCATTGACGCGGCGCGCCCGGACGTGGCCATCCCGCTCTACGAGCGCCTCATCGCGATGCTGCGCGAGCGCGGCCTGCGCGTCGAGACGGGCGAGTTTGGCGCCATGATGGACGTCGAACTCGTCAACGACGGGCCGGTCACGCTGCAGTTGGAGCGATAGGGGCGCGGCTAAGACGAGGCGGCCAGCGCCTGCTCGATATCGCCGATGATGTCGTCGAGGTGCTCCAGCCCCACCGAGATGCGCACGAGCCCGGGGACGATCCCCACCGCCTGGCGCTCCGCTTCGGTCAGCTTGGAATGCGTTGTGGACGTCGGGTGCGTGACGATGGTGCGGGTGTCGCCGAGGTTGGGCGAATGCGAGCAGAGTTGCAGGGCGTCGATGAACCGACGACAGCGGTCGTAGCCGCCGCGCAGCACCAGCACCACGATGCCGCCGCCCTGCGCCATCTGTCGGCGCGCCAAGGCGTGCTGCGGATGGGACGCGAGAAACGGATAGCGCACCTGCTCCAGCGCCGTGTGTCCCTCGAAGCGCTGGGCGACCGCCAGCGCGTTGCTGCAGTGGCGGTCCATGCGCACGGCGAGCGTTTCGAGGCTCTTGCTCAGCACCCAGGCGTTGAAGGGCGAGAGCGCAGGCCCCGTATGCCGCGCGAAGAAACGGGCCTCGGCCACCAGCGTCGCGTCGCCGACGATCGCGCCTCCAAGCACGCGCCCCTGGCCGTCCATCCACTTGGTGGCGGAATGCACCACGAGCGAGGCCCCGAACGCAATTGGGCGCTGCAGGTACGGCGTCGTGAAGCAGTTGTCGACGATCAGGGGAATGCCGCGCGCCGTCGCGAGCGCGCCGAGGTAGCCCAGATCCACGAGGTCGAGCCCGGGATTCGAGGGCGTCTCCACGAACAGCAACCGCGTCTCCGGGCGCAGCGCCGCATCCCAGGCGGACATGTCGCCGGTGTCGACATAGGTGTGCGAGACGCCCCACCGCGGCATGAGACGCGTGAGGATCTGGTGGGTGCTCCCAAACAACGCGCGGCTCGCCACGATGTGGTCGCCGCTCGTGACGAGCGCCGCCATGGACGCATAGACCGCCGCCATGCCCGAGGCCGTCGCGATGCCGTCCTGGCCGCCCTCGAGCAGGCAGAGCTTCTGTACGAACTCGTCGGTGTTGGGGTTCGAGTAGCGGCTGTACACCGCGCCGGAGATCTCCTCGGCGAAGAGGGCCCGCGCCTGCTCGGCGTCGTCGAAGACGAAGCTGGAGGTCAGAAACAACGGCACGGCGTGTTCGCGGGCGGCGGAGCGCGGTGCCTGGGTGCGAATGGCGGCGGTTTCGAACCGGGGTGCTGAATCGGGCATGGGAGCGCGGGTGAGGGGGTGACTATATTCTACGCCCATGTCACACGCGCCAGCAGTGATCCTTGCATCGGCGTCCCCGCGACGTCGCGACCTGTTGGACCTCATCGGCATTGCTCACGAGGTGCGGCCGGCCAATATCGACGAGACGGCGCTTCCGGCCGAAGCGCCGATTCCGCATGCCGAGCGCTTGGCGCGCGCCAAGGCGCATGCCCTGGCCGAGGGACATCCCGACATCGTGGTGATCGCCGCCGACACGATCGTGGTGGTGGACGGCGACATCCTCGGCAAGCCGCGCGACGAGGCGCACGCCGCGGCGATGCTGCGCCGCCTCGCGGGGCGCGAGCACACCGTCTACACCGCCATCGCGGTGGCGCGCGACAGCCGCACGGAGAGCGCGGTGGAGGCGGTGCGCGTGACATTTCGCCAACTCACCGACGACGAGATCGCCGCGTACATCGCCACCCGCGAGCCGATGGACAAGGCCGGCGCATACGGCATTCAGGGCTATGGCGCGACGATCGTCGAGCGGGTGGAGGGCGACTACTTCAGCGTGATGGGGCTGGGCCTGCGGCGCCTGGTCGAACTGCTCGCCCGGGTTGGCGTGCGATACGAGTTCGGCGCAGGCGTCACGCGATAAGGAGCTTGTGCAGCTTCTTCGGGGACTTGGTGAAGTCCTCGAGCGTGTAGCGGTCCAGCACCTCCAGGAAGGCCTTGAGCGCCAGGTCGAGCGCCGGCGCCAGGCCGCAGGCCGGGGCAATCGGACACGAGTTGGCCGCCTCGTCGAAGCACTCGACCAGCCGGAAGTTCTCCTCCGTCTGCCGAACCACGGCACCGACGTTGATCAGGGCGGGCTCAACGATGAGGCGCACGCCGCCGCCGCGGCCGCGCATGGTCTCCACGTAGCCGAGGTGGGCGAGGCGCTGGACCACCTTCACGAGGTGGTCCTCGGAGAGCGCCATGCGGCGTGCGATGGTGCCCACCGTCTCCGTCTTCCCCGGATGGAGTGCCAGGTACGTCAGGCAGCGCAGGGCGTTGTCGGTAAACCGGGTCAGGTGCATACGGTGCGGCCTCAGGGCGAATCGGAAAGACGCGCGAAGGATACCGGAATGGCGGACGCCCATGGATCGGAGTTCTTCCGGACAAGGCACAAGGCGAATCCTCACACGATTTCAGGACCTTGCCTGACTATTCAAGTGGCATCTAACATACCACTTTGTCAAAGCGGTAAGTAGAGTACCACATTGAACGGGCCCCTCGCACCACGATCGGCGCGCTTCGTCTCCCCACACCACGCTCCTTGAGGCACCTCATGGCCACCTTCCCCAAGTTTCGGACCCTCGCCGGCGCTGGCATGCTCGCGTCGGCGGCCCTGCTGGCCTTCGCCTGCGCCAAGCGCCCGGCGAGCAGCGGACTCCTGAGCGCCGACGCCGCCAAGGCGGTGTACGTCGCTCCCGGGCAGTACGACGAGTTCTACGCATTCATGTCCGGCGGCTTCAACGGACAGATCGGCGTCTACGGACTCCCGTCCGGCCGCCGCCTGAAGACCATCCCGGTCTTCTCGCAGTACCCGGAGAACGGCTACGGGTACAGCGAAGAGACGAAGGCGATGCTGAACACCAGCTACGGCTTCATCCCGTGGGACGACACGCACCATCCGGCGTTGTCGCAGACGAACGGCGAGGACGACGGCCGCTGGCTCTTCATTAACGCCAACAACACGCCGCGCATCGCACGCATCGACCTGACCCGGTTCGAGACCGAGGAGATCCTCGAGATCCCGAACGCCGGCGGCAATCACGGGTCGCCGTTCGTGACGCAGAACAGCGAGTACGTGGTGGCCTCCACCCGCTTCTCGGTGCCGGTGCCCAACACCGACGTGCCGATCACGGAGTTCAAGAAGCGCTTCAAGGGGCAGATCTCCTTCATCCGCGCCGACGAGCCGGGCAAGATGCGCGTCGCGTTCCAGATGCTGATGCCCGCCTTCAACTACGACCTGGCGCGCGCCGGCAAGGGGCAGAGCAACGGCTGGATGTTCCTCTCCATGTACAACACGGAGCAGGCCAACTCGCTGCTCGAGGTCAACGCCTCGCAGAACGACAAGGACTTCGTGGCCGCCGTGAACTGGAAGGCCATCGAGGCGTGCGCCCAGAAGGGCGTCCTCAAGAACGTCGCCGCGTCGTACCTGCACAATTTCACCGACGAGTTCACGCGCGAGGCCAAGAGCACGACCCTCACGTCGGTGCCGCAGTTCGAGGCCAAGCAGTGCCCGGGCGCCGTCTACTTCCTGCCGACGCCCAAGTCGCCGCATGGCGCCGACGTCGATCCGACGGGTGAGTT
Source organism: Gemmatimonadota bacterium (assembly GCA_016218305.1). Lineage (GTDB taxonomy): Bacteria > Gemmatimonadota > Gemmatimonadetes > Gemmatimonadales > Gemmatimonadaceae > PNKL01. Next base: position 20,808 of record JACREJ010000040.1, on the reverse strand, counting down.
CATCGTGGCGGGCGGCAAGCTGGCCTCCGTGATCCCGGTGCATTCGTTCCCGAAGATGCTCAAGGCCATCGAAGCCAAGGCGTTTGAGGGCGACATCGAGGGCATCCCGGTGCTGAAGTACGAGGCGACGCTCGCCGGCGAGGTCAAGAACCCGGGCCTCGGCCCCCTGCACACCGAGTTCGACGGCAAGGGCTACGCCTACACCTCGTTCTTCATCTCGTCCGAAGTCGTGAAGTGGAAGCTGGGGACCTGGGAAGTCGTGGATCGCGTGCCGACCTACTACTCGGTGGGCCACCTGATGATCCCGGGCGGCGGCACGATGAAGCCGAATGCCAAGTACCTGGTGTCGATGAACAAGATCACCAAGGACCGCTACCTCCCCACCGGCCCCGAGCTCACGCAGAGCGCGCAGCTCTACGACATCTCGGGCGACAAGATGAAGCTCCTGCTCGACTTCCCCACCGAGGGCGAGCCGCACTACGCCCAGGCGATCGAGGCAAAGAAGATCAAGGACAAGCAGGTGAAATTCTTCAAGCTGGCCGAGAGCAAGGCGCCGCACATCACGCGCTCGGAGAAGGAGACCGGGCTCAGCCGCAACGGACGCATCGTGCACGTGCGCATGACGGCCGTCCGCTCGCACTTCTCGCCGGACAACATCGAGGGCGTGCAGGTGGGTGACACCGTGCTCTTCCACGTCACCAACCTCGAGCAGGACTGGGACGTGCCGCACGGCTTCGCGATCATGGGCGCCCAGAACGGCGAACTGCTCATCATGCCGGGCGAGACCCGGACGCTGAAGTGGATCCCGCGCAAGCCCGGCGTCTATCCGATGTACTGCACCGACTTCTGCTCGGCGCTCCACCAGGAGATGCAGGGTTACGTGCGCGTCTCCGCGCCGGGCAGCGCTGTTGCGCTGAGCGGCGTCACCTCGAAGGGGCCGCAGTCCGCCGCCAAGGCGGCCGGCGCGCCCAAGCAGTAGCAGGACCGGCCTGGGGGCGCGGCGGTCCCGTCGCCCGCCCCCCGGCCACCCCCGGCATTCCGTACGCGTTCCGTCTCCCCACGCGAGTCCCCAGTGCCCAAAACCGCCCGCATTCTCGTCGCCGTCGCCGCGCTGCTCATGAGCGCCGGCTTCGTGCTGCCGCTCTGGCGAGTGGATCTCATCGCCCCGCAATACCCAGAAGGGTTGGGGATGCTGATCCGCGTCAACACCGTCGTGGGCGTGAAGGAGCAGGACCTCAACAGCATCAACAACCTGAACCACTACATCGGGATGAAGCGCATCGAACCGGATGCGATCCCCGAACTGAAGTACATGCCGGCGATTCTCGGGACGCTCGTCGTCACTGCGCTGCTCGTGGCGCTCATCGGCCGCCGCCGCGTGCTCTACGGATGGACGGTGGCCTTCGGCGCCGTGCTCGTGGCCGGCCTCTACGACTACTGGAAGTGGGGCTACGAGTACGGGCACGACCTCGACGTCGACACGGCGATCATCAAGATCCCGGACATGACGTACCAGCCGCCGCTCATTGGCTCCAAGCAGCTGCTCAACTTCGTGGCGACGAGCTGGCCGGCGTCGGGCGGATGGCTGCTCGTCCTCGCGTCGATACTGGTGGCCGTCGCCGTCTGGCAGAGCGTCCGTGGGACCGCCCACGCCGCCACGGCCGCACGCCCCGCCTAGCCCGACTTCTCCCGCTCTCCCAGACTCCCATGCGCCGATTCGTCCCCCCGTCTCGCCTCGCCCTGCTCGCCCTCGTCGTGCTCCTCGGCGCCTGCCGTGCGCGCCAACCGGAGCCCATCGTCCTCAACGAGGACCAGTGCGGCTACTGCCGCATGACCATCTCCGACTCCCGCTTCGGCGGCGAGGCGATTCTCCCCACCGGGCGCGTCCTCAAGTTCGACGCCCCGGAGTGCATGCTGTCATGGGCGCGCGCCACGCCGGCCGACCAGCGCGGCGAGCTCTACATCATCGACCTGCAGCATCCGGGCACCTTCGTGCCGGTGACCACGGCTGGATTCCTCACCGGCGGCACGATGCAGGGGCCGATGGGCGGTTCCGTGGTCGGTTTCGCGAGCCCCGCCAAGGCAGAGGAGCAGCGCACGATGCTCGGCGGCCGAGTGGCCACGTGGGCCGAGCTGCTGGCGGACACCACCGCGATGGGGCACCACTAGTGCGCCGCGCGCTCGTCGCCGCATTTGCGCTGGGCGCCGCGCAGCCCGCGTTCGCCGCTGACCTCACGGTCGGGGCGGGGGGGCGGTTCGCGACCATCAGCGCCGCGCTCGAGGCGGCGCGCCCCGGCGACCGCGTGCTGGTGCGCGCCGGTACGTACCGCGAGCCGACCCTGGTGATCCGCACGGCCGGCGTCACGCTGGAAGGGCAGGGCTGGCCCGTGCTCGACGGCCAGGGCGTGCGTGAGGTGCTGGTCATCGCCGCGGATGACGTGACGGTGCGGGGCATCGTGGCCACCAACACCGGCATCTCGAACCTCGAGGACCGCGCCGGCATCCGCGCGCGCGAAGTGCGCAACTGCCTCATCGAGCACAACCGCCTGCGCAAGAACCTCTGGGGGATCTACCTCCAGCGCTCCGCTGACTGCACCGTCCGCGACAACGACATCGAAGCGGAGGGGGTGCGGCAGACCGAGAGCGGAAACGGCATCCACCTGTGGTACTCGCCGGGCGCACGCGTCGAGAACAACCGCGTGCGCGGCCACCGCGACGGCATCTATTTCGAGTTCTCCTCGCACGGCCTGACGCGCGGGAACATGAGCGAGCGCAGCCAGCGCTACGGCCTCCACTTCATGTTCAGCGACTCGTGCGCCTACCTGGAGAACACGTTCCGCGACAACAACTCCGGCGTGGCCGTGATGTACAGCCGCGGCGTGGTGATCGCCCGCAACCGCTTCGAGCGCTCATGGGGAAGCGCCGCCTACGGCCTCCTCCTCAAGGACATCAACGGCGGGGAGATCACGGACAACGTCTTCGAGCGCAACTCGACGGGGATCTTCATCGAGGGGTCGTCGCGACTCCAGGTGCGCGGCAACCAGTTCACGCAGAACGGCTGGGCGGCCAAGGTGCTCGCCGACGCCGACGAGAACTCCTTCAGCGGCAACCGGTTCTCGGGCAACGCGTTCGACGTCACCACCAACTCCCGCAGCTCGAACACCACCTTTGACGGCAACTGGTGGGACGAGTATGCCGGCTACGATCTCGACCGCGACGGCGTGGGCGACACCGCCTTCCATCCAGTGCGCCTCTTTGCGCTCGTCGTGGAGCAGCACCCGGCAGCGCTCCTGCTGCTGCGCAGTCCGCTGGTCTCCATCCTCGATGCGGCTGAACGCGTGCTGCCGGTGCTGACGCCGGAGGCGCTCGTTGACCGCCGTCCCCTCATGCGTCCCCCCCGATGATCACGCTCGACACCATTCGCAAGCGCTTCGGCGCGCTCGACGTCCTGCAGGACGTCTCGCTCGCCGTGCGCACCGGCGCCGTCACGGCGCTCGTCGGTCCCAACGGATCCGGCAAGACGACCCTCATCAAGATCGTGCTCGGCCTCACGCGCGCCGACCACGGCACGCTGCACGTGGACGGCCAGCCGGCCGACGATGCGGGCGCGTATCGCCGCGCCATCGGCTACATGCCGCAGGCGGCGCACTTCCCCGCGAACCTGCGCGTCGGCGACGTGCTGGACCTCGTGACGCAGCTGCGTCCGGGCGAGGCCGTGGACGACGAACTGGCGCGCGCGTACGACATGGACGGCATCCGCGACAAGTTCGTCGGGACGCTGTCGGGCGGCACGCGGCAGAAGGTGAACGCCGTGGTCGCCTTCATGTTCCGCCCGTCGCTCCTGATCCTCGACGAACCGACGGCCGGGCTCGACCCGCTGTCGGCCAACGTGCTCAAGGAAAAGATCCGCGCCGTGCGCCGCGAGGGACGCTCGGTGCTCATCACCTCGCACATCATGACGGAGCTCGAGACGCTGGCCGACGACGTCGCCTTCCTGTGCGACGGCCGTCTCCGCTTCGCGGGGCCGGTGGCGGAACTGCTCAGCCACACCGGCGGGCGTTCGCTCGAGGACGCGATTGCCGGGCTCATGCGCTCCGACCGCGCCGGACGCCGTGCGGCCGTCGGGACGGCGGAGCCGGTGCCGGTCTTGCCGTGGCTCTCTCCCGAGCCGACGGGGGTCGCATGAACGTCGTCTCGCTCGTTCTGCAGGCCGGGCTGCGCGACCTGTCGCGCAACCGCTGGATCGTGGCCTACACGCTCAGCTTCCTCGGCATCGCCGAGGGGCTCTTCTGGTTCGGGGGCACGGGACCGCAGGTGCTGCTGAGCCTGCTCAATCTCGTCCTGCTCGTGCTGCCGCTCGTGGCGCTGGTCTTCGGGACCATCCATGTGTACGCCTCGCGCGAGTTCGTGGAACTGCTCCTCGCGCAGCCGGTGCCGCGTCGCGAGCTGTTCGCCGGCCTCTATCTGGGGCTGGCCCTGCCGCTCGCCGGCGCGTTCCTCGTCGGTGCGGGCATCCCGTTCATCGTGCATGCGCGCGACGGTGCGACGTTGGGCGGCGTGGCGGCGCTGCTCGGCGCCGGCGTCGGGCTGTCGCTCGCCTTCGCCGCCGTCGCCACCTGGATCGCGCTGTTCACCGATGACCGGCTCAAGGGCGTCGGGCTCGCGCTTGGGGCCTGGCTGGCCTCCGCCGTCATCTACGACGGACTCGTCCTCGGCGCCGCGGCCGCGTTCGGCAACTACCCGCTCGAGCGCCCGTTGCTCGGGCTCATGTTGGCCAATCCGGTGGACGTCGCGCGCGTGCTGGTCCTGACACAACTCGACGTCTCCGCCCTCATGGGATACACCGGGGCGCTCTTCGAGCGGACGTTCGGCACCGCCCTCGGCACGGGCATTGCCGCCGCCGCGCTCGTCACCTGGTGCGTGATTCCGCTCGGCCTCGCCGGGCGCCGCTTCCTGCGCCGCGATTTCTAGCCGTCTTCTCTCAGCCCTTCAGGAGTCCCAATGCGTCACCCGATTCGCTTTGCCCTCGCCGCCGTTCTCGTGATCGCCGCCTGCGGTGGCGGTGCCGACCAGTCCGGCGACTCGGCGGCCGCCGGCACCACGGTGGCGGCCGTTGATCCCGCGACGCTCGACCCGGCCACGATCACCCCGCAGGAGCTCGCCCTCGGCGACAGCCTGTTCCACGGTCTCATCGGCGCGACGTCGTGCCAGGCGTGCCACGGCCCCGACGGAAAGGGCGGCACGGTGGCGCCCGACCTCACCGATTCGACCTGGTTGCACAGCGACGGCAGCTACGGCGCCATCTACAAGCAGATCGAGACGGGCGTGATGCAGCCGAAGCAGTACATGGGCGTGATGCCGCCGTTCGGCGGTGCACCGCTGACGCCCGAGAAGCACCGCGCGGTGGCGGCGTACGTCTACCGACTTTCCAACCCCGCCAAGTAGCAGCAGGCCCGACCGCGCCGCGGTACCGGGCGCGGGTCGCGAACACGTAACGCTGGTAGTTGGCCGGCGACGCCGTCAGATCCGGGGGGACACCTGGCGTCGGCGTCCGGTCAGCTACCAGTGTTCGCGTTGCGCCAGCGCTGCACGCGATCGAGCACGTCGTGCACCGAGATGCGCGACATCCGGTCGCGGCGGTTCACCATCGAGATCGGGTAGTCCTCGCCGGGATCGCCGTAGGCGTCGATCATCAGGTCGCGGAACTTCCGGTACGGCCCGACGCGCTTGGGATTGGAGTAGCCGATCAATGAAACGACGGGGCGGTCGAGCGCGACGCTGATGTGCAGCGGTCCCGTGTCCGGCGAGAGCACGAGCGCCGCCGCGTCGAAGATGCCAACGAGGCCGCGCAGCCCGCCCTGCCCGAGCGCGCTGACCGGCGTGCTGCGCGCGCGCTCGAGGATTACCCGCTCCGCGTGCAGTTCGCGCGGCGACCGGGCGCCGACGAGCACCGGCTGCAGCCCGAAGTCGCCCGCCAGTGCATCGCACACCTGCGCCCATCGCTCCGGGAGCCAGTCCTTCTGGGCCTTGCTCGTGGCGACGACGATGGGCGCGATGGGGCGGTCGAAGCGCGCCATGAACTCACGCTGCCATGTGCGCTCGGCATCGTTCCACGGCCCGAGGCCCCACGTCACGGGATCGTGCCCGATGCCAAGCCAGTCCGTGAACTCGAAGTACTGGTCCTGCACGTGCTGCATGGGGCGCGCCTGCACCCGGTCGGTGGTGAAGAGCCAGTTGAAATCGCGGGCGCGCGCCAGGTCGAAGCCGAGCTTGACCGGCGCACGCGTGAACCCGGTGATCACGCCGGCCTTGAAGTAGACCTGCAGGTTGAGCACGACGTCGAACGGCCGGGCCCGCAGCTGCTCGCGCACCTCGAGGAAGCCGGCGACGCCCTTGGTGCGGTCGAACAGCAGGATCTCGTCCACCAGCGGGTGGCCGCGCACCAGCGCCGCCGGTCCGGGCTGCAGCACCCACGTGATGCGCGCCGTCGGCTGCTGGCGCTTGATGGCGCTGATGACGGGGAGCACGTGCACCGCGTCCCCCACGGCGCTCATCATCACGATGCAGACGCGATCGAGCGGTGCGAACGCGGCGCGCATCACCGCTCCACCCACGCCAGCGCCGCGAGGCGCACGAGCGCATCGTCGCTCACGCGCAGGCCATGGACGTCGTTCCATTTGCGCGCCGAGCGCGCGAAGCGGGCGAAGTTGCGCGCGGATGCCTCCGCCTTCTCGCCGAACGTCACGCGGTCCACGTCGAGGATATACGCCGTCGCCCCCGCGCCCTCGCCGGCGACGTACACGTTCTTCACGTTCAGGTCCGGGTGCTGGGCGCCGACGGTGGAAAGGGCGCGCAGCAGCGCGGCCACGGCCTCGATCACGGCGTCCTGCGCCGCCGGCGACTGGTGCGCGCGCCAGGCGTCCGGAAAGTCGCGCCCGTCCGGCAGGCGGCGCGTCATGACGTCACTGCGCGCCAGGACGCCGGCGATGGGGTGGATGGTGTAGGCGATGATCTCGGGGGTGGGCACCCCACCCGCCGCGAGGCGAACCGCGGAGGCCAGCTCACGCGGCGCGCGCGTCGGGAGCGGAAAGAGGTCGCCGGTGAGCCCGGCCAACAGCCCGCCGTGCCGGGTGTGGCGCACCACCACGGGCGTGATCCCGTGCGGTTCGGGACCTGCGGCCAGCGTTGCGGTCCACGCAATCCCGCGTCCGCGCAGGGCGGTGCGGTCCGCCTGCGTGGCGGCCCAGCTGAAGAGGGATCCGTGCGCCGCGAGCGCGCGGCGCAGCGGCTCAGCCGCCCAGTCGCGCGTCACGAGTTCCACGCCGCGCAGGTCGCTGCGGACGTAGCCGGGCGGCAGCGCGGCGGTGCTCACCGACGGACGCGGAACGCCGGGACGGGCTGGCTCTTGTTCTTCAGCACCAGCGGCTCGAGTTCCTCGACGGCCGGCGGGTTCGCCAGCGCGCGCCGGCAGTCCTCGGAGATGATGATCTCACCGCCCCCGGCCTTGGAGCACAGACGGCTCGCCGTGTTGACGGTGTCGCCGATGACGGTGTACTCGAGACGCCGCTCCGACCCGATGTTGCCGGCGAACGCGTCTCCGTAGTTGATGCCGATGCCGATCTGGAGCTCCGGTCGCCCCTCGGCGCGCCACCGCGTGTTGAGCACGTCGAGCTCCTGCATCATGTCGAGGGCGGCGGCCACCGCGCGGTCCGCGTCGTCCGCCTCGGCGAGCGGTGCGCCCCACTGCGCCATCACCGCGTCGCCGATGAACTTGTCGAGCGTCCCGCCGTGCCGGAACACGCACTCCACCATCTCGGTGAAGTACTCGGTCAGGTGCTTCGCCATGACGTCGGCGTTCATCGTTTCCGACAGCGCGGTGAAGCCGCGGATGTCGCTGAACAGCACGGCCACGCGGCGTTTCTCGCCCCCGAGGCGGATCGCCTCGCCCGCATTGGCGATGCGCGCCGCGAGCTGCGGCGTGAAGAACCGCTCGAAGTTGCTGCGCGTCAGCGCCTCGCGCCGGATGCGCTCGGCGAAGCTCGCATTCTCCAGCGCGACGGCCACGATGCCCGCGAAAGCAATGAGGAAATCGAGGTCATTCTCGCCGAAGCGCTTGGCGAGGCTGAAGTTGTCCACGTACAGCACGCCGAGCACCTGGTCCTCGCTGCTCACCAGCGGGGCGCAAATCGCGCTGCGCACCTGCTGCATGAGGATCGACTGCCCGCCGAAACGGGTGTCCTCGCCGGCGTTGTCGGAGAGCACCGCCACCTTGTCGCCGACCACGATGCTCACGATGGACTGCGGCACCTGGTAGGCGACGGTGGCACTGCGCTTGTCGCGCGCCACCTTCTGCACCATGTGGTCGCCTTCGCGCAACAGGATGGCGCAGCGGTCGGCTTCGAGGATCTGGAAGACGTAGTCGGCGACCTTCGCGAGCAGCGCGTCGGTGTCCGCGACCTTGGTGAGGCCCTTCGACACCTCGAGCAGTATCGCGAGCTTCTGCCGGTCCTTCTCCGCCGGCTCGGCGGCCGCCATCGCCGCCTGGAGCTTGTGGCTGTCCTCGAGTCCGGCGGCGGGCGTGCGCGGCACCTGCCGCACGATGGTCGCACCCGGCACAGCGACGGCAGACGGCGCAGGCGGCGGCGGGGCCTCGGCGACCGCCTCAAGGCGGAACGCCACCTTGCCGAACGTGACGGTGTCGCCAGGCACGGCGAACGACTCGTCGATCTTCACGCCATTGACGAACGTGCCGTTGCTCGACCCGACGTCTCGTACGGTGATGCCACCGTCGCCGACCACCAGGTCGGCATGGTGGCGCGACACCGTGGGATCGATGATGGCGAGGTCACTCGTGACCGCGCGGCCGCAAATGAGCGTCCCCGTGGGGGCGAGCTCGAAGCGGTAGGCGCTCTCGGTGCCGGTGAGACGATACCTCATGGCGGTCAATATGGCGCGTTCGCGCGGCCGCGCCTAGAGATGGGAGCCCGAGCCTCGAGCCGCCTGCACGCGCCCGATGGCGGTGAGCATGGCACGAGCCTTGTTCTCCGTCTCCTCCCATTCCATGGCGGGGTTCGAATCGGCCACGATGCCGCCGCCAGCCTGCACGTTGGCCTCGCCGTCGGCGATGACACAGGTGCGGATGGTGATGGCCAGATCCATGCGTCGGTCGCCGGCGGCGATATACCCGACCGCCCCGGCGTAGGGGCCCCGGCGCTCCGGCTCAAGTTCGTCGATGATCTGCATGGCGCGTACCTTCGGCGCCCCGGTCATCGTGCCGGCAGGGAACGTGGCCCGCAGCACGTCGAGCGCCGAGGACCCCGGCGGCAGCGTCCCCTCCACCTGGCTCACGATATGGAGCACGTGCGAGTAGCGCTCCACGGTCATGAGATCGGTGACCTCCACGCTGCCGTACTGCGACACCCGCCCGACGTCATTGCGGCCGAGGTCGACGAGCATGACGTGCTCCGCACGCTCCTTCTCGTCGGCGAGCAGCTCCCGGGCGAGGCGGTCGTCCTCGTCCGGCGTGCCGGCGCGAGGGCGCGTGCCGGCGATGGGACGCACGACCACGCGGCCATCCGCGACGCGCACGAGCAACTCCGGCGAACTGCCCACCAACTCCACGCCATCGAGCAGCAGGTGGTACATGTACGGCGATGGATTCAGGGCGCGGATGGCGCGGTAGAGGTCCGTCCCCTCGAAATCGTGGGGCACGCTGATGCGGCGGGCCAGCAGCGCCTGGAAGACGTCGCCGGCGAGGATGTGCTCCTTGATGCGGCCAACGCCGGCCATGAACGCGTCGCGGCTCATGGACGTGCGCCCCGTGGCGGGCGGGGCGGCGGGATCGAGGTCGAGCGACCGCAGGGTGGGTCCGCTGCGCAGGAGGTCGATGGTCCGCTCCACGCTGGCGACACCCCCCTCGTAGGCGGCGCGCCGTGCGGCGGCAGCGGCTCCCGCTGGCACATGAACGCCGCAGACGACTCTCGCCTGGGAGCGCAGGTTGTCGATGATCACCACCGTACGCGGGAACATCACCAGCGCGTCCGGCGCCGCCACGCCGCGCGGCGGGGGCGACGGCAGTCGCTCGAAGTGGCGCACGATGTCGTACGCGAAGTACCCCACGGCGCCGCCCCAGAACGCGCCCACTTCCGGGGCGTCCGCGGGACGCATGGCGGACAAAATGTCGCGCAGGTCGGCCATCGGGTCGCCGGGAGTGCGTGCGCCGTGCCAGCCGCGCCCCTCCGTCCAATCCTCCACGACGCCGTCGCGCAGGCGCCACGCCCCCTGCGGCTCGCTGCCCATGAACGTGTAACGCGCCCACGTCTCGCCGCCGGCCGGCGCCGACTCGAGCAGGAAGGCGAACGGCCCCCGCCGCAGGCGGTGAAAAGCCGCCACCGGCGTGTCCGTGTCGAGCAGCACGTCGCGCCAGACCGGAATCAGGCCGCCCGAGGTGGCACGCGTGTCAAATGTCTCGAAACTTCCCGGCGCCGTTTGCCCCATTCTCACCACCTCTCACTCCACGCGTCACTCCTGCCAAGCCCCTGTACCCCTCCCCATCTCCCAGCGAAGTTAAGTCCATGCGCCCAGTCCGTGCCGCACTCGCGTGGTGCGTTTTGCCCCTCGCCCTCGCCGCCCAGCAGCGGACGGATACGACGACGTGGAATGCGGCGCCGACCTTGCGGCTCGTCGACCGCGCCATCGCCCGGCGCTCCGCCCAGCTCGCCGACACCGGGCTGACCGACTACACGGCCCGCGCGCACGGCTACCTCACCTTTCTCGCGCAGGTCGGCGAGGGCTTTCCCGATCCGCCCCGCGTGATGAAGACCGACGAGCTCGCCGTCGAAGTCTATTGGCGTGCGCCGGACCAGAGCAAGCAGCGCATCGTTGGGCGCCGCGACACGCTGCTGCTCCCCACCGACATCCAGTATCACCGCGACCATCTCGCCATCATCCAGAACAACTTCCCGTCCGTCATCCGGCTCGGCGATGGCGACGAGGTGCGCGACGTTCCGCATCCGCTCTCACCCGCGGGGCGGAGCGCGTACGATTTTGCCATCGGCGACTCGCTGACCATCCGCACCAACGAGAAGGACATCGAGGTGGTGATGGTGCGCGTCCGCCCGCGCGACGAACGGCTGCCACGCGCCGTCGGCGCCGTCTATATCGACCGCGAGAGCGCCACGGTGGTGCGCATGGCCTTCTCGTTCACGCGCGCCGCCCTCCGGGACAAGTACCTGGAGGATGTGTCGGTGGTCCTGGAGAACGGCCTGGTGGACGGGCGTTTCTGGCTGCCGTACCGACAGGAAATCGAGATCCGCCGCACCGGATCGTGGCTGGATTTTCCATCGCGCGGCATCATCCGCGGTCGCTGGGAGATTTGCTGCGCGCGCACGAACACGGGCCTCTCGCCGGCGGTCACGGTGGGACCCGAGATCGTCCAGGCCACGCCCGATGAACTGCGCGCCTACCCGTTCACCGGCGCGTTGCTCGCACAACTCCCCGCCGATGTGACGCTGGCCACCGATGACGACGTGCGCGCGGTGCAGGACGCGGCACGCGAGATGGTGCGCGCCGAAGCCCTCTCGCGGGCACGCGCGACCAACCCGTCGGCCCGATCCATCAGCGACCTCGTGCGGGTGAACCGCGTGGAGGGCCTGGCGTTCGGCGTCGGGCTGCGGCACGCGCTGGGGCTTGGGGTCGAGGGGACGATGCGCCTTCGGTACGGCACCGCCAACCGGCACTCGGCGAGCGCGCTCGGCATCGCATGGAGGCGCGCCAATGGCGCCTTCGTCGCGCTGCGGGCGGTAAGCGACTTCGCAGACGCCGGGGATGAACCCGAGGTCAGCGGTGTGCGGAATTCGCTCGCGGCACAGGAGTTCGGGGCCGACTACACGGACCCGTACCGGGAGCACGCGGTGTCGCTCATCGCCGGGTTTGCGCCGAGCGACGGATGGCGGTGGTCGGCCGTGATCGATCGAAGGCGGGAGTCGGCGCTCGCCGTTCACGCAACCCCCTCCACGGGGCGGTATGAGCCCACGCTGGCGGCGAGGTCGCTGGATGCGTGGCGCGTCGGCGTCGAGGCGCGGCGCGCGGCGCTGGCTGTGGGGCGTGCGACGGTGGGGGTGCGCGCCTCGTTCTTCGCCGAGTGTGACCTGGCGCGCGCCGACCATCGCGCGTGCGAACAGCGCTGGCTGCGGGGGGCGATTGCCGTGGACGCGTCGCGGCGCGTTGCCGCCGGGACGCTGGTGACCCGCACATTCGCCGCCGGGCTCTCCAGCGGGTCGGCGCCACCGCCGCAGCGCCTGGTGCGAATTGGCGGCCCTGTGACGGGCCCCGGCTTCGATTACCACCAGTTCATCGGGCGGGCGGCGCTGTCGCAGCGCGTGGAGTGGCAGCGATCGATCCCGTTCGTGCCCATGCGGTTTGGCCGATTCGGAAAGGTCCCGAGCACCCTGACGCTCGCGCCGTTCGCCATGGGGCTCTGGGTCGACGGGCCGGATGCGGCGGCGCACGGCTGGCACGGATCGGTGGGGCTCGGTGTGCTGGCCTTCTTCGACCAATTGCGCGTCGACGTCGCCCGCGGCGGTCGCGGGGGGCGCTGGACGTTCAGCGTGGACCTCGCGCAGGCCCTGTGGCCGATCCTGTAGGGTGCCCGTTTTGCCCCCTCCCGCCGGGCCCTTTGGGCGTAGCCGCCGTGGCGCACCGACAGTTACCTTTCGACCCGTGAAGATCGGCCGTTACTTCCTTAGAGTGGGCGGGGAGGGTCGCGTATGACCAACCCCGGGTTTGCTGCGCGCGACGAGTGGCTGCTCGTCACGCTGGAAGGGCTGCTCACGCCCGAGCACATGGACGAGCTGCGCGGGCTCAAGGAGGAGTCGTACTGGGAGGCCGCGGTCCGGCGGAACTTCATCTCGGATGAGGACCTCCTGAAGGCGTTGGCGGCGCGCTTCCACATGAAGGTTGCCAACACGCAGATGGTCTCGCAGCAGGCCAAGGAACTCGTCCCCGAGCAGTTGGCGCGCAAGTATCGCGTCCTCCCGCTGGCCATCTCGGACACGCACCTCGACATCGCCACGGCCGACCCGCACGACCTCGACTGCGAGCGCACGCTCGCGTTCGCCCTCGGCCGCACCGTCCGCATGGCGCTCGCCTCGCCCACGAAGATCGTGGAGCGCATCGAGGAGCTGTATCGCCCCGAGAACGTCGTCGAGAAGATCCTCGAGGGCGTCTCCACCGACTACGACGTCGAGGCGATCAGCGAGGAGTTCCAGGACGCCGAGATGGACATCGCCGGGGGCGAGCGTGCCGCATCCGACCGTCCCGTCATCCGGCTGGTGGACCACATCGTAGCCGAGGGCATCCAGTCGCGCGCCTCGGACATCCACCTCGAGCCTGAGGAAGCCGGCGTCGCGGTGCGCTACCGCATCGACGGCGTGCTCCGCCAGGTCATGATCCTGCCGCGCGCTGCGGGCATTCCGCTGGTGAGCCGCATCAAGATCATGGCATCGCTCGACATCGCCGACCGCCTGCGCCCGCAGGACGGCCGAGCGCGGGTGGCCGTGAACGGCAGCCGCGTGGACCTGCGTGTCTCCACGCTCCCCGCGTCGCAGGGCGAGAAGGTCGTCATCCGTATTCTCGACCAGCGTTCCACCGTGCTGTCGCTCGACTCGCTCGGCCTCAATACGGACGAGGCGGCGCGCATCAAGGGCCTGCTCGACGTGCGCGAGGGCGTGGTGCTCGTCACCGGCCCCACGGGCTCGGGCAAGACGACCACGCTCTACTCGATGCTGCGCCTGGTGCAGGCGCGCGGCGTCAACATCATCACGGTCGAAGACCCGGTCGAGTACCGCCTGCAGGGCATCGTGCAGGTGCAGGTGAACGAGAAGGCGGGGCTCACCTTCGTGGCGGCGCTGCGCTCCATCCTGCGCCAGGACCCCGACGTCATTCTCGTCGGCGAAATCCGCGACAAGGAGACGGCGAACATCGCCATCCAGGCGTCGCTGACCGGCCACCTGGTGCTCTCGACGCTCCACACCATCGACGCGCCCAGCTCCATCGCGCGTCTCGCCGACATCGGCATCGAGCCGTACAAGATTGCGGCGGCGATCAAGGGCATCATCGCCCAGCGCCTGATGCGGCGCCTCTGCAACTCGTGCCGCGAGCTGCACACCGGTCCGCTGCCCGACCGCCTCAAGCGCTGGTTCCCCGAGGGGATGAACACGCTGTACCGCGGCGTCGGCTGCCCCGACTGCTCCATGACCGGCTATCGCGGCCGGTTCTCGGTGACCGAAGTGCTGGTGACCTCGCCGGAGTTCGAGCGGCGCGTGGCGTCCAAGGAGCCGCTCGACAAGCTCGTGGAGTCCGCGCGCGAGGGCGGCATGCTCTCGCTGTGGGAGAGCGGCGTGGCGCACGTGCGCGCCGGCGAGACGAGCCTCGACGAGCTGCTGCGCGTCCTCGAGGCGCCGTCGGCGGAGTCCCTGCGGTCCGGCCCCGGGCTGCGCCCGGCGACGGATGGTCCGGCCACGGTCGAGGAGCCGCGGAAGGGCGAATCCCGTCCCAAGCGGAATTCGGGCCCACTCGACGGCATGACCGCGCACGTGCTGCCCGCAGGCGCGGAGGTGCGCACGCACCTGCACGCCGTCCCCAAGTCACCCGTCAGCACTGAGTTCCAGCTGGTGGACGAGGTAGCGGGGGACGGACGCGCCGCGCCCAAGAAGGTGCTGCTCGTCGAGGACGAGGACGCGCTGCGGCGCGTGATGAAGGACCTGCTGGAGCGCGAGGGGTTTGTCTGTTTCGAGGCCGCCGACGGCGTGAAGGCGCTCGACGAGATCGACCGGGCCGCGCCCGACATCGTGGTGCTCGACCTCAACCTGCCGCGGCTCGACGGCTACGGGGTGCTGAGCCACCTGCGGGCGCGGCCGGCGACGCAGGACCTGCCCGTCATCGTGCTGACGGCCAAGGGCGACGAGGACAGCGAGGTGCGCGTGTTCGAGTTCGGCGCGAGCGACTACCTCACGAAGCCGTTCCGCCCGCGCGCCCTCTCGGCGCGCCTCCACTCGCTGCTGGCCCGTCGGCATACCACCTGATGGCGCGGCGACGCGCAGCCGCAGGCGAGACCGTCGTCCGCGCCGGCGTGGTGGATGTGTTCGTGGTGCATCCCGCCTCGCGGGGCTGGCGTCACCTGGCCCTGCGCCGCGCCCGCGGCGTGCGCTGCCCCGGCACGTGGGAAGCGGTGCACGGACGCATCGAACGAGGTGAGTCGCCGCCCGTCGCGGCCCGCCGCGAGGTGCGCGAGGAAACCGGGCTCGCGGTCGAGCGCCTCTATTCGCTTACCGTCAATCCGTTCTTCCTCACCGCCACCGGCACGGTGGAACTGGCCGTGGCATTCGTCGCCGTCGTCGCCGACCCGGCGGTCACGCTCGGCGAGGAGCACGACGCCTTCGAGTGGCTGTCGCGCACCGCGGCGCGCCGTCGCTATCACTGGCCGCGCGAGCGCGAATCGCTGGACCACATCGCGATCCTGTTCAGGGGCGGAGACGCGGGGAAGGCGGAGGATGTGTTACGGGCAGATGGGAGACGGGAGATGGGAGATGGGAGTTAGGCGCGGCGGGCCAATTCTCCCATCTCCCATCTCCCATCTCCCATCTCCCATCAGTCTCTACGGCTTCGCCCCCGCCCGGCTCCGAATCAGCGACCGCTCCCGGTCCACCCTCTTCACGAGCGTTTCCCACGCGGCGCTGCTCTGTGTCTCAAACGTCACCGTGAGCGGCTGGTTGACGTCCACCGCCGGGTCGAAGAGGTAGAGCGCCGCCTGCACCTCGCGCTGCTTGAGCCGCTGCTCGCCGAACCCCGGCGTCAGCGCAAACAGGTCGAGCGCGCGGAAGTCACGGCCGGCGGAGTTGATGACCAGTTCCATCGGGCTGAAGCGCGCCTCGCCCTGCTCGCCGTTGAAGAACTGCACGTACCAGAGGCTGGCGCCGGGCAGGCCGGTGCGGCGCAGCGCGGCGTCCACCGCGGCGCGCTTGCTGTTGCGCAGCTCGTGCAGCGCCCGGTACGAATCGGGGGACAGGGTGCGGATGACGCTTTCGTCGAGCGGCAGGACGCGCACCTGCAGCGCGTTGAAGTACACCTTCACCGCGATGTCATCCTGTCGCAGCGTGCCGAAGCCCGCCGGCAGCGTCAGCGTGTCGGCGAGCGTCCCCTGCGCGCGCACGGTCGGCGCGGCGAGGAGGAGCAGGGCCATCCAGGCCAGGGTTCTGCGCACCATGTCAGTCGTCGGACGGGGAAGAGGCCAGCAACGCCGCCAGCGATGCCGCGAGGTCGTCGCGTCCCTCGCCGGTGGTCGCGCTGCACGGGATCATCTGATCCTCTTCTACCCCGCAGCGCACCGCAAGGGCCGTGATCTGCCCAACCCGCTGCTTGGCAGTCAGCTTGTCCACCTTCGTCATCACCACGAGCGTTGGCAGCCCGATCTCGGCCAGCAGGTCGAACATCCGGATATCGTCAGCCGTGGGCTCGTGTCGCGCGTCGAGCAGCTGCACCACGCCGCGCAGGTTCGGGTTGTTGCGCAGGTACCCCTCGATGAGCGGCACCCACGCCCCCTGCTTCTCCTTGGACACCCGCGCGTAGCCGTAGCCCGGCAGGTCCGCGAGGATGAAGGCGCGGTTCACCTCGAAGAAGTTGATCTCCCGCGTGCGCCCCGGCGTCTTGCTGACGCGCGCGAACGCCTTGCGGCGCACCAGCAGGTTCAGCAGCGACGACTTGCCGACGTTGGAACGCCCGCTGAAGGCAACCTCGGGCAGCGCCGACTCGGGGCGCCATCCGCCCACGGCCGCCATGCCGCCGAGGAACTCGAGGTGGCGAATGACGAGCGGATCGGGGTTCGCGCTCATCAGTGCGTGACCGGCGGCGGCACGGCGGTGTCGCCGCGCGTGCCATCGTCCGCCCCGCGCCGCTTGCGCGGCGCCGGCACCGGAGCCGCCGCCGGCACGGGGAGCGTGCGCAGCGCGATCGCCAGCACCTCGTCCATGGTCTTCACCGGATGGAAGCGCACGGTCGCGCGCACGTCCTCGGGGAGTTCCTCGAGGTCGCGCACGTTGGCGGCGGGGACGATGACGTGCGACACGTGATTCCGGTGCGCGGCCACCGCCTTTTCCTTGAGCCCACCGATCGGCAGCACGCGGCCGCGCAGCGTGATCTCCCCCGTCATCGCGACGTCGCCCCGCACCGGCGTGCCGGTGAGCGCGCTGACGATCGCCGCCGCGAGCGCGATGCCCGCCGACGGGCCGTCCTTGGGTGTCGCACCGGCCGGCAGGTGCACGTGCACGTCGCGCGTGCGCGCAAAATCCGTCGGCACGCCCAGCACCTCGGCGCGCGAGCGGATGTAGCTGAGCGCGGCGCTCGCTGACTCCTTCATGACGTCGCCCAGCGTGCCGGTGAGCATCACGCGGCCGCGCCCCGGCACCACGCTCACCTCGATCTCGAGCAGCTCGCCGCCCACCTGCGTGTAGGCGAGGCCCTGCGCCACGCCGACGCGGTCCTCGAGCGTCACCTCGTCGGGATCGTAGGGCGCCGCCCCAAGCATCGCATGCAGGTCGGCCGCGGCAATCGTGTCCTGCGGCGCCTGCTCGGCCGGACGCTCGGCGCGCCGACGGGCCAGCTTGCGCGCCAGGCGCGCGATGCGCCGCTCGAGTTCGCGCACGCCGGCCTCGCGTGTGTACTGGCGCAGCAGCGCCGGCAGGGCGTCCGGCGCCCATTGCACCGACGACGGCGCGATGCCGTGCTGCGCAAACTGCCGCGGGATCAGGTGCTTCTGGGCGATGGCGATCTTCTCCTGGTCCAGGTACCCCGGGAGCCGGATAATCTCCATGCGGTCGCGCAGCGGCTCGGGAATGCCGCCCAGCGTGTTGGCCGTCGTCAGGAACAGCACCTGCGACAGGTCGTAGTCCACTTCGAGGAAGTGGTCGTTGAACGCGCGGTTCTGCTCCGGGTCGAGCACTTCGAGCAGGGCGGCCGACGGATCGCCGCGCCAGTCGGCGCCGAGCTTGTCCACCTCGTCGAGGAGGATCACCGGGTTCACGCTCTCGGCGCGGCGCATCGCCTGCAGGATGCGGCCCGGCAGCGCGCCGATGTAGGTGCGGCGGTGGCCGCGGATCTCGGCCTCGTCGCGCACGCCGCCCAGCGACATGCGCACGAACTTGCGGCCGAGGGCGCGGGCCACGCTGCGTCCCAGCGACGTCTTGCCGACGCCGGGCGGGCCCACGAGGCAGAGAATCGGCCCCTCGAGCTTGCCGACGAGCGACAGCACCGCGATGTAGTCGACGATGCGCTCCTTGACCTCGTCGAGGCCGTGATGGTCCTCGTCGAGGATGGCGCGCGCGCGCGTGACGTCCAGCATGTCATCGGTGCGCTCGCTCCACGGCAGCGCCGCGATCCACTCCACGTAATTGCGCGCCACCGCCGCCTCGGGCGACATGGGCGACATGCGGCGCAGCCGCCGCAGCTCGCGGTCGGCGCGGCCCCGCGCCTGCTCCGGCATCTGGCGGGCGTTCAGCTGCGCCTCGAGGTCGGCGAGGTCATCGGTCTCCTCGTCGCCAAGCTCCCGGTGGATGGCCCGCAGCTGCTCCTGCAGGTAGAACTCGCGCTGGTTCTGGAACAGCGAGCCGCGGACGTCGTCCTCGATCTTGCGCTCGAGGCGGAGCAGTTCCGTCTCGCCCGCCGTGAGTTCGGTGAGCGCCCGGAACAGGTCCACGAGCCGCGGCGCCTCGAGCAGCGTCTGGCGCGTCTCGTGGCGCAGGGCGAGGTGCGCGGCGATGCCGCAGCCCTGCCGCTCGACGCTGCTGGCCGCCTGCACCAGCGACGTGACCTCCGGCGGCAGGCGGCGGTGATGGGTGACGTATTCCTCGAACAGGGCCAGCGCCTTGCGCGCCTCATCCTCGACGCCGTCCCCCGGCGCCACGGTGAACGGATACGGCCGCGCTTCGGCGCGCAGGAGCTTGGCGCCGGCGACGAACTTGGTGACCTGGGCGCGCGCGAGGCCTTCCACGAGCACGCGCGCCGCGCCGTTGGGGAGGCGTGTGAACTGCAATACGCGCCCCAGCGTGCCGACCCGGAACAGGTCGGCCGCGGCCGGGTCCTGCACGCTGCTGTCCCGCTGCGTCAGGAGGAGCACCAGCTTGTCGGACGCCTCCGCGGACTCGAGTGCCGCCAGCGACCCCGTGCGCCCCACCAGCAGCGGCATGGCGACGTGCGGAAAGAGCACCACGTCACGCAGGGGCAGCACCGGCAGGCGGCCGGAGGTCTCGATCACGTCGGAGTCGCGGAGGAAGCGCTGGGTCATCTAGTAAAGATATGGGATTGGGAACTCGGATTGGGAATCAGGATTCGGATTCCCGATCAGGAGAAACGATAGGGCGGGGGACCAGCCCCCGCCCACTGTTGTCTCTCTGTTGTCTTTCAGTTGTCTCTCTGTTGTTTCTCTCTCAAGCTTCCTTCTTTTGGCGCTTCGCACTCAGCTCCAGCAGTGGCGGCTGCTTGTTGGTGACCGTGGCCTCCGTCACCGTCACGCCCACCACGTCGTCGCGCGCCGGCAGCTCGAACATCGTGTCGAGCAGCAGCTCCTCGACGATGGCGCGCAGTCCGCGCGCGCCGGTGCCGCGGTCGAGCGCCTTCTTGGCGATCGCCTTCAGCGCCCCCTCGTCGAACGTCAGCGTCACGTCCTCGAGCTCGAAGAGCTTCGCGAACTGCTTGGTGATGGCGTTCTTCGGCTCCTTGAGGATCCGCACGAGCGCCACTTCGTCCAGCGCCTCCAACGGCACCGACACCGGGAGGCGTCCCACGAGCTCCGGGATCAGGCCGAAGCGCAGCAGGTCGTCGGGCTCGACGAACTTGAAGATGTGCGCCGCCGTGCCGCCCTTGGCTGCGAGCTGGTCCTCGGCGCTGAAGCCGATCTGCCGCTTGCCGAGGCGCGCCTCGATGATCTTCTCGAGGCCGTCGAACGCGCCGCCGCAGACGAACAGGATGTCCTTGGTGTTGATCTGGATGTATTCCTGCTGCGGATGCTTGCGCCCGCCCTGCGGCGGCACGCTCGCCACCGTCCCCTCGAGGATCTTCAGCAGCGCCTGCTGCACGCCCTCGCCCGACACGTCGCGCGTGATGCTCGGGTTCTCGCTCTTCCGGGCGATCTTGTCGAGTTCGTCGATGTACACGATGCCGCGCTCGCACTCGGCGACGTTGAAGTCGCCGGCCTGCAGCAGCCGCACCAGGATGTTCTCCACGTCCTCGCCGACGTACCCCGCCTCGGTGAGCGTCGTGGCGTCGGCAATCGTGAACGGCACGTCGAGGATGCGCGCCAGCGTCTGCGCCAGCAGCGTCTTGCCCACGCCCGTCGGGCCGATGAGCAGGATGTTCGACTTGTCGAGCTCCACGTCCCCGTCGCGCTTGGGGCTGTTGATGCGCTTGTAGTGGTTGTACACCGCCACGGCGAGCGCCTTCTTGGCCGCTTCCTGCCCGATCACGTACTGGTCGAGGACGTCCTTGATCTCCTGCGGCGCCGGCACGCGCGTCACCGCCTCGCCCACCTCGCGCTCTTCGTCCTCGGCGAGGATTTCGTTGCACAGCGCAATGCACTCGTTGCAGATGTACACGGACGGGCCGGAAATGAACTTCCGGACGGCGTCCTTGGACTTGCCGCAGAACGAGCAGCGCAGGTGGCGATCGTGGGACATCGAGTTCATCGGGCCTCAGCCGTTGAGGTACCGCAGGGGTGCCGCCCTAAGAACGCACCACCCCTCTTCTAGTAACACCGCGCGT
>JACREJ010000034.1 GCA_016218305.1 Gemmatimonadota bacterium | reverse complement strand
TCACATCACCGGGCAACTGCGACCAGAAATGGAAGTCCTGATTGCTGCCCGCGGTGTAATGAAGCGGCAGGGGCCTGGATAGCCATTCGTTGGTCGTGGCGTCCTGGCCGTAGAGATCCGCATGAAGCACCTGTGTCTCGGGATTCCAGGAAGAGATCTTCATGTATCCGGTGGCGCCGTCACCCTCGTTGTTCAGGGCCGTTTCCCTGGCGAGGTTCCCCCTGTTCTTCACCTTGATCTTGAACCACTTGCCCGTCCAGTTGGCCAGGTCCGGCGCCTTGTCGATGGCGGCGTTCAGGTTGGTGACGTAGGCGTTGTGGTGCTTGCCATGGTGGATCGTCATCGTCAGCGCATCGATATGCGGCTCGAGCGCGGCGGCGGCGTAGGGCAGGGCGGGAAGCGTATGGGCCATGGGGGTCTCCTCGGGGGCGTCTGACAGGAATTTTCAATCTAAGCAATTTGTGTGATCACGCACCGCGTGAGCGGCGTCCCTTCCACCACCCCCAGATCCCTGGCGTGATGGAGAGGAGGACAATGCCGACGACCAGGGCCTCGACGCGCTCCTCGAGCCCCGGCACGAGCCGCACCACGTAATACCCGGTGAGCAGCATGGACCAGATCCAGGCCAGCCCGCCAATGACGTTGTAGAACAGGAACGTCCGGTACCGCATCTGCGCCGCGCCGGCGACCACCGGAGCGAAGGTCCGCGCGAACGGCATGAATCGCGCGAGGATGATCGTCTTGCCGCCGTGCTTCTCGTAGAACGCGTGGGCGGCGAGGAGGTGTTCCCGCTTGAACCAGCGTGAGTCCGGGCGCTTGAAGAGCGCCTCCCCCGAGCGGCGGCCGATGCCGTAGGCGATGCTGTCGCCCACGATGGCGGCGATGCTGCACCACATGCCCAGCGTCCAGACGTTGAGCGGCACCAACCCCTCGCGCTGCGCGGCAAAGAGGCCGGCGGTCACGAGCAGCGAGTCGCCGGGCAGGAATGGAAACAGCAGCCCGGTCTCGATGAAGATGATCAGCGTGATGCCAACGGTGCCGGCCCACGCCACGAGTTCGTTCAGGTCGCGGAGCTTGTGGATCAGGTCGAGAAGGAAGTCCATAGACGGAGAAATCTAGCGCCGGAACTGAGATTGAGGGTTGGGAGCTCGGATTGAGATTCGTGATCCGGATTCGCGATCCGGATTCGTGATCCGGATTGGTGATTCGGATTCGCGATGGGGATGCGCGATGCCGCGTTCGGACGCTACGGCCGGCACTCCGACTCCCTGTTCGCGAATCGCGATCCGCGATCCAAATCCGAGCTCCCAATCCGTTATCTTGGTCCCATGTCCGTCCTCGACCACCTCTCCGTCGTCTTCCTCTACCCGCAGGACCCGGTCAACATCGCGGCCACGGTGCGGGCGATGAAGAACATGGGCGTCCACGACCTACGGCTGGTGCGCCCGTGCCCGTACGATCCGTTCCGCATCGAGGGTGTGGCGCACGACACGCGCGACATCGTGGAGCGCATCCGGCACTTCGACTCGCTCGATGAGGCGCTGGCCGACTGCCGGCGTGTGGTGGGATTCGCCGGAAAGCGGCGGTCCGCCAAGTGGGAGCGGCTGGCGCCGCGTGCCGTCGCCGACCGCTACCTCCCCGAGCTGCAGGAGGGGCATCGCGTCGCCCTGCTCTTCGGTCAGGAGGACCACGGCCTGCCTAACGAGGCGCTGGACCGCGCGCAGGTGCTCTGCATGATCCCCACCACCGAGCACTCGTCGCTGAACCTGGCGCAGGCGGTGCTCGTGGCGCTGTACGAATTCCACGTGGCGGCCGGCGACGCGACACGCCGGGTCGAGGCGCATCGGCACCAGGCAGGTCCCGCGACGCACGAGGAGTGGGAGCGGATGTTCGCCGACACCGAAGCGGCGCTCGACGCCATCGCCTTCTTTCGCACGCGGAATCCCGAACTCGTCATGCGCTCGATTCGCAGCCTCGCCTTTCGCGCCAAACCCGATGAGCGCGAGGTTACGATGCTGCGCGCGGTGGCGATCGAGGTGCTGCGCACCATCGACCGGATCACGCGCGGTCTGGCCAAGGGGCCGTGGCGGCGGCGCGATCAGCCGGGCACCCCGGGCGACGCCGACTGATGCTCCGAGGACGGCGCGCGCCTTGACGGCGACGCCCGCAGTCCCCCCAAGCGATTTCGTCCCTTCGCCTTGCGCACATCTAGACGGGCGGTGAAATTCCCTCGCTTGCTCAGCAGCACGTGCGTGCGCGTGTCCCCCCCGAGACCCCTCATTTCCGGACGACATCCGATGACGGGACGCAGGAAGTGGCTGGTGATCACCGGCGTCGTGGCGATTGGAGTTGCCTCGACGCTGCTGTCCGCCTACGCCGGTAATTTTCAGACCGCCGCCGTCGCCGCCGGCACCACGGAAACGGCGACCCAGAAGGCCAATCGCGAGGCCCTCGGCAAGGCCAAGCCCGGTCCGTGGGGATACAGCGGCGCCTCTGGATACACCAACTATCTGGGGCAGGGCACGGGCCGCTCACCGGCGCAGCCCGTCAAGTTCCCGCACCCGGTGCACGTGAACACGCTGCAGATGAACTGCGTGTTCTGCCACGCCGCCGCCTTCAAGTCGCCCGATCCGGGCCTGCCGGCCGTGTCGACCTGCATGGGATGCCACACGATCACCGCCATCGACCGGCCGGAAGTGAAGAAGGTCGCCGAGGCGTTCAACAAGAAGCAGCCCATCGCCTGGGTGCGCGTGCATAAGGTGCCGGAGTACGTGCGGTTCCCGCACGTGCGGCACGTCTATGCCGGCGTCACCTGCCAGACCTGCCACGGGCAGGTGCAGAACATGGAGCAGGTTTTCCAGTACGCCTCGCTCAACATGGGTTGGTGCGTCAGCTGCCATGTGAACGGCTATTCGCGCGCCGAGGGAATGCGGCTCGCCGGTTACGAGCCCGATTCGGCCGCCCTGGCCGACGAGCGTAAGGGCGTGCGCAAGGTCGCGTCCTACGACTGCGCCAACTGCCACTACTAGAGACCGACGCATGACGAACCCCGTGGAAACGATCAACGGCGTCAAGCGCCGCGATTTCCTGAAGGTCCTCGGCGTCACCGGCGCCGCGACGACCATGGTCGGTTGCAGCACCGACCAGGTCGAGAAGCTGATCCCGTACGTCGCGTCGCCCGATCACACGGTGCCGGGCGTCTCCAACTACTACGCCACCACCTGCCGCGAGTGCGCGGCCGGGTGCGGCATCATCGTAGAGACCCGCGACGGCCGCGCCATCAAGGCGGAAGGCAACCCGGATCATCCCGTGAACCGCGGCGCCATCTGCGCGCGCGGCCAGGCCGCGCTGCAGGGGCTGTACAATCCCGATCGGTTCCGCGGCCCGATGATGCGCCAGAACGGCCAGCTCGTCCCGATCTCGTGGGACCAGGCCATCGACGCGCTGCATAAGGGCGTGGACGCGGCGATGAAGGGCGGCAAGGCGCAGAACGCGGTCTTCATCAACCAGCATGAGCAGGGGCTGCTGCACACGTTCCTCGACGCCTGGCTCGCGAACCGCGGCATGCCGAAGCACATCAGCTACGACGCCGAGGCGCCGTTCGCGACGATCGCCGCGAACAAGGCGGTGTACGGCGTGTCGTGGCCGAAGCTCGACTTCGGTGCGGCGAAGCTCATCGTGTCGTTCGCCGCCGACTTCCTCGATGGCTGGGGACTGCCGGTGCCGCAGCAGCTGGACTTCGCCGAGGCGCGCGGGAAGATCGAGGGCGCGCCGCGCCTCATCTACATCGGCCCGCGCCGCCCGCTGACCGGCTTGAATGCCGACCAGTGGATCGCCGCGAAGCCGGGCACGGCCGGCGCCATCGCCAAGATGCTGGCCGGCAAGATGTCGGTCGCCGACGCGGCCGCCGCCACCGACGTGCCGCAGAAGATCCTCGCGGCGCTGCAGCGGGAAGTCGCCGGCGCCAAGCCGTCGCTGCTCGTGGCCGGCGGCTCCGGCCCGCGCGCGCTCGACCTCGCGACGGAAGTGAACAACCTGAACAAGTCGCTCGGCAACGTCGGCGTGACCGTGAAGCCGGCCGAGGCCTACGGCGCGTGGGAAGGCGTCGTGCCGCCCGCCATCCTGAACGACGTCGTGGCCGCCATGGAAGCCGGCGACGTGCCGGCGCTCTTCGTGCGCGGCGCAAATCCTGTCTACAGCACGCCGGCCGGACTTGGCTTCGCCGCGGCCGCGGCAAAGGTGCCGTTCAAGGTCTCGTTCTCGTCGGTTCCCGATGAAACGACGGCGCTCTGCGACCTGATCCTCCCGGACCACCACGCGCTCGAGAGCTGGGGCATCGCCGAGCCGGTGAAGGGAACGCTGGGACTGCAGCAGCCGACGATGGACCCGGTCTTCAACACGCGGGCCACCGCCGACGTGCTGCTGTCATCGCTGACGCCCCTGCCGTGCTTCTCCTGCCCCGTGGACCCGCCCGAAGAGCGGCGGCACGCAGCGGACGTCGCCAAGTTCCCGCCCGATTATCGCGGGGTCGTGGCGTCGCACATCGGCGGCAACGCCACGCTGCAGAATGCACTGCCCAAGGGACTGCTCGCCGGTTCGTTGCCGGTGCGCGTGGCGCCCGTGGCAAAGATCATGAGGCCGGCGATCGCCGGCGAGGCGAACGGCGACTTCTATCTCGCGGCGTACGCCAACCTGCTGATGGGCGACGGACGAGGGGCGAACAAGCCCTGGCTGCAGGAACTGCCGGATCCCGTCACCAAGATCTGCTGGCAGACCGTCGTGGAGATGCATCCGGAGACGGCGAAGAAGCTGGGCGTGGAACGCGGCGACCACGTGACGGTGAAGACCGTCGCGGGCTCCATCACCGCTCCCGCCTTCCTGTATATCGGCGTGCGCCCCGACACGGTGGCGGTGATGGTCGGCCGCGGCCAGACCGCGGCCGGACGCTATGCGACCGGCACCGGCCGCAACGCCTGGGGCCTGCTCCCCGCGTCCAACGACTCGGCGGGCGGCTATCAGCTGGTGGGCGTGCGTTGCACGGTGAGCAAGGCCGAAGGGCACTCGATGATCGTCACGACCGAGGGGTCGGGCCGCCAGCATGGGCGCGGCATTGCCCGCGCGGCGACGATCGAGGAACTGCTCAAGGGCGAGGAGCATGGCGGGCACCACTTCCCGGGACAGGCCTCGACCGAGTTCCTCCCCGGCCTCCGCGCCCCGCAGGCCACCGACGCGCAGGGTGAGCTGAGTGACCCCAAGTCGACGCTGAAGGGCGAGTACGATCCGAACCACCCGAGCGGCCGCGCCAAGCGGCGCTGGGCAATGACGATCGACCTGGCCAAGTGCACGGGCTGCTCGGCGTGCGTCACGGCCTGCTACGCCGAGAACAACATCCCGACGGTCGGCGCCGAGTGGCAGGGCCCGATCCTGTATCCGGACCGCAAGTTCCCCGGCGCCAACATCACGCGCTCGCGCGAGATGGCGTGGCTGCGCCTCGAGCGCTACTACGAGATGGACCGCGAGTACAAGGACATGGCGTGGGACCCGGAGCATCACCCCGAGGCCCGGGTGATCCCGATGATGTGCCAGCACTGCGGCAACGCGCCGTGCGAGCCGGTCTGCCCCGTGTACGCGACGTACCACGCGCCGGACGGCTTGAACGTGCAGGTTTACAACCGCTGCGTCGGCACCCGCTACTGCTCGAACAACTGCCCATACAAGGTCCGCTACTTCAATTGGTTCGGGTATGGCGAGCCGGACCGGGCGCAGTACGCATTCCCGGAGCCGCTCAACTGGCAGCTCAACCCGGACGTGACCGTGCGGGCCAAGGGCGTGATGGAGAAGTGCTCGTTCTGCGTGCAGCGCATCCGCGACGCGGAGACGCTGGCCAAGGTGCAGAACCGCGAGATCGAGGCCGACGAGTTCACGGTGGCCTGTGCGCAGGCCTGCCCGTCGCGCGCCATCGTGTTCGGCGACGCAGCCGACGAGAACTGGTCGGTCACGAAGCTCATCGAGGATCGCCGTGCGTACCACGTGTTCGAGGAACTGAACACGTTCACCGCGGTGGTCTACCTGAAGAAGATCAACCACCCGGCTCCGGCCGGGGCTACGGCTTAGGGGGCGCGGACGATGGCAACCATCGCCTACGAACCACGGCGGCCCAACATCTCGTCGGCCAACGTGCAGCTCCCGGCGGTCCGGGACTACGAGCAGGTCGACGACGATATCATCGCGACGCTCAGGCCCACCAAGGCCTGGTTCCTGATGCTGATGACGGCGGTCGCCTGCCTCGCGCTTGGGCTTGGCGCGTTCCTGTACCAGCTCCACCAGGGGTTGGGCGTGGCGGGCTACAACCCGCCCGTGATGTGGGGCGTCTACATCATCACGTTCGTCTTCTGGGTCGGCATCGGCCATGCCGGCACGCTGATCTCGGCCATTCTGTACCTGTTCCGCGCCGGCTTCCGGACGACGATCTACCGGTGCGCCGAGGCGATGACGGTCTTCGCGGTCATGACCGCCGGGTTGTTCCCGATCATCCACCTCGGGCGCCCGTGGAAGTTCTTCTGGCTCATCCCGTATCCGAACTGGCGCCTTCTCTGGCCGCAGTTCAAGTCGCCGCTGGTCTGGGACGTCTTCGCCATTTCGACCTACCTGACCATCTCGACGACGTTCCTCTTCGTCGGCCTGATTCCTGACATCGCGGTGCTGCGTGATCGCGAGACGAACCCGCTGCGCCGGCGGATCCTCGCCTTTCTCTCGTTCGGCTGGCGCAACACCGAGCGCGAGTGGCGACACTTCGCGCGTGCCTACCTGTTCCTTGCCGCGGTGAGCACGCCGCTGGTGCTGTCGGTGCACTCGGTGGTGTCCTTCGACTTCGCGATGGCGATCACGCCGGGCTGGCACACGACGATCTTCCCGCCCTACTTCGTGGCGGGCGCGATCTTTTCCGGCATCGGGATGGTCTTCACGATCATCATCCCGATCCGCAAGTGGTTCCGGCTCCAGCACTACGTGACGATCAACCATCTCGACGCGGCGGCGAAGCTCTGCCTCACCACGTCGATGATCGTCGGGTGCGCCTACCTCGTCGAGTTCTTCATCGCCTGGTACGGCGGGGTGCAGGCCGAGCAGGACTACTTCTGGAACCGCGTCTTCGGCCAGTGGTGGTGGGCGGCCTGGATCATGCTGACCTGCAACATGATCCTCCCGCTGACGCTCTTCTCGCAGAAGCTGCGCCGCAACCCGGCCTGGCTCTGGATCCTGTCGATCTTCATCAACATCGGCATGTGGTTCGAGCGCTTCGTGATCGTCGTCCCGTCGCTCTCGCACGAGTTCGAGCCGTGGCAGTGGACGACGTATTCGCCGACGTGGGTGGACTATTCCATCCTGATCGGTTCGTTCGGCTGGTTCTTCATGTGGTTCCTGCTCTTTGTCCGGCAGTTGCCCGTGGTCGCCATCTCCGAGACCAAGGAGATCGTGCCGCCGCGCGTCCGGCATGTGCACGTGCACACGCCGGAGGATGCCGAGGACTTCGAACCTCAAACGGGACGGGCCCACTAATGCGCGGCGTCCTCGGTCATTTCAGGGAGCTGGACAGCGCGGTGGACGCCATCACCGAGCTGAAACACGCGCGCCTCGGCGACGTGACGGTGTTCACGCCGACGCCGCGGCACGAGTTGGAGCATGCGGTGCAGCCGCCGAAGAGTCCGGTGCGCATGTACATGCTGTTCGGCGGCCTCGCCGGCTGCGTGTTCGGCTACTGGATCCCGATCTGGGCGTCGAACTACTGGCCCCTCGTGGTCGGCGGCAAGGCGATCGGCTCGTGGATTCCCTACACGATCTTCGGATTCGAGGTCTTCGTGCTGGTTGGTGCATTGTCCACGGTGGCCGGGCTCTTCATCCACGCCGGCGTCCCGCGCCTTACCATGATGGTCGGCTACGACCCGCGCTTCAGTCGCGGCGACTATGGCGTCTGGGTGGAGTGCCCGCCCGATCGCCTCGGTTCCGCCGAGGCGCTGCTCCGCAAGCATGGGGCAGTGGAGGTGCGCGGTGAACGCTAAGCGTCTCATCCGTGGCGCCGCGCTGGTGGCGCTCCCGCTCGCGCTGGGCGCCTGCGGCACCGGGAATTGGCTCTCGGACTTCAAGCAGCAGCCGTCGGTCGGACCGTGGCAGGTCTTCAACCCCGATTCCGCCGAGACCAAGGGCTTCCGCGGCAACCCGAGCGGATCGGTGTCGACCAACGGCACGATGATGCCGGCCTGGGTCGTGTCGTACGGCGTGCTGCCGAACGTCATCGACTCGATGTCGACCCTCGCCAACCCCGTGCCCGCCGACTCGGCGTCGCTGCATCGCGGGCGCATCGAGTACCAGATCAACTGCGCCGTGTGCCACGGCCGCGCCGGCAAGGGCGACGGGGAGGCGACCAAGCTCGGCATGGTGCCGATGCCGTTGACCTCCGACCGCGCCAAGGCGCTGACCGACGGCTACATCTGGGGCATGATCCGCAATGGCCGCGGCCTCATGCCGTCGTATAACCGTATTGAAGAGATGAGCCGGTGGGATGTCGTGAACTACATCCGCGCCGTGCAGGGCCAGCTGGCGGGGGTCGTGCCCGACACGACGCCGGCCGGACGGCCCGGGGAGACGGGGGACAAGCTCCCCGGCTTCACGCCGATCGGCCCCAACCGCAACCCGGCGTTGGCGCGTCCCGCGGTGGTGGCGACGCCAAAGCCCGCGAACGGCGCGGCGCAGACCAAGACTGAGGGCCACGACTGATGAGCGCCCACGAGACTCCCGCCCCGTCGCGCGAACGCGTGCTGGCGGCGATCGACAAGCCCATTCCGGCCGCCATCAAGCAGGCGTTTCTCGCCATGTTCGTGGCCGGCTTCGCCGTGCTCGTCTACGGGATGATCCGCGGCAACGGCCGCGCCTGGCAGGCGTTCCACGTCAACTGGCTCTTCTTCACGACCATCTCGTCGGCGGCGGTGATGTTCGTCGCCGTGCAGCGCATCACCACGGCGCGCTGGTCGCGCTCGGTGATCCGCATCATGGAGGGCTTCGCCGCCTTCCTGCCGTTCGCGTTCGTCTGCCTGATGGTCACGATCTTCTTCGGCAAGCACTACGTCTATCCCTGGTGGCACATGCCGGGGACGGGCGAGCTGATCCCGGAGAAGGACCTGTATCTCAGCCACGGCTTCTTCTGGGCGCGCTCCATCGGCGTCATGGGCGTGCTGGTGGCGCTGCAGCTGTGGTACGTGTGGACGTCCGT
This sequence comes from Gemmatimonadota bacterium, assembly GCA_016218305.1. Taxonomy (GTDB): domain Bacteria; phylum Gemmatimonadota; class Gemmatimonadetes; order Gemmatimonadales; family Gemmatimonadaceae; genus PNKL01. The sequence continues at coordinate 27,620 of JACREJ010000034.1, read as the reverse complement.
GCGGCTCGATGTCGGCGTGAGCCCGGAGGGCGGCGCCCGCTGGGCGGCCGGCATCCGGGCGGCCATGCGCCGCAACTTCGGCGAGGAGCGGCGCGAACTGCACTCCACGCACAGTCGGCAGGGATGGATGGCGGTGGTCATGGCCCTCGTGTTCGGCCTCGGCTGGTGCGTGCTGGCCTGGGACCATTCGATGTCGCTCGACTGGCACTTCTTCAGCACGATGTACGCGTGGCAGGTCTTCATGGGCGGCTGGCTGGTGGCGCTGATGATCTTCAGCGGCCTCGTCCGCTGGTTCAACCACCACCTGAATGCGCATGACCTGATCACCGAGAAGCAGTACCACGACATCGGCAAGCTCTGCTTCGCGTTCACCGCGTTCTGGGGCTACCTGACCTTCTCGCAGTTCCTGGTGATCTGGTACGGCAACCTGCCCGAAGAGACGCACTTCTTCACGCTGCGCCTGACGGGCGCGTGGACGAACATCACGGTGGCGACGGCGGTGCTGACGTTCCTGCTGCCGTTCTTCGGCCTGCTGAGCGTGAAGGCCAAGGTCTGGACGCCGAGCATGATGTTCTTCGCGGCGAGCTCGTTCGTCGGGCTGTGGCTGGCGCGGTACACGGAGATCTATCCGTCCATCTACGGCCCGCGTGCGGCCGCGGAAGGGCCGCCGCTGGGCAAGTGGGAATTGGCGATCTTCGTCGGCTTCCTCGGGGCATTCGGCTGGCTGTACGCCCAGTTCATGGATGGCTTCCCCAAGATGCGCGTCTTCCTGATGACGTCACCGTACCGCGACGAGGTGCAGGTGCCGTGCGATCCGAAGACGATGGAGCCGTTGCCCGCTCACGAGTGAGCGGCAGATGGGAGATGGGAGAGGGGAGATGGGAGATGGGAGATGGGAGACGCGGCGGGGTGAGTCACTCACTCCGCCGCTTCGCGTTCCTGCGGACGGCGACGAGTAGCCGGATCAACCGAGGCCTGAGGTTGTCCAGTGCGAGTTGCAATCTCGCGTGGAGCGACGCGTCAAGAAGCCCTGCGTCTCGGGCGAGGCGCAGGTGACACTCACTCTCCCTGGCCGACCCGAGTGCGATCGCGATGTGTCGGGCGAACACGGCCTGTGAGTCGCTGCCCGCTCCCTCTGCGAGATTCGCGGCGATCGACCGGATCGAGCGAAGAAGCTGTTGACGAAGGTCGATATCGCGGAGCGACGAACATCCTCTCGCGCAATCTCGCGCCAAATCGACGGCCTGTTGGTAGACGTCCAGTCGCTCAAGGGGAAACATGAACGACGGTAACAGCGGTGGCATGGGCGTACAGCAGCCGTCGATTGCGCGCGAGGTCGTTCCGTTGCGTCCACGCGCGGTGCGGTGCGGTCCGGCCGGGCCAATGGTCATGGTGAACCCGCGTGCTCCCAACTCCCATCTCCCATCTCCCATCTCCCATCTGCCCTTCACACCCATCGACACTTAGATTTGAGGCCACGGGGCGTTAGCTCAGCTGGGAGAGCATCCGGTTTGCAACCGGAAGGTCATCGGTTCGATCCCGATACGCTCCACTCGCACGCGGGGGTCGGCATTCGCCGATTCCCGCGTTGTGCGTCGTGGCGCGATAGCGGTCCGCCGTCTGCCGTCCGCCGTCTGTTTCACGCAACCCCTTATTTGACATCATGTTGTGGTGTAAGGTAAAACCGTACATTTTATCGGCATCCTGCGGCTGGAAAACAAGGCTGCAATTGCCCTGATTACTGGCGTGTCGACATCAGCCCCCCTCCTGTCACCAGACCTCGCGCTCGATGCGCGCGGGGTGGCGCGTCGGTTCGGCGCCCGCTGGGTGTTGCGCGGGGTGAACCTGCAGGTGCGCGCCGGCGAGATGGTCGGCCTCCTCGGACACAACGGCTGCGGCAAGAGTACGTTCATGCGCATCGTCGCGACGCTGCTCAAGGCGTCCGCCGGCGACTGCTTCGTCTACGGGTCGAACGTGAAGACCGCGGGCGATGACGTGCGGCATCACGTGGGCTTCTTCTCCCACGTGCCGGGGCTCTACGACGACCTCTCGGCGCGCGAGAACCTGGCGTTCGCGGCCACGATGCTGGGCTTCCCGTCGGCGGACATCGACGCCGCGCTCGAGCGGGTGGGCCTCACCCACGTCACGCACGAGCGCGTGCGCGGCTTCTCGGCCGGCATGCAGCGGCGGCTGTCGCTGGCGCGGCTCATCCTCCAGCGTCCGCGTCTGCTGCTGCTCGACGAGCCCTACAACAATCTCGACGTTGCCGGCATCGCGCTCATGAACGGCTTCATTCGCGAGCTGAACGCGGCGGGCGGCGCGGCGCTGGTGGTGCTGCACGACCTCGTGCCGGCGGCCGGCGTGCTCGACCGCACGGTGCTCATCCGCGACGGGCGCGTGCACACGCCGACGTCCGACGACTTCGCGCACGACGGCGCGTCGCCGCAGGCGATCACGCTGCCAGCCGGCGCGGCGGGGATCTCCTGATGGCGTTCAACGACGACGTCCGGCGCATCCGCGCGATCGTATGGAAGGACCTCACCACGGAGCGGCGCTCCAAGGCGGGGTTCAACTCGGTCGCGTCGCTCGGCGTCACCATCCTCGTGCTCTTCGGCCTCGCGCTCGGGCCCGACGGCAAGGCGCTGCACGATGCTGCGGCCGGCGCGCTCTGGCTCGCGATCCTCTTTGCCGGCGTGCTGGCGTTCAACCGCTCGTACCAGGTGGAGCTGGACGGCGGCGCCCTCGAGGCGCTGCTGCTCTACCCGGGCGCACGCTGGGCGATCTTTGCCGGCAAGCTGATCGCCAACCTGATCTTCGTGACGCTGATGCTGGTGATCGTCGTCGCGGTGGGGATCGTCCTGTTCTCGGTGGACATCCCGGCGACCTGGCCGCTGATCGTCTTCATCATGATGCTCGGCGTGGTCGGCATCGTGTCGCTCGGCACGTTCTATGCCGCCATGTCGAGCCGCAGCCGCGCGCGCGAGGTGCTGCTGCCGCTCCTGCTGTACCCGATGCTCATCCCGGTGCTGCTGGCCGCGATGTCGGCAACCAAGGCGCTGCTGTTCGGCGATGTCATGAATGAGGCGGGCGCCTGGATGCAGATGCTGGTGATCTTTGATGTGATCTTCCTGGTGGCAACCTTCCTGGCCTTTGAATACGTGATCGAGGTCTGATTCCCCATGTCCCCCGCACCGAGTGGTCAATTCGGACCGCCCAAGCCGGCCCCCAACTGGCTCGGCTGGCTCGCGTTCCTCTTCTTCATCTTCGTGCAGGTCTACTCCGTCCTGACGTCGCCGGCCGACGCGATGATGGGACACCTGCAGAAGAACATGTACGTGCACGTCCCGGCCGCCTGGGTGACGTTCGGCGCGTTCGGCGTCGTCCTCGTGGCATCGCTCTACTTCCTGTGGAAAGACGATGAGCGCGCCGACCTGCTGGCCGCCTCGGCCGCCGAGGTCGGGTCGCTGTTCTGCGGCCTCACGCTGGTGCTGGGCATGCTCTGGGGGCGCCCGACGTGGGGCGTCTGGTGGTCCTGGGATGCGCGCCTGACGAGCACGCTGGTGCTCTTCCTCATCTTCGTGGGGTATCTGTCCCTGCGGTCCTTTGTCGAGGATCCGCACCGGCGCGGGCAGTGGAGCGCGGCGGTGGGCATCCTGGGGGCCATCAACGTCCCCATCGTGTGGATGTCGGTGCAGTGGTGGCGCACGCTGCACCAGATCCAGAGCAGCCCGCGGGGGCTCGCGCCGGAATACCTGCGCGGGCTGATGCTGAACCTGGCGGCGTTCACGCTGCTGACGATCTGGTTCATCTGGCGCCGCTACGAGGCGGCCCGGTACGAGCGCGCGGCGGAACATGCGGCCCAGGCGGCGGCGTTGGGAGGGTACAATGGCTAGCGGAATCGCAGGCGGCGGTGTTGGCTACGTGGTGGCGTCGTACGTCATCACGTGGGTGGTGCTCGGGGCCATGCTCGTGCGCACGGTGGGATCGGTGCGCCGCGCCCGGGCGGAATACGATCAGGCGGCCAAGGGAGAGTTCAGGACATGACAACGAAGAAGACCAAGTGGGGCGCGCTGGCTGCGGTCGGCGTCCTCGTGATCGCGTTCGGCTGGCTCATCTACGGCGGCCTCGACAGCAACGTCGTGTACTTCCTCACGCCGAAGGAGTTGCTGGCCAAGGGCGCCGAGGGCTACGACAAGCCAATGCGGCTGGGCGGCCAGGTGAAGCCCGGCTCGGTGGTCTGGGACGAGCAGAAGCTGGACCTGCGCTTTGCCGTCACGGACGGCACGGGAGAGATCAAGGTGCACTCCAAGGGGGCGCCGCCGCAGATGTTCAAGGACGGCCAGGGGGTCGTCGTCGAGGGGCGCTACGGGCACGACGGCGTCTTCAAGAGCACCAGCGTGATGGTGAAGCACTCCAACGAGTACAAGGCGCCGGCCAAGGGTGAACGCCCGTCGGACATGTACAAGTCCCTGATGAAGAGCCCCGCCACATGACGCGCCTGCTGGCCTTCAACTCCATCGTCGTCGCGCTGGCCGTCACGACGCTCGGGGCGATCTTCGGCCCGATCGCCGTGCGCAAGGGCCGCCGCGACTGGCTGATGTACCTCTACGCGGCCGTCTACACCAACTTCGCGCTCGTGACGTTGTCGACGCTGGCCCTGATCTACGGGCTTGTGTCGCACGACTTCAGCATCTCCTACGTGGCGCAGGTGGGCAGCCGGGCGACGCCGACCTTCTACACGATTATCTCGCTCTGGGGGGCGCTCGAGGGCTCCATCGTCTTCTGGGCGTGGGTGCTCGCGATGTACGCGGCCGCGGTGGTCTGGTTCAACCGCAAGCGGGAAGGGAACCTGGTGCCGTACGCGGCCGTGACGCTGCTCATCGTCGCGCTCTTCTTCCACATCCTGCTCGTCGGGCCGGCCAATCCGTTCCTGCCGGTGTTCCCGGTGCCGTTCGACGGCCCGGGGCCGAATCCGCTCCTGCAGAACCACATCCTGATGGGTGTGCATCCGCCGCTGCTCTATCTCGGCTACGTCGGACTCACGGTGCCGTTCGCCTTCGCCGTGGGCGCCATGCTCTCCGGCGAAGTCGCCGACGACGGCTGGATCAAGGTCACGCGCCGCTGGACGATCACGGCCTGGGCCTTCCTCACCGCCGCCATCATCGCCGGGATGTGGTGGTCGTATGAAGTGCTGGGCTGGGGCGGCTACTGGGCGTGGGATCCCGTCGAGAACGCCTCCTTCATCCCGTGGCTGACGTGCACCGCGTACCTGCACTCGGTGATGGTGCAGGAGCGCCGCGGCATGCTGAAGCTGTGGAACCTGAACCTGATGGTCGGCACGTTTGTGCTCACGATCCTCGGCACGTTCCTCACGCGTTCGGGGATCATCTCCTCGGTGCACGCCTTCACGCAGGGCACCATCGGCTACTATTTCCTCGCCTTCATCGGCATCGTGCTGGTCGCCACGCTCTTCCTGGTGGCGGGCAACAGCGACAAGCTGGCATCGGACGGGCGGCTCGATGCGCCGCTCTCGCGCGAGACGGCGTTCCTGCTGAACAACCTGTTCTTCACCGTCTTCATGTTCACGGTGCTGATCGGCACGCTGTTCCCGCTGGTCGCCGAGGCGGTGCGCGGCGTGAAGGTCAGCGTGGGTGAGCCCTTCTTCAACAAGATGACGCTGCCAATGATGGTGGCGCTCATCTTCCTGATGGGCGTGGGGCCGGCACTGCCGTGGAAGAAGGCGGCGGGGCCGGAGCTCAAGGGCAAGCTGCTGCCGGGCGCGGTCCTCGGCGTGCTCGTCGCCGCGGCGGCGCTGTTGGCCGGCGCGCGCGGGGTGTATTCCGTGCTCGCGTTCCTCTTTGCGGGCTTCGCGCTCGGCGTCAATGTCCGGGAATTCGTGGTGGGCGCCAACGCCCGCGTGCGGGCGCATGGCGAGATGTGGCTCGTGGCGCTGTCGCGCCTCGTGAGCGGCAACCGCCGCCGCTACGGCGGCTACACGGCGCACATCGGCGTCGTGCTCGTCACGCTTGGCGTCGCCGCCTCGTCCACGTTCAAGCAGGAGCAGGAAGCCACGCTCAGGCCCGGCGAGTCGATCACCGTGGCAGGGCACACGCTGCGCTTCAAGGCGGCGTGGGGACGCGAGGAGCCGCAGCGGCAGGTCATCGGCGCCACCATGGAGTGGATGGACGGCGACCGCGTGCGCGCCACCATCGAGCCGCGGATGAACTACTACCCGACGCAGGAAGCGCCGGTGCCGACCCCCGACGTGAAGAGCACGCTGCGCGGCGACATCTACCTGAACCTGATGGCGTTCAAGCCGGACGGCTCGAACGTGACGGTCAAGGTGATCTGGGAGCCGCTGGTGCCGTGGATCTGGCTGGGCGGCTTCGTGCTCTGCCTCGGCGCGCTCATCGGCGTGCTGCCGGGGCGTAAACGGACGTCGGACGCGCCGGCGGTGCGCGCGAGCGCGCTCGCGGAGGGCCAGCCGTGAACTGGAAACGAGCCTCGATTGCCGCGGCCACCGCCGCGCCCGTCATCGGGCTCCTCGCCTGGGGGCTGACGCGCGACCCGAACAGCATCCCGTCGCCCCTGCCGGGGCGCGAGGCGCCCACGTTTGCGCTGCAGGTCTTCGCGCCAGGGCAGGGCGACCTCGCCCGGCCTGCAGGTGACACGGTGCGCCTCACCGACCTGCGCGGCAAGGTCGTGGTCCTGAATTTCTGGGCCTCGTGGTGCCTGGCCTGCCGTGACGAGCACAGCGCGCTCTCCGACGTGGCGCAGTCGTATGCCGGCAAGCCGGTGCAGTTCCTCGGCGTGCTGTACAACGACGTCCCCGACAAGGGGACGGCGTGGATCGCGGAGATGGGCGGCCAGTCCTATCCGTCGGTGGATGATCCCGGCGCACGCGTCGCGATCGACTACGGCCTGTACGGCGTGCCCGAGACGTTCTTCCTCGACGCCAGCGGGCGCGTGGCGTACAAGCACACCGGTCCGGTGACGCAGGGTGTCGTGCGATTCAAGGTCGATTCGCTGTTGGCCGCGGCGCTGCCGGCTGCGCCCGCGCCGGTCGCGGACACGGCCGCGAACACCAAGGCGGGGAAGGCCCAATGACGCAGGCACGGACTCTCTCGCGCGCCCTGATGGGTGCCGCGGCGGCGCTGACGCTGGTGAGCGGCGCGCTGGCGGCACAGGCCCCGGAACTGCCGGCGGCACCGCAGGGGGCGCCGCAGGACAGCGGCGCGCTGCGCGTGAAGGTGCAGGGGACCCTCACCGATGCGCAGAAGAACGACCCGGTGCTCGACGCCGCCACCTCGGCGGTGGCGGCCCAGCTGCGGTGCCCGGTCTGCCAGGGCGTGGCGATCCAGGACTCGCCGTCCGAACTGGCGCAGCAGATGCGCATGGTGGTGAAAGAGCAGCTTGCCTCCGGCAAGTCGCCCGACGAGGTGAAGGCGTACTTCGTCTCCAAGTACGGCGAGTGGATCCTGCTCGAGCCGCAGGCGCACGGGTTCAACATCGTGATCTACGCGCTCCCAGTGCTGCTGGTGCTCGGCGGTGCCGTCTTCCTGGTCTTCATCGTGCGCAAGTGGACGGCGGCGCCGGCCGCCGCCGGTTCTGCTCCGTCAGGTGAGAACGACTGAGGGGCGCCACGGGAAGCTCGACGGAGCCGACGCGACGACCTGTCCGCGTCGGCTCTTTCCTTGCTGGGAGGCCGCGCGTGGTGCGGCGCGGACCGGCTGCTGGTGCTGGCTAGGCGGGCCGGGGGTCGCGGGTCGCGGGGAATTCGAGCGTCACCGTGGTCCCGACTCCGACCTCGCTCTCCAGGCGCGCCTCGCCACCGTGCAGCCGCATGATCGACCGTACGATCGCGAGGCCGAGTCCCGCGCCCGAGGCGTCGGTCCGATCGTCGTCGGCGCGGTAGAACCGCTCGAAGAGGTGTGGCAGGTGCTGCGCAGCGATGCCGCGGCCCGAGTCGCGCACCACCACGCTCGCCCCACCGTCGGGGCGCTCCCGCGCGACGAGTTCCACCGTGTCGCCTCGCTCCGTGTGCTTCAGCGCATTGGCCAGGAGGTTGCTGACGGCACGCCGCACCAGCATGGGGTCGCCGATGATCGTCGCCTCACCGTCGCAGCGCACGTCCACGCCGCGCTCCGCGGCGAGCGCGTCGTAGAAGTCCCGCACGGCGTCTATCTCGTGCCGGATGGCGATGGTAGAGCGCTCGATCGCCTGTCGGGGATCCTCGCTGCGCGCGATGAAGAGGAGACCGTCGATGAGCCGTGAGAGCCGGTCGAGTTCCTCTAGGCTCGACCCCAGCGTTTGCTGGTACTCGTCGGCGGTGCGGGTCCGCGCAAGCGCAACCTCCGCACTGCCGCGCAGGTTATTGATCGGGTTCCGCAGGGCGTGCGCCAGATCGGCCGCGAACTGGGAGAGTCGTGCGAACGCATCGCCGAGCCGGGTCAGCATCTCGTCAAAGTCTCCGGCCAGTCCCTGCAGTTCCGTGGGCCACGGGCGGGCGGAGAGCGGCGGCAGGTCGAGGCGGCTGGCGGTGATGGCGCGTACTTGATCGGCGATCTCGTGCAGTGGACGCACTGCGAGGCGGGCAATGATCAACGTGCTGGAGGCGGACAGGGCCACGCCGAGTCCCAGGACGATGGCGAGCATCCAGCCATAGCGTCGCAGCGCGCCATTGGTGCGGCCGACGTCCAGCGCGACCTGCAGCCCGATCTGCCCGGCGCCAGCCAGCCCGGCGGTGCGTCGCGAGGCCAGCAAGTACGCGGCATCGTCGCTCATCACGCACTCTGCGCACTCGAGCGTGGTGCGCGTCGACGTGGCGAAGGGAGGGAACGCCGTCACGCCGAGTTCCGGCGGCGTGCCCGGCGTCTCGAGCGCCACGCGACCCGACGCGTCGACGATGCGCAGGAAGTATCGCAGCGGTCCCTCGTCGCCGGCCTCGTGCTCCACCTCGCTCTCGATCGCCTCGGACGTGAGCGGGTAGGTGGACACCAGATGCTCGAGCACCGACAGCTTGCTGGCGACGAGCTTGGCGTCCTGCTGCCGCAACTCACGCGCCAGGCCCCAGTACAGCACGCCGCCGACCACCGCCACGATGATCAGCGTCTTCACCGCGTTGATACCGGAGAGCCGCCCGGCGATCGACCACGAGCCAGCCGTCGGAGGCGCCGGCGCCTCAGTCTTCGTTGAGTACATAGCCGACCCCGCGGACGGTTCGAATGAGCTTGATGGGGAAGGGATCATCCACCTTGGCACGCAGGCGCCGGATCGCGACGTCCACCACGTTGGTGTCGCTGTCGAAGTGCATCTCCCAGACGAGTTCCGAGATCAGCGTGCGCGACAGCACCTCGCCGCGACGGCGTACCAGCAGCGCCAGCAGGGCGAACTCCTTGGGCGTCAGGTCGAGGCGCTGGCCGCCGCGCGTCGCCCGATGCCGCGTCACATCGAGCTCGAGGTCCGCGGCGGTCAGGACGTCCGGCTGCCGTGCCGGACCCCGTCGCAGGATGGACCGCACGCGCGCCAGCAACTCGGAGAACGCGAATGGCTTGACGAGGTAGTCGTCGGCGCCCTCCTCCAGGCCACGGACGCGATCGCGCACGGCATCGTGCGCCGTGAGGAAGAGCACCGGCGTGTGACGGCCGGCGCGCCGGATCGACGCGAGGACGGACCAGCCGTCGCGCCGGGGGAGCCCGACGTCGAGCACGATGAGCTCGTAAGGCTGCTCGAGCGCGAGATGCAATCCGTCGTCGCCATTGTACGCCACGTCGACAACGAACCCGGACTCCGTCAGGCCGTTCCGGAGGTACTCGGCGGCCTTGCGCTCATCTTCGACGATCAGGATTCGCATGTCGGCGTGAGAGGCTCGGGGGTGCCCGTGCAGGGCGGGACGTTTCAGGATACACGCACGGTCGGCGAGGCGCAGGAGGGGACGCCAGCCGACCGTAGGTCGACCTGCAAAACCTAGCGACCCACCCGGGTCCCGGGAGGCGCTGGCGATGCAGCCAGCGTCCCCGGGCGGTGGGGGCCCTGCCCTGGCCGGTTACTTCATGCCGCCGAACCCGTAGGTGAGTCCCACGTAGACGGCGGTGCCATTGTAGCTAGGTGCGAGGTACGACCCCATGTTCGGCAGCCGGTTCCCCCACTGGTGCGAACGCGACGTGTCGCGCAGCAGCAGGTCGCTGCCGACCGTCTCGAACTGCGCCGTGCCGGCGCTCTGCTGCCAGTCTTCGAGTGTGAACTTCTCGTACCGCAGACCGACGCGGGCGTCCACGCGACCGAACAGCGGCGCCTGGACGGACACGTCCAGCGACTGGTTGCGTTGCTCGACCGTCGGCGGCGACGTGAAGCTGAACTCGTGGTTCGACGCGAACGGCGTGCCCGTGAAGTCCACGGCGCCGAAGCCGCCGTACGTGATGTCCATGTTCGCGGCCGCATTCGTGTAGTTGGCGGCCACGGTCACCTTGCCCGGTACGAGTTCGAACGTGCCACCCACCATCATGAACGTGTTGCGGTCGTCGAAGTCGGCGGTCCACTGGCTCGTGGCGCGCGTCCACGGGCCCAGCGACGCGGTATTCACGGCACTCGGGTTCAGGCGGTTGTTCTCGTTGAACTCGATGCTCTTCATGTCCGACGTGCCGAGGTCGTAGCCGTACGAGGCGCTGAGCCCCACGCGCGCACTCGGCGCGTAGGTGGCATCGAGCGACAGCTGCTGCTGCGACCGCTTGAGCAGGCCAAGCTGGTTGCCCGGCGTGCGGGCCTGGTTATCCGCCACGGTGAGGCCGAGCAGTGGCTGAATGGACGTGACGTCGGAGGCGAAGTCATCAGACTTCGCCTTGAAGCGGGTGGACACCGAAAGCTTGTCGTTGGGCGTCACGGTAATCGTGAAATCCGCCTGGGTGCGCTCGCGGTCCGTCATCGTGAACGACCGCATGTCGGGGTGGTTCTCGAAGGCGAACTGGGGGTTGTTGTTGTCGGTCGCTTCTGTCGGCGTGTACCAGTACGAGTGGCTCGGCATCTTCCAGTCGTACTCGCCGGCGTCGAGGCTGCCGCGGAGCAGTTTCGCGCGCACCGACAGCCACCGGGCGGGCCGGCCATTCCACGCGAGGCGAAGGATGTTTTCCTCCGTTGCCGCCGCCTCGAGCCGTTCCCGGCCGAAGTCCTCGCGCTCGAAGCCGAGGATCACGCTGCCCTTCAGCAACGGCACGCGAATCGTCGTCTCGATGCCGAAATTCTGGCGGTCCCACGCGAACGGTTCATTGACACGCTTGTTCACGTACGACACGGTGCCGTTGATGTTCGCAGCGTCCTGGGTGACGTACTGCCAATGCGCTGAGGGCGTCTGGTTGTCGAGCGCGTAGTGCCGGGCGAAGGCGCGCAGGTTCATGCGGGGCAGCGGCGAAATCGAGTACTCGGCGGACAGCGCCGTCGTTTCCATCTTGCCCTGCGTGCTGCTGCGCGGCAGCGTCTTGTTGGCCAGCACGTCGTTAGCGTAGGCGTACGGCAGCAGCGCGCCGTCCTGCTCCATGGTGCCGCGCGACACGCTGCCCGTCAGCCGACTGGCGAAGGGAAGGGCCACGCCGCCCGAGAGCGTGACGCTCTGGTAGCGGTTGTCGGGCGCGAGCGGACGCCGGCCGTAGACCGACACCGCACGATCCCACGTGTCGTACGAGGCGCCCGATGGGCCGGACGCCCAGATATTGCGCCAGGTGAGCACGTCAATCTCGTTCTCGAACTGCGACAGCAGGTACTCGGCGCGCACCTGATAGGTCGGCCGCACGAGCTCGGCGGCGGCGGTCAGGTCGCCCGTCGCAAAGTCCACGGGTTCGGCGAACTGGACGTTGAGCGAACGCGGCGGCCGGTCGCCGATGGGGCCGTAGCCAATGCGGCTTCCGGACTTTTCGCGGTGCGCGTAGCCGAACGACAGGTTCATGGAGTTGATGCCGCTGTACTGCAGGCCGAAACTTCCGTTCTTCGAGGTCGTACCCAGCGACACCGGCTTCGCGAACTGCTGCAGGTAGGCCGCCGCGATGGCATCGCTCGCCTGCACGTTGGCCGCGTCGGCCGCGCCCGTGCCCAGTTTCTTGAACGTGATCGCCATCGTGGACGGCACGTCGAGCACGCCCTTCGCCGTCGCTGCGTACGGCGACTTCGCCTTATGGCTCAGGTCGTGCGGCAGTTCGTCCCACGTCGCGCGGATGCGCCAGATGCCGGGCTTGCCGGCGGTGAATCCGAGGCTCTGGTCGCGCCGCGTGACATCGGCGCCCGCGATGTCGAGGTAGAGGCCGCTGGCGCTCAGGGTGTGGTACGTGAAGGCGAGCGGCGTACGGCCGTCACGCAAGTCGCGGTATTCCGTGAAGGCGCTCGAATTCGTGTTGTTGTCCACCTGCTGGATGCCAATCGTGACCTGTCCCCCGTTCGGCGCAGGGGACGCCTTGGCGGCGACTCCCTGAGCGGACGCGACGACCGGCAGGGCAGCCAGCGTCAAGCTTGCAATCAAGTTGCGCATGGTCTGGATCTCCTTACCGGGTAAACTTCGGACCCGACGGATGCTGCGACCCGTGGATCGTCATGTGGCAGTTCACGCAGCCTTCGCCGGACGGGTTGCTCGTGCGGTTGTACCGCGGAAGGTTGATGTGTCCGCCGTACGAGTGGCACGACAGGCAGAGGAACGACTCCTTCCTGTTGAGCAGCTTGCGGTTCGTCGAGCCGTGCGCGTCATGGCACGTTGCGCAGCTCTCGCGGACCGGGGCGTGCTCCCACAGGAAGGGGCCGCGCTTCTCGGTGTGGCAGCTGTTGCAGGTGTCGTTCAACGAGGCCGTCTTCAGCAGCGCCGGATTCGAACCGTGCACGTTGTGGCACGACGCGCAGTCCATCCGCCCCTCGCGCACTGGATGGTGCGAGGTCTTCGCCATCTGCACCCTCGCGGTGGCATGGCAGCGGTAGCAGGTCTCCGTTGCCTGGGCGCGCGCAAGCACCGCCGTCTGGCTCCGAGGCGCCTTGGCGGCGTGACACGAGGTGCAGCTCACCTCGCCGGCGAGGTGCGCGCCCGTCATGTATGTCATGCGACTGCCGCCCGCGTGGCACTGCATGCAGATGCCGGACTGCTGGGCCTTGCTGAGGGAGCGCCATTCCGATCCGGGCTTCGGGTCGTCGACGTGCTTGCTGCGCGGCCCATGGCAGGACTCACAGCTCCCCTTCAGCGCCGTCTTGCCTGCGGCGAATGCCCCGGCGTGCGCACTCAGGCCGAACTTGTGGTCCATCTCTTCGTGACAGCCCTGGCACGTCTTGTCGTTGTTGACGAACGTGGCGCCCTTGAATGCGGGATTGAGGCGTTCCCAATCCACCTGCTGGGCGCCGGCCGCTGATGCTGCGATGAGCGGCAGCAGGGCCAGTGTGGCCACCGCGAACCCCCATCTCCTCATAGCACGTCGCATGGCGTGTATGCCCCCTTGAGTGATAGCCGGCCCCAGGCACCGGCGCCCAGGGCCTTTCCAACGCGTCACCCGCCGTGCATCCGGATGCGATGCGGGCGGGACCCGTGCTCCACGTGCCCGGGGGGCGAATACGGTCGTGGCTTGGCGGCGCGAGAGGACGGCATGACGCCGGCTCACACATCGCCTCGTCCTTGGAGTCTGTCACGTGGTTGGCAACGTGAGGATGACGCCGAGATGACATTTCCGTCATCTTGGGAGCTCCGCAGGCCGCGCCGGCGTCGGCATGACGCATTGTGACCCGGTGCGCCGCGTGCGAACTTTGGGCCGACGCTTCCCCGACGGTTGATGCTCGATCCCATCGAACACCTCGCCCGCGACGACAAGTGGTACCTGGGCGCCGGCGACGGCACGCTCTTCGCGCCGACGTATCCCGCCTGGCTCGACACGCCCGGCTACTGGGACGAGGCCACCGTCTACCAGTATGCCTTCGCGCCGCTCTTCACCGTGACGGTGCTCGACGCGGCAGGCCGCGAGATTCCAGCTCGCGCCACGTCGCGCCGCTGGACGCCAGCCGATCTCACCGTCTCGTATCGCCTGGAGTCGGGCATCACGGCCACGGAGGTGCGCACGGTGCACCCCGGCGGCGTCTTCGTATCGGAATGGCGGTTCGCCGCGTTCGAGCCGGTGCGCGTGCACCTCGTGGCGTGGACGGCGCAGGACGGCGCGTCGGTGCCGATGGGTGAGGCGTCATGGACCAACGGCGCGGTCTGCTTCCCACGCGTGCTCAGCGACCGCCGGCAGCAGCCGCTGCGCGTGCGCGCGGAGCTCGCGTGCGTGGGCGAGGCCGCCAGCTGGGCCGCGTCGCGCAGCGAAAAGAGCGCGCCGCAGCCATTCTGGCGGCACACGCCCTTCGTGGAGCAGTGGCGCGCCGGCGGGCTGCCGCGCCGGGTGCGCGACGAGGGGATCGCGCCGGACGGGCTATTCTACGCTGCCGTGCACCGGACGGTGGACATTGGATATCAGGGGTCGTCGGCGGTCTTCGCGATGAAGATCGTCGCGGATGACCCGGCCCTTCCCGTGCAGGATTCGCCGCGCAGTGTACGGCCGACCCACGGCACCATCGCCGGCGCCAGCCGCCGCCGCTGGCACGCCTGGTTCGAGCGCGTGCCGCAGCTGCGCTGCTCCGATCCCTACCTCGAGACCTACTACTACTACCGGTGGTACGGCCTGCACCTGAACGCCACCGCCGCAGGGCAGGGCCATCATCGCTGGCCGTCCATGTGCGAAGGGATCGGCTTCTTCCACCAGCCGATCTCCTACTCCGCGCAGTGCCACGCGCGCGAACTGCGCTGGCTCAACGATCCGTCCCACGCGCGCGGCGTCCTGCGCACCTTCTTCGCGCACCAGCGGGAGGACGGGTCGCTGCACGGCCGCATCTACGCCAACCACCTCACCGGCACCGACTACTACCATGCCGACTGGGGCGGTGCGCTCATGGCGCTCGACGCCGCATGGCCCGACGACGCGTTCATCGCCGAGTTGTACCCGGCCATGGCGCGCTTCGCCGAGTGGATGGTGCGCACGCGCGACGCGGACGGCACCGGCATGTTCGACGTCGTGGACCAGTACGAGACGGGACAGGAGTACATGAGCCGGTACCAGGCCGTGGATCCCGACGCCGACCGCTACGGCTGGGAGAACCGGCTGCGGCTCAAGGGCATCGACGTCACGGTCTACGCGTACGTCCTGTTCCGTACGCTCGAGCGTTGCGCCGCCCGCGCCGGCGGCGACGCCGCGCACTGGAAGCACCTCGCCACGCGCACGCGCGACGCCGTGCGCGACAACATGTGGGATGCGGATCGCGAGATGTTCTCCGATGTGCATCCCCAGACAGGCATGCGGACCCGCGTGAAGGCGGCCGTCTGCTTCTATCCGTACTTCACGGACATCGTCGACGAGTCGCATCTCCGCGGCCTGCGGCAGTCGCTCCTCGACCAGAAGCAGTTCTGGACGCAATTCCCGGTGCCGTCGTCGTCGCTCGATGATCCGCTCTTCAGCGCCGAGGCGGAGTGGAAGGGGAAGCGCCACGTCTGCCCGTGGAACGGGCGCACGTGGCCGATGACGAACAGCCACCTGGTGGAGGCGCTCGCCGCCGCCTCGCGCATTGGCGCGCACAGCCACAGCCTGCGCGAGCAGACGGGGGAGCTGATCAAGCGGTTCGTCCGGATGATGTTTCATGACGGCGACCTGCGGCGCCCGAACTGTTTCGAGCACTACAACCCGTTCACCGGGCGCGCCTCGGTCTACCGCGGCATCGACGACTACCAGCACTCGTGGGTGGCCGACCTGATTCTCCAGTACGCGGCCGGCGTGCGCCCCAACGACCACGGCGTCACGGTGGACCCGTTCCCGCTCGGCCTCGAGCAGCTCACGCTCACGGGTGTGCGCGTGCGGGGCCGCACGCTCGAAGTGCGCATCGTCGGCGACAAGTTCACCGTCATCGCCGGCGGCGAGCGCATCGAGTCCACGCTCGGCGAAGCCGTGGAACTGGAGGGCTAGTCGTGGCGGCCCTCTCCCTCTCGCGGCTGGTCAAGCACTTCGCCGGCGGCGTGATTGGCGTGGACGACGTCACGCTCACCGTCGGCGACGGGGCCTTCACCGCGCTCGTCGGCCCGTCGGGGTGCGGCAAGACGACGATCCTGCGGTGCGTCGCGGGGCTCGAGGAGCCGACGAGCGGCGAGGTGCGGATCGGCGGGCGCGACGTGACGTGGCTCCCGCCGCGCGATCGCGACGTGGCGATGGTCTTCCAGAACTACGCCCTGTATCCGCACCTCACCGTCGCCGAGAACATTGGCTTCCCGCTCAAGGTGCGGAAGACGGCGCCCGTCGAGGCGGCGCGGCGGGTGCGGCAGGCGGCGGAGCTGCTGGAGATCGGCGCGCTGCTTGACCGCAAGCCGGCCCAGTTGTCCGGCGGTCAGCGCCAGCGCGCGGCGCTCGCCCGCGCGCTGGTGCGCGAGCCGGCGCTCTTCCTGTTCGATGAGCCGCTCTCCAACCTCGACGCGCAGGTGCGGGCGCAGACGCGCGCCGAGCTCGTGGCGCTGCACCGGCGGCTGGGCGCGACGATGCTCTATGTGACGCACGACCAGGTGGAAGCGATGACGATGGCGCAGTCGGTGGCCGTGATGGCGGGCGGGCGCGTCCTGCAGGAGGGGCCGCCGATGGCGCTGTATCGCGAGCCGGCCTCGCTGGCCGTCGCGCGCTTCATCGGATCCCCGTCCATCAACACCGTGGCCGGGCGCACCACGGGCACGCGCTTCGAGGGCGCGCTGGCGTGCGACGCCCGGGTGGGCGCCTGCACTGCTGCGGTGCTCGCCGTGCGGCCCGAACACCTGGTGCTCGGGCCGGCCATCGACGCGTCACGCGCGTCCGTCGTGCTGGTGGAGCCGCTGGGCCCCGAATCACTGGTGCGCCTGCGGCTGCGGAGCGGCGAGGACCTGGTGGCGCGCGTGCCGGGCGAGGCGTCGTGTCGGATGGGCGACGAAGTGGGCGTGCGCGTCGCGCCGGGGGCGGGGCTCTGCTTCCGGGCCGGCGATGGCGCGCGGCTGGCGTAGCGTGCGCGCCCGCCCCACCGTCGCCGCGTGGGCGTGCGTGCTCGCCGCCTGCGGCACCGACGGGGCCGTCACCCTGCGCATCACGTCGTGGCAGAGCCCGGAAGAGAACGCCATCGACGCGGTCGAGTTTCGCTCGTTCGAAGCGGCGCATCCCGGCGTGCGCATCGTCAACGACCCGGTGTCGAACAGCGCGGAGTATCGCGAGAAGGTGCTGACGTCCATCGGCGCCGGCTCCCCGCCCGACGTCTTCCTGCTCGACGGCATCGATGGGGCGGCATTCGCCGCGCGCGACGTCGTCCTCGACCTGCAGCCGTTCGCCGAGCGCGTGGGCGTGCAACTCGGGCTGTTCTTCCCGCAGGTCGTCGAGCCGTTTCGCGTGAGCGGCAAGCTGCTCGCCTTTCCCAAGGGCTTCTCGCCCATGGTGTACTACTTCAATCGCGCGCTGTTCGCGGACGCCGGTCTCGCGCCGCCGAAGAACGGCTGGACGCAGGACGAGTTCCTCGCCGCCGTGCGCGCGCTCACGCGCGACACCGATGGTGACGGCGTCGTGGACCAGTGGGGGACGGTGCTCGACCGGCGGCTGTACGCGTGGCAGGCGTGGATCTGGAGCGCGGGGGCCGATGTGCTCACCGCCGACGGTGCGCGCGCGACGGGCGCCATTGACCAGCCGGACGCCGAGCGCACGCTCACGCTGCTCACCGACCTGCCGAAGCGCGGCTATGCACCGCCGCCGCACACGGTGGGGCGTTCGCTCGGGTACGAGGAGCGGCTGTTCTACAGCGGGCGACTGGGGCTGATGACCAGCGGGCACTGGATGATCCCGCGCATGCGGCGGTACCTCGAGCAGGGGCGCGTGCAGCTGGGCGTGGTGTCAGTGCCGCGCACGCCGGGGCATCAGGTGAGGACGCCGCTCTTCGCCAGCGGCTGGGCTGTGCCGTACAACACGCCGCATCGCAAGCTGGCCGTGGAGCTGGCCGCATGGATGGTGCGTGCCGATGCGCAGCGCCGCCGCGCCGCGTCGGGGCTGGAGATTCCGACCGTGATGACGGTGGCGTACGAGGCGGCGGCGCAGGACCGCACCGGCATGGAGATGGACTTCCTCTGGCAGGTGCCGTACGGCGGCGTGCCGTGGGGGGCGCGGGTGGCGCAGTACCGCGAAGTGGAGAAGGCGATGATGGACCTCGTGGACCGCGTCGTCGTGGACCGCGTGAGCGTGCGCGAGGCCACGCGCGAGGCGGCCGCGGTCGTGGACCGGGCGCTGAGCCGATGACCGCGGCGCATCGCCGGGTTGCCGTGCTGCTGGTGGCGGTGTGGGCGGCCGCCAGCGTCGGAGTGGCCTGGCGTGCCCTGCGCGGCCTCGATCGCTCGGCGCGCAGCCACGAGGCGCTGGCCCTGGCGCGCACGTTGCGCGGCACGACGCCGGTCCCGGCGTGGCCCGCAGGGCTCACCTCAGGCGACTCCATGGCCGTACGCACGGAGGAGACGCCGCTGGTGGTGCGCGGTCGTTCCGGGGAGTTGATCACCGCGCCGGTGAAGGATGCAGACGACTGGGACATCGTCGGCGCAGTCGGCGTGGCGGCGCGCTGGCGCGAGCGCGCCGCGGCGGTGGCGCTGCCGCTGGCGGCGGCGTTTGCGCTCGGCGCCATGCTGCTCGTCGCGGTGCCGACTGTCGCGGGGAGTGGCGCGGCGGCGCTGGCCGCCGGAGCCGCCGCGATCCTCGGCTCGGCCGCGCTGACCACCGGCGTGCGGCTGCGGGCGGCCGCCGAGGCGCTCGCGCCCGCGGGCGGCGATGCGGCATCGCTCGACCGGCTTGCCCTGCGCGAACCGTCGCTGGCGCTGGCCACGCTCGCGCTGGTGCTGCTTGCCGCGTGCGCCGCGGTCGCGATCGGCGCGGTGCGTTGGCATGCCGACACGGCGGGACGGCCCGTTCGCGTGCGTGAGACGCTCGGCGCGTGGGGGTTCATCGCGCCCAGCCTCGTGCACCTCGCGGTCTTCACCATCGCGCCGGTGGCCTTCCTGCTGTGGATCTCGGTGCACGACTGGGACCTGCTGGCGAGCGACCGCCCCTTCGTGGGCCTCGCGCACTTCCGCGAACTTGGCGCCGACCCGCTGTTCTGGCGCGCGCTTCGCAATGGTCTCGTCTACGCGCTCTACGTGCCGGTGACCATGGTTGCGGCGCTCGCCGCGGCGCTGCTGCTCGACCAGCCGCTGCGGGGCATCAAGGTGCTGCGGGTCGTGGTCTTCCTGCCGTACGTGGCGTCCACGGTGGCCGTCGCGCTGGTCTGGCAGTGGCTGCTGCACCGCGATTTCGGCCTGCTCAACGCGGCGCTGGCGGCGATGCACCTGCCGCGCGTGGACTGGCTGGGCAATCCCGCCACGGCGCTCCCGGCCCTGATGCTGGTGAGCGCGTGGGGACAGCTGGGCTACATGATGGTGGTCTACCTCGCGGGACTGCAGGCGATACCGGCCTCGCTTCTCGAGGCGGCGCGGCTCGACGGCGCCGACGCCTGGCAGCGGTTCCGCCTCGTGCTCTGGCCGATGCTCCGTCCCGTGTCCACGTATTTGCTGCTGACGGGGATCATCTGGTCGTTCCACGGCTTCACGCTCGTGTACGTGATGACCGAGGGCGGACCGGCGCACGCCACGGATGTGCTGGTCTATCGCATCTACCAGACGGCGTGGGAATTCCGCCGGTTCGACGTGGCGGCGGCGATGAGCGTGGTACTCTGCCTGCTGCTCCTGGCGCTGACCGCCCTCCAGTGGCGCACCGTGAAGGGAGAGCCGGCCGATGCCTGACCGGCGCGCGCGCCAGGCGCTCGGCTACGCGGCGGCGTTCGTGCTGGCGCTGCTGATGGTCGCGCCGTTCCTTTGGATGCTGTCCACGGCGCTGATGGACGAGTTCGAGGTGTACCAGGCGCCGCCGCCGCTGCTGCCCGCCGCGCCGCGCTTCGCGAATTTCCCCGAGGCGCTGACCGCACTGCCGTTCACGCTCTATTTCCGCAACTCGCTCATCCTGGCGGCGGCCACGGTGGCGGGGCAGGTGATCACGGCGGCCATGGCCGGCTACGCCTTTGCGCGCCACCGGTTTGCCGGGCGCACGCCGCTCTTTGCCGTCTATCTCGGGACGCTGATGATCCCCGGCATCGCGCTGCTCGTGCCGCGGTTCCTGATCGTGGACGCGATGGGGCTCGTGGACACCGTTGCCGGACTCGTGTCCGTCGAGCTCGTCGCCGCCTGGGGGATCTTCCTCATGCGGCAGTACTTCCTCTCCCTGCCGCGTGACATGGAAGACGCGGCGCGGCTCGACGGCGCATCGGAGTGGCAGGTGTTCACGCGGGTGGCGTTGCCGCTGGCGCGTCCGGCCCTCGCCACGGTGGCCTTGTTCGCCTTCATCGACGCATGGAAGGCGCTGCTCTGGCCGCTCATCGTCGCGCGCTCACCCAACCTGCGTGTGGTCGAGGCCGGCGTCGCATCGTTCCACGGGATGTACTACGCCAATTGGCCGTGGCAGATGGCGGCGGCCGTCGCGGCGCTCGTGCCGGTGCTGGTGGTCTTCCTCGTGGCGCAGAAAGCGTTTCTCAGGGGACTGGCGTTTGGTGGGTTCAAGTAAGAGAAACAACAGAGAGACAACAGAGAAACAACAGAGGGACAACAGTACGGTCTCTGAGACGGTTTCGACGTGCGGACAGCAGTGACCTCTGTTGTCTCTCTGTTGTCTCTCTGTTGTTTCTCTGTTGTCTCTCTATTTCGTGCTTGCCTTCACTTCGATCTTCTTCGGCTTCGGCAGCTCCATCTTGGGCACGCGCAGGTGCAGCACGCCGTTGGTCAGCGTGGCCTCGATCTTGTCTTCGTGCACGTTCGTCGGCAGCTGGAACGAGCGGCGGAACGAGCCGAAGGTGCGCTCGACGATGTGCCACTTGCCCTCGTCACCCTCCTTCTTGACGGCTGACTTCTCGCCGGAGATGGCGAGCACGCCGCCTTCGCAGGTGATCTCGAGCCGGTCCTCCGCCACGCCGGGCATCTCGAGGTCGAATAGCAGCGCGTCGCTCGTTTCCTTGACATCCACGGCGGGCAGCCAGCCGTTACTGGAGAGCAGGGGGGCCGCAACGTTCCCGAAGGTGTCCTCGAACAGCTTGTCGATCTCGCGGCGGAGCCCGAAGACGGGCGCGGCAAACTTGGTGGTGCGGACCATGGGGCCTCCTATTACCAGTCGCATCGGTTGATGGGTTGAAGGATCACTGGGCGGCGCCCTCGTGCGCCGCGTCTGCCTGACTGATGCGCAACGTGCGTGCCGGGCCGATTTTGCCACCTCGGCAAACCGGTCTGTCAGCGTGAACGACCCGCCTGCCAAGCAGGCACGCGGTCCCGTCCGGTTTGCGGTCGGTCATCTTGTCTCGTCCGGCGCGGCGGGGTAGCTTCGCGATCCAGCCCTTTTCCGAACCTCGTGACCGACCTGTCCACCTCTCCGGCACGGACTTCCCGGGCGCTCGACGCCCTGGCCGCCGTCATTGCCGAATTCAACGCCGCGCGACCGCTCGAGACGAGCATATCCGTCGCACTGGGCGCGCTGCGCCAGTCGCTCGAGGCGCACGAGTGCTCGCTCTGGCTGCACACCGCGGACGGGCTGGTGCGCACCTGGGCCGCCGGGGAGGCGCAGGCTGCCGAGGCGTCGGTTGCCGCGGCGCTCGCGTCCGGCGACGAGATGGACGGCGTGCGCGCCGTCGCGGTGACGGGTGGAGACCGCCACGTCGGCGCCCTCGTCGTGCGCCTCGGGCGCGCCATGCAGGGTGAGGAGGCGATGCTGCTCACCGCCGTGGCCAATCTCCTCGCGCCGGAGTTGGCGCACGCGGAGCGATCGCGCCAGCTCGAGGTGGAGGTGGCGGCGCGCACCGCGGAAATCGACCGCGAGCGCCGATTCACCGAGAAGATCATCGACTCACTCCCGCTCGGGCTGTACGTCATCGACCGGGAGTACCGCGTGCAGGCGTGGAACCGCAAGCGCGAGACGGGCATGCAGGGCGTGTCGCGTGACGAGGCGCTGGGCCGGGTGATCTTCGACATCCTGTCCCGCCAGCCGGTGGAGATGCTGCGCCGCGAGTTCGACGAGGTGTTCGCGACGGGGCGCATCCAGGAATACCAGATGGAGTCGTCGGCCACCGGCTCGGCGCGCACCTATCGCATCACCAAGATCCCGATGCGACTCGGTGACTCGGCGGTGACCCACGTCATCACCATCGGCGAGGACGTGACCGAGTGGCGCGAGGGGCAGCACCGGTACGCGCAGGCCGAGAAGCTGGCGGCCATCGGCACGCTCGCCGCGGGCGTGATGCACGAGATCAACAACCCGCTGGCCACCATCGCGGCGTGCGGCGACGGCCTCGGCTACCGGCTCGAGGATCTCCAGAAGAAGGGCGCCGACGTCAACAAGGATCTCTTCGACTACATCGAGATCATCGAGAACGAGGTGGTCCGCTGCAAGCAGATCGTGGACCAGCTCCTCGACTTCAGCCGGCCCAAGCAGCTGGCCAAGTCGCGCGTCGACCTCAACGATGTGGTGGAGAAGACGCTCTTCCTCATGAAGCACCACGGCGGCTTCAAGAAGCTGACGCTGGTCAAGGAGCTCGATCCGGCGCTCCCGGTCGTGCCGCTCGGCAACGCCGAGCAGCTTGTGCAGGTGTTGATGGCGCTGATGATCAATGCCACCGATGCCAACGATGGACAGGGGACCATCACCGTGCGCACGCGCACCGGTCCGACGCCGACCGACGGGGCGATCGTCGAGGTGAGCGACACCGGGCATGGCATCGCGCGGCCGGAGCTGTCGAAGATCTTCGAGCCGTTCTATACGACGAAGGCGCCGGGGCGCGGCACCGGGCTCGGACTCGCCATCTGCTACGGCATCGTGCAGGACCATCGCGGGCGCATCGAGGTGGACAGCGTGGTCGGGAAGGGAAGCACCTTCCGGGTGCTGCTGCCGACGATTGAATGGTGATGTCCGCGCATCGCGCCGAGCCGGGTGACGCCATCGCGTCCGCCGCACCGCTGACGCTGGCCGAGGTGGAGCGCCGGCACATCGCGGCGGTGCTGGAGCGCACCGGATGGCATCAGGGGCGCGCCGCCGATGCCCTCGGCATTTCGGTGAAGACGTTGTACCGCAAGATCCGAGTCTATGGGTTTCAGCGTCCGGGGGCGCGCACGCGATGAAAGTCCTGGTCATTGAGGACGACAAGACCGTCGGGCAGTTCGTGAAGCGCGGGCTGGAGCAGCAGCGCTGGAGCGTGGACCTCGTCGCCGACGGCATCGAGGGCGAGCGGCTGGCGCGCACGCAGCCGTACGACGTGGTGGTGCTCGACATGCGCCTGCCGGGCAAGCAGGGCCTCGATATCCTGCGCGATTTGCGCGCCTGGGGGTTCGAGCGGCCCGTGCTGGTGCTGACCGCGCAGGATGCCGTGGACGCCAAGGTCACGACGCTGCGCGCTGGAGCGGATGACTACGTCACCAAGCCCTTCGCGTTCGAGGAGCTGCTGGCCCGGGTGGAGGCGCTCGCGCGACGGCCGCGCGCCATCGCCACGCCGCTGCTCACCGTGGGAGACCTGACGCTCGACCTCGATACGCGCGAGGTGCGTCGTGACGGCCGGCTCATCGACCTGACGCCCAAGGAGTTCCTCGTCCTCGAGTACCTGATGCGGCATGCTGGTCGCGTGATGAGCCGCACGCTGATCACCGAGTACGCCTGGGGCTATCATTTCGATCCCGGCACCAACATCGTGGACGTGGTGATCAACCACCTGCGCAAGAAAGTGGACGCCACGGCCCAGAAGAAGCTCATCGCCACCGTCCGCGGCGTCGGCTACGTGGTCAAGGACTAGGCGGGCGTCGTGGCGACCATTCGCTCCCGGGTCACCGCGGCGTACGCGCTCGCGCTGTTCGGGACGATGCTGGCCTTCGCCGTCGCGCTCTGGACCGCGCGGCGCGCTGCGGCGCTGCAGGAGCTCCAGCAGGTCGTCGGGACTTATACCAACCTCGCACATCTCGTGCTGGTGCAGGCCGGCACGCAGATCAGCCCGGTGGTCGTGGACACGACGGGAGAGCAGCAGGAACCGGAGCTGCGGCCGCCGCTGCGCGCACGCCTCGATGCGATCCCGGGATACCTCGTCGTCGCCGACTCGTCGCGCGCGCTCTACGCCTCGGAGGCGGTGCGGCGCCTGTCGGTGGAGGACGTCGACGTCCTGCTCGACGCGGTCATGCGGCTCACCGAGGATCGTCCCATCGCGACGGTGCGGCTGAGCACGGACAAGCTCCTGCTGGTGGGGCGCTTCGAGCACGGCGAGGCCGGGCCGGTGCGGCGGGTGGTGGCGGCACGCTCCGTGGCCTCCGTGGACTTCATCGGCAGCGAGCAGTTCGGGGTCTTCGTGCTGATTGCCCCGCTGGTGGTGCTGCTCTCCGTGATCGTCGCCCATATGATCACGGGGCGGGCCCTGCGTCCCGTGGACGAGATCATCGGCGAGGTGTCGGCGCTCACCGACGGACGGTCGCTGCACCGGCGGCTGCCGCACGCCGAGGGCGATGACGAACTGGCGCGGCTGTCGGCGACGCTCAACGCGATGATCGCGCGCCTCGAGCAGTCGTTTTCCGGCCTGCGCCGCTTCACCGCCGACGCCAGCCATGAACTGAAGACGCCGCTCACCGTGTTGCGCGCCGACATCGAACGCGCGATGTCGGCGGGGCCGCGCTCCACCGAGGGGCTGGTGGCCCTCGAAGAAGCGCTGCAGGAGACGGCGCGCATGGCCGACCTCGTGGAGTCGCTGCTGACGCTCGCCCGCGCCGACGAAGGGCGCTTCGACCTCCACCGCGAGCCGGTGGCGCTCGTCCCGCTCGTGCTCGACGTCGCCGAGACGGCGCAGATCCTCGGCGAGGAGGCGGGGCTGAAGGTCAGCGCCACGCCGCTCGAGGACGCCACCGTCCTTGGCGATGCCCTGCGGCTCCGGCAGCTGTTCCTGAACCTCGTCACAAATGCCGTGAAATACACGTCGCGGGGCGGCCGCGTGGACCTGTCGCTCGTGCGGCGCGGGGACATGGTGGAGTTTGCCGTCCGGGACACCGGCTTTGGCATCGCCGGCGCGGACCTGCCGTATGTCTTCGACCGGTTCTGGCGCGCCGATCGGGCCCGCTCGCGTACCTCGGAACGGGGCGGGGTGGGTCTGGGCCTCGCGATCAGCCAGTACATCGCGCACGCCCACGGCGGGTCGATCACGGTGGCGTCGCGGCTCGGGCGGGGGTCCACCTTCACGGTGTCCATCCCCCTGCACACCCCCGATCCGGCTCTCCCAGAGGGCGGTGAAGGGGCCCCGGAGCCCGACAGGAAGTCCTAACTTCGCGTTAAGCGAATCTTAATGTTACTGCGGTTACTCCCTTCATCCGCGTGCCATAGAATCACTTGCACGAACCGCCGTAACCGTTTCACCGCAGCCACACACGGGGTGCGTAGTGTTCAACAACCTGCTTGAGTCGAAGGCGCAGAAGCAGCGGTCTCTTGGCGGCAGTTTCGTCAGCGGCGTGATGCACGTGTTCCTGATTTGGGGCGCGGTCGTCGCGACTGCCAACGCCGGCGAGAAACTGCGCGAGGCGAAGGAGCAGAAGGTCGACTTCGTCGAAGTGAAGAAGGAGAAGCCGAAGGAGCAGCCGAAGGAACTGCCCAAGGACGTGGCGGTCGCGCCCGTCGTGAAGGGGTTCCAGGTGCTGACGGCGCCGATCAACATCCCGGACGTCATTCCTGAGATCGACCTGTCGCGTTCGGTGACGAACGAGGCGGACTTCTCGGGCAAGGGCGTGCAGGGCGGCGTGGCCAACGGCGTGAAGGGCGGCATCGTCCCCACGGACGTGACGCAGACGTATTTCGAGTTCCAGGTGGAGAAGCCGGTCGTGCAGGCGCCCGGATCGTCGGCGCCCCGCTATCCGGAAATCCTCAAGTCGGCAGGCGTGGAGGGCGAGGTGCTCGCCCAGTTCACGGTCGACACCACAGGGCGTGCGGAGCCGTCGTCGTTCAAGGTCCTCAAGACCTCGCACGAGCTCTTCGCCCTCGCCGTCAAGAATGCCCTGCCGGGCATGCGCTTCCTCCCGGCCGAGGTGGGCGGCAAGAAGGTCAAGCAGCTCGTCCAGCAGCCATTCGTCTTCGCCATCCAAAAGTAGTTCGTCACCACCACTGAACCGCGGGAGCCATTCTTTATGTCAATGATCGAACTCTGGCACTCCATGGGCTATTTCGCCAAGGGTATCGTCTACACCCTCGTCATCATGTCGGTGTGGTCGCTGTCCATCATGGTCCAGAAGTGGTGGTATCTGCGCGCCGCGCAGGCCCAGACGCGCAAGTTCGCCCCTGAGTTCTCCCAGTTCCTCGAGGAGGACAACCTGAACGAGGCCATCAACCTGGCCGAGAGCTACAAGAAGTCGCACGTCGCCAAGGTGCTCGGCGGCGCGCTCGCCGAGATCAAGCCGCTCATTCAGGACGGCTCGGTGACGGTGTCGGACATCAACTCGGCCGAACGCGCGGTCGAGCGTGAGATGCTCATGCAGATCGTGCTCATGAAGCGCGGCCTGGCGATGCTCGCCACGACGGGCGCCACGGCGCCGTTCGTCGGCCTGCTTGGCACGACCATGGGCGTGGTGAACGCGTTCCAGGGCATGGCCGCCGGCGGCGGTGGTGGCATCAGCTCGATCGCGGCCGGCATTTCCGAGGCCCTGATCACGACGGCGTTCGGCCTGCTCGTGGCCATCCCGGCGGTGTGGGCGTTCAACTTCTTCCAGACGAAGATCGACAACATCACGGCCGAGATGACGTATTCGTCGAAGGAAATGATCGACTATCTCATCAAGGGCGTGTCGGGCGAGTTCGGCCGTTCGCGCTTCACCCGTGAGTTCAACACGGCCGCGCAGAACGCCGGCAAGTCGCCGGTCTGACCTGGACCATCCATCCTTTAATGGAGGACGGCCATGTCGATGGCAGTCAGCTCGGATAGCGAAGTCAAGGCGGAACCGAACGTCACGCCTATGATCGACGTGATGCTGGTGCTCCTCATCATCTTCATGCTCGTCGTGCCGGCCATCAACGCGGGATTCAACGCGGTCCCGCCGCAGGGCCAGAACCTGAAGCCGCATCCCGAGGAGGACGCGGACCAGGTGCTCGGTATCGACGCTTCGGGTGCGTATTACCTGAACAAGAAGCCGATCAAGAACGAAGATCTTCCGACCCTCCTCAAGGCCATCTACGAGGCCCGCACGGAGGACAAGATCCTCTTCCTGAAGGCGCACAACCAGCTCAAGTACGAGAAGGTGATTGACGCCCTCGACATCGCCGCCAAGAACGGGGTGCGCGTCACGGGCATGATCACCGACCAGATTCCTGGCTCACGTTCCCTCATCGAAACGGACAATCTGTCGCCGATGAAGGCGCAGGGAGGCAAGCCATGAGCATGTCCGTGGGCGGCAAGGGCGGTGGCTTGAATGCCGAGCCCAACCTGACGCCGATGATCGACGTGTTGCTGGTGCTGCTGGTGATCTTCATGCTCATCAT